>NZ_JBQHXU010000004.1:0-376077 GCF_052063305.1 Gracilibacillus sp. HCP3S3_G5_2 | reverse complement strand
CATATTAATTTTCAAAACTGAATTAAAGTGAAAAAGTCGGCACATTATTTCAGATTTCTAACTGGATTAAAGTGAAATTAGATGTCTGGGATAATGTGCTAATTTACACCAATTGTAAAGCCATCCAAACCAGGTAGCATTACATCTAAAATAACTAAATGAACATTATGTAGGTGTTGTTGATAGTTGTTCCCTGAACTTAAACATATCAAGTTATACCCCTTTTTATTTAGAGCATTGTGTACAATTTCTTCTATTTCTGGATCATCCTCTATATAAAGTATGTTTATCACACCAAAAAACCTCCGTATTACTTTACTTATAACTAATAAAGCCAACAGTTTTTAAACAAATAAGATACAAAGAAAAATAATTATAATGTACATGTATTAACTTCAATGTGGGTATGGTTAGTATGAAGGATAAAGAGACACTAGAAGCTCTAGAATGTTTAACAGCATTGAAGAGCAATTCCTGAATTATTCTGTAAAAACAAATCATTTGATGCTCTGTAAAATTGTAGTTTCTAATATCGTTAGTCCAGTCAAACTCATTTTCTCTTGGTGAAATCATGAGATGAAAGTTATGTAGGATTGTTACTAATTGACCGTAAAATATAAAATAATTATGATAAATCAAATTTATATTTACCATGTACTTCCTGTCAACTATTTACTTGAAAAGTTTTGTTAAATCATTGTAAAGGTAGAGACTGTAATAATACTCCTTAATGAAGAAGATTCACCTCGTTTTTTCACCAGAAGTAAGAGATGGCAACTGCTCGTGAAAAAAATTAGCTATTTTTAGTTAAGTTGACAGTATTCACAAACAGTTGTATCCTAATTTAATAACTGAATATTCTTATCTAGAGAGGTGGAGGGACTGGCCCTGTGAATCCTCGGCAGCGGACTTTTTATAGTACTGTGCCAATTCCAGTAGCAATTTGCTTAAAGATAAGAAGAGAGAGCGTTACGGATGCCAAATCCTCTTCTTATTAAAGAAGAGGATTTTTTTATAATGGTGCTAATTGTCCGTTAAACCCTTACTGAGGGAAGGCTAACTTTATAGAAAAGAGGGGATATTGATGGAGAAAGCAGTAGCAAAGAAATTATACAAAGCAGATCATGTTGGTAGTTTTTTAAGAACAGAACCGATTAAAGAAGCAAGAAAAGCGTATGAAGAGGGGCAAATTGATAAAGCTGCTCTTAAAGCAACAGAGGATACGGAAATTGAGAAATTGGTTCAAAATCAGATTAAGGTCGGGCTTAAATCGATAACAGACGGTGAATTCAGACGTTCATGGTGGCATTTAGATTTTCTATCTGGATTGGATGGCGTAGAGCAATTCGAGACGGAATACATAAGCAATTTTAAAGGGGCGAAAACGAAGAATAAAGCTATTAAGATTGTTGGCAAGATTGATTTTCGCGGACATGAGATGATTGAACACTTTACGTTTTTACAAGAAACGGTTGAAAAATATGGTGATGGCAGTCAAATTGCTAAATTCTCCATTCCTAGTCCCAATATGCTATTTACTAGAATCCAGGGAGACGAATATTACAACGGTAACAATGAGCAGTTCTTTCAGGATACTGTAATAGCTTATCAAAAGGCGATTCAAGCATTTTATGATGCAGGCTGTCGTTATTTGCAATTGGATGATACATCATGGATTGACTTCGTTTCTGACGAGCGAATCGAAGCGGTTATAGAGAAGAATAATATGAGTGTGGATGACATTATCGAGAAGCGAGTGCAATGCTTGAATGATGCTATTTCTAAGAAGCCAAGCGATATGTTGATAACAATGCACATTTGCCGAGGTAACTTCCGATCTACTTATATTACAAGTGGAGGATACAATCATATTTCAGACGCAATATTTGCTAAATTAAAGGTAGATGGATTATTTTTAGAATATGATGATGATCGTTCAGGTGATTTCGAACCGTTAAAAAGCTTCACACGTGATGATCAAATCGTTGTATTAGGACTGCTTACCTCTAAATTCCCAGAGCTCGAGGATTCAGATAAAATAGAAGCCCGAATCAAAGAAGCAAGCCAGTATATTCCACTGGAAAACTTAGCATTGAGTCCTCAATGTGGCTTTGCAAGTACGGAAGAAGGAAACAAGTTAACAGAAGAAGAGCAATGGAATAAAATACGTCATTTAATTAAAATCGCAGAAAGTGTATGGGGGGATATTTCATAACATTCATTATAGAAAGAAATGCATCAAAGGCTTATCCAGGAGAGAGAAGAGGAGCTTGCATCATTTAGATGGATTACCAGATGGAACGGTTTTGTTTGTGAAAGTAGAAGTATAACATATATCCAAATACATTAAGATACGACCAACAGCACAAAGTACAAATAAAGAGCAGGATAAAACGTTTGAGAAGAATTTAAAAGCCTGTAAGAAACCCGCATGTAATCAGTAGTAGATTTCAAGCGGGTTTTGATCTGTTCTTTACAATTATTTCGTAATCTTTCCTGTCAACTGAATAAATTCCTCTGCATCCTGCGCCATCAATTGAATTCCAGCTGCCCAGAAAGCTTCTTTTGTAATATCCACACCTAGGTGTTTCTCAGCAAGCTCCTCTACCTTCATGGAGCCTGTATCCCGCAATAATGCTATATATTTCTCTTCAAAACCTTCAGGATTGTCTAAATAATTCGCATAGATACCTAAGCTGAAGAGGAAGCCAAAGGTGTATGGGAAGTTATAGAATGGCACACTATCAATAAAGAAGTGTAGTTTGCTACTCCAGAAGTGTGGATGGTAGCTTGCTAAGCTGTCACCATATGCTTCTTTCTGTGCCTCAACCATTAACTCATTTAATCGTTTCTCTGATACAATCCCCTTCGCACGTTCTTCATAAAAGGCATTTTCAAAAAGGAAGCGAGCATGAATGTTCATGAACATTGCTGTAGCATTTTCTAATTTCGTGTTTAATAATGCAATTTTTTCTTCCTCAGATGTTGCATTTGCTACTGTGGCATTGTTAATAATCGTTTCAGCAAACGTACTAGCTGTTTCAGCGACATTCATGGCATAGTCCTGATTTAGAGTTGGTAAATCTCTCATCACATGGCTATGGAATGCATGACCTAATTCATGTGTTAATGTACTTGTGTCAGATGCTGAACCAGTAAACGTCATAAAAATACGTGACTCTTTAAGCTCTGGCAGGCTCGTGCAATATCCGCCAGGTCGTTTGTTTGGACGATCTTCTGCTTCGACCCAACGATTTTCCAAAGCATGTTTGGCGAAGTCTGCAAGCTTTTCACCAAATGAAGCAAAGTTTTCTATCACAAAATCACATGCTTCATCATATGTAAAACGTGTTGGTTCTACATCACCTAATGCTATGGGTGCGTCCACATCTTGCCAGCCGAGCTTCTCCATCCCTAATAGGTTAGCCTTTTGCTTAAGAAAAGCAAGGAATGGCTCTTTATTATTCGCAACAGCAGACCACATCGCATTTAGCGAATCCTCGGTCATCCGGTTATATTCTAAAGGCTCTTCTAAGTGGTGTTGATATTGATGTTTCTTTTGTAAGGTAATTCGATAGCCATCTAAATGATTTAAAATATCGGCAAAGATAGGACCATTTTTAGCCCACGCAGCTTCCCAGTTTTCGAATAGTTGTTTCCGCACTTCAGGATCTGGATCTGTATACATTCTGTTCATTGCTTGACCTACAGATAGCTCGGTCGTTTTGCCTTCTTGATCCGTAAATGGAATCGTCATCACCGAAACAACGGTATCATATAAATCGCTCCATGCAGTAAGTCCATCTTTATTTAATTCGGCGATTAGCTCTTCTTCCTCTTTGGATAGCAGTCTTTTCCCTTCATCACGAATTTCATTTAAAACGAAAGCAACCTCATGTAAATCCTTATCCTCTAGTAGCTTATGCCAATCATCATTTGCCATGTCTACTATTTTTTTCGTAAAGGTATTAGCATACTTTTGCATGTCACTATAGAGCTCTATAATTTGCCCTTTGACAACATTTGCATGCTCATCATTCATATATGCATCATGCCACATTTGCACGAAGGTGGAAGCTTGACCTAATCCTTTTTCGATAGTCTCGCGTTTTTGTAAAAGTGTTTTGAAAGCTTCAACTGGTAGTGTCTGATTCCAATCCTTTAAGAGAGATTGGTATTCGTTCATTTGCTTTGTTATATCTGTTAATTTAGCTTGCAATTCCTTGGATTTGGTACCACCAGGAAAAATAGATTCAAGGTCCCAAGTATCTACATATTTCATTTATCAGCACTCTCCTTTTCTACTATTGTAAACCTAGCATATCTAATTGAAAACTGTTATGTCTTGTTTAGTAGGTTTCCGGTTGACCAATATTAGAGGATATGACAGCATATGTAACCCTACATAAGGATTTCTACAATATCTATCAAATAAATAAAGACAACTAGAAAAATATAAATATATCCTGATAAACCAATTTTAATCTCATTTGGATAAGATTTGATTTATCGATACAATGGAAAAGTCATTTAAAAACAAATTACTTTTCGAGGAGGCTTATTCTTAATGAATACACAAAGGAAGTACATAATGGGAAAGAAAGCGATAACGCTTGTTTTGATTAGTCTTATAGCTGTTGCATTAGTAGGCTGTGGAGCAGGTTCAGAAGACACGGAAGCTTCTAGCGAATCAAAAGAGGAAATTTCTGTTGCAGTGGTACAAGATTACCCACCTTTCGAATATAAAGTAGAGGAAGAATTGACAGGTTTTGATGTTGAACTAGTGGAAGCGATTGCAGAAAAAGTGGATTTAGCAGTTAACTGGGAAATCATGAAATTTGATGGTATCATTCCAGCTCTTCAAGCAAATCAAGTGGATGCAGCTGTATCGGCTATCGGAATAAGAGAAGACCGTTTAGAAGTGGTGGATTTCTCTGATCCCTATTTTGAATCGGGTTTATCCTTAATTACTTTACAAGATAGTGCGATCGAAAGTGAAGAAGACTTGGAAGGGAAAACCATTGTTGCTAAACAAGGAACATCCAGTTTGCAATTAGCCAATGAATTAGCAGAACAATATAATGGGGAAGTTACTAGACTTCAAGATGATGCAACGATGTATATCGAATTGGAGAATGGTAATGCGGATATAGTAATTAACGATTATCCTAGTGTGGCTTACAAAATTAATCAAGATGGCGAAGATTCTCAGCTTAGAATTGTTGGCGATAAGTATCCGAGCGAAGATTATGGAATTGCGATTTCTAGAGGAAGTGAAGGTCTGGTAGAAAAAATTAATACTGGACTTCAAGAGCTAAAGGAAAGTGGCGAATATGATGAAATTTATAGCAAATATTTTTCAGAAGAATAATTCAATCAGTCAGGGTTTCAGATACTTACTGGTAGTTAGCGTTTGATAAAGATCCAATTGTTGATCAAAGAAAAGGTATGGTCTAGTTGACATACCTTTTGAAAAAGAAAGAGGGATACTGGGCATGAAGGAAACGATCAATATTATTTTGGAAAGCTTACCTACTTTATTAAGAGGGATGGGAGTAACGTTAGAAATAACTGTTATATCATTAATTCTTGCACTTTTTATTGGACTGGTGCTTGGTGTATTTAGTATCACAAAGAGCAGAATTTTGCGGACGATTTCCACAGCTTTTGTCGATATTATTCGAGGAACACCATTACTCGTTCAAATTTTATTTATTTACTTTGGATTGCCGAGTGTAATCGATATTAGCTTAACAGCATTTGCTGCTGGTGTGATTGCGATAACTGTTAATGCTTCCGCTTATTTAGTAGAAATATTCCGTGCTGGAATTAATTCGATTGATAAAGGACAAATGGAAGCTGGAAGAACGATAGGTTTTTCCTATAGCCAAACCATGAGATTAATTATTTTACCTCAAGCTATACGGCGAATGATTCCTGCATTTGTCAACCAATTTATTGTCAGTATTAAAGATACGTCACTCCTTTCTGTAATAGGCTTAGCAGAGCTCACCTTATCTGGCCAATCTATTTATGCAGTTAATTTCCGCGCTTTCGAGATACTATTTGTTGTTGGAGTACTCTATTTTGTCATTATTTATTCATTAAGTATATTCTCGCGATGGCTTGAAAGGAGATTAGATGTAGCATGAAAAAAATAGAAGTACATAATTTGAAAAAAACATTTGGGAAATTAGAAGTTCTTAAAGATATTACGATAGACGTTGATCCACAAGAAGTAGTTTGTGTAATTGGCCCTTCTGGTTCAGGGAAAAGTACATTCTTACGCTGTATAAACCTATTAGAAGAACCGACTGATGGTAACATCGTTATCGAGGGTGATAATCTCACTGGGCCCAATACTAATATTAATGTGTTACGCCAGCGAATGGGAATGGTATTCCAACAATTTAATCTTTTCCCCCACATGACGGTAATGGAAAATGTTACGCTTGGACCTAAACGATTAAAAGGAAAGTCATCAACAGAAGCAGAACAATTAGGTACCCAGTTACTTAATAAGGTAGGTCTGATAGACAAGGCTGCTGTTTATCCGGACAATTTATCTGGTGGACAAAAACAAAGAGCAGCCATCGCTCGTGCTTTAGCTATGGAGCCAACCATTATGTTGTTTGATGAACCTACCTCAGCACTAGATCCAGAAATGGTTGGCGATGTACTCCAAGTGATGAAAGAATTAGCGGAAGAAGGAATGACGATGATTATCGTAACACATGAAATGGGCTTTGCTAAGGAAGTTGCTGATCGTGTCATCTTTATGGATGGTGGGTTTATCGTGGAACAAGGGACACCAGAACAAATATTTAACAATCCGCAAAATGAAAGAACCCAAGCATTTTTATCGAAAGTATTATAGTGTGTTTTATCTAGGAAAAGAGAGAATAAAAGGGGGCAGCTGTTGATAGCTTCTCCCACATGTCATTTCTTCGTTTTCTTGTTCTTGTGTGAATAGTATGTTGGTTTTTCTCACGATTTCTTAACGACTGAAATATTTACATTATTTATTGAGAAATGCGGGACTGTTCGTTCATCTTTGCTGTCTCTAATTTATTAAAAAGAAAATGTGAAACAGAAACAGTCATCCATGCCGGTAATGAAATGAAAAAGAAAGGGATAAGCCCAGGTACTGCCATGAATAGCATGTAGCAAAATAAGAGACTACAAACTATTAAAATCGTGAAATGAGGATAGGAGAATGTTAAAACAAAGCCAGTTTTCATATAAGAAATAAATGATAATTGATAATGAATATATAAAAACGGTAAATAGATAGAAATAATGAGTAAGATAAATACACATGCAATGATCAAATAATAAACATAGTGCTGGAAAGAAACAATCAAGTGATGTAATCCAATAACTATAAATGCTGTGATGAATAACCCACACCAGCCATAAAGATTTGACTTTAAGAACTCACGTTTAAAGGAGCAAATAAAGTCAGTCCAGATAGAATTCTCTTTCCCAATATTCCATTTTCTTACCGTACATAAAACAGCTATTGTAGCAGGAAATATTCCGAATAAGCCTAATCCTATTATTGTAAAACTCATCCAAAGTAAGTTTAAGTAAGCAAGTTTCATAATGAAATGACAACCATTTAAAAATCTTGAATAGACGATTGGAGAGCTATTCATATTCATACCTCTTTTCTAGTGGATTCATCTAGTCATTAGCTAATGATAGTTAGAATACCTGTCACAAGCCAAATAGATGAATATGTTTCTTTTTTAAATTTCTGATATTCCTTAATAAAGCTTATATCAGAGTTTTTTGGCGATAGATACTTTTACCTTTTTCTTCTAAATTGAAATTTAAATATATCATTTCTTAAATAATCTTCAGAGTAAAATACAGGTCTATTAAATTCATCATAATGGACTTGTTTCATCAATAACACTGTTGTATCTGGATGAATAAGCAGCCTCTGACAATTTCGATCTGTATGTAATGGTACACTAATTTCGGCATCGGAGCTCACTATGTTTAATTTACATTCCCTTTCAATAAAATGTAATAATGAACCTGAAAAGTGCTTTTCTTCAAACAAGTTTCCTACTATCTTTTTTGGCATTACATTCAGTGAAAACACAACATCTTCTCTATCTGCAGTTCTGACACGTTGATGCAAGATGACAGGGCTACCTTCTTCTATTCCTAAAAGCTCTCCCCACTTTTTTGTACAGGCTACTGTCTTAATTTTTTCGCGTTTTTCTCCCTCTTTTAAGGAAGCAGCCCTAATAATATCTGTAATGCTTGTTAATTTCTCTAAACTACTAGGAATCTTTGGAAGGGGAGTAGCTATATATGTACCTACCCCTCGTTTAATCGTTACTTTTCCTTCTTCTTCTAACAACTTCATCGCAGACCGAAACGTCTCTCTGCTGACTCCATATTTTTTGGCCATTATAACTTCTGATGGCAGTTTTTCTCCTATTTTTAAATCCCCTTGTTTTATTTGCGTTTCTATATGTTCTTTAATATGCAAATAACTAGGCTTTCTTTCCATGATCGTTTGAACACCTCTAGACAAGTTAGTTTTTTTCATTTTATCATAATATTTCGTATTAAGTGATAGTCATATAGAATACTTATTATGCTTCATCTATTAAAACCCTTTTATAACAATGTTTGTAGGGGTTTATAAAAGGAGTGTTAAATTTTCGATTAATTATATTTACAAGGAATTAATACTATATTAACAATTGTTTGGTAATATCGGAGGTGAAATATGTCTAGACATCGAATAGAAATGGAGGTGTATTTTTGCAGAGGATATCACGGTTAAAACAACAAAGCTATGTAAACAAAATAAAAACTATGTCAAAAACCGCAAAACTAAAGAAAAGGTTAAAGCAGGGAATCCCGCTATATCTCATGATGTTACCTGGCATACTGTTCTTCCTTCTTTTTAAGTATGCGCCAATGTTTGGTTTATTTGTAGCATTTATGGACTATGACCCTTTTGCAGGATTCACGGGAAGTGAATGGGTATGGTTTGCCCATTTTGAGAGACTGTTCCAAGAAAGAATATTTATGGATTTGTTATGGAATACGTTTGTACTAAGTATTTATGACTTGCTCTTTTATTTTCCGGCACCAATTATTTTAGCGCTGTTACTAAATGAAATACGAGTCAGGTGGTTTCGAACGTCGATTCAAACGATTTTATATACGCCTCATTTTATTTCATGGGTTGTTATCGTAGGTATTACAGCAATCTTATTTTCTACACAATCTGGAGTGATTAATAATTTATTGCATACTTACGGCTTTTCGCGTATCGAGCTGATGACGGATCCTGTTTTTTTTAGACCACTTTGGGTAATTCATAACATCTGGAATGGAATGGGATGGGATGCAATTGTTTACTTAGCTGCGATGGGATCGATAAACCCACAACTTTATGAGGCAGCGAGAATGGATGGTGCTACCCGTTTACAATTGATGAGGCATATTACAATCCCTTCTATCTCATATCTTATCATTGTGATGTTTATTTTGCGGCTTGGAGGTTTTTTAGATCTAAGCTTTACACACGTGTATTTACTACAAAACCCTTTAAACTTAGGGGTCTCAGACATTTTTGATACATATGTATACCGTGCAGGAGTACTAGGTGGGCAATATAGTTATACAACAGCAGTAGGATTATTTAAATCTGTTGTAGGTCTTGTCCTTGTCATTGTCGCCAATACACTAGCTAAGAAAATGGGCAAAGAAGGTGTGTATTAATGAAATCTTTGAAGCTTTCAGAAGACAAACTATTTGATATAGCCGTTTACACCATCATCAGTGTGATTACCTTAACTGTTTTACTGCCACTTATTTATGTATATATGAGTTCATTTGCACCTAGAAGTGAGTTTATTACAAGAAGTTTTTTTCTCTTCCCGAAGGAATTTACCTTAGATGCCTATAAGTATTTATTAAGCAGCAAGGAGTTTATCAACGCTTTTAGTAACTCTCTGATTATTACAATAGTAGGAACGTTCATTAATATGCTTTTTACTACATTAATGGCATACCCCCTTTCAAAAAAATGGCTGCCGGGTAGGTCTCAAATTAACTTCTTAGTTATGTTTACGATGCTTTTTAGTGGAGGTATGATTCCTCTTTTTCTTATTGTTGGACAACTTGGGTTAATGGATAGTTATGGAGCGTTATGGTTAACATCAGCTATCTCACCATTTTATCTTATTGTAATGAGAAGTCTTTTTTCAAACATACCTTCTGAATTAGAGGAGGCAGCGAAAATAGATGGCTGCGGTGAGTGGAAAATTTTCTTTAAAATCGCATTACCACTCGTGAAACCCGCTATGGCTACCTTTACCATTTTTTATTTAGTCGCACATTGGAATTCTTACTTTGATGCAATCTTATATATACAAGATCAGAGCAAAATGCCTCTCCAAGTTTTTTTGCGGAGACTATTAATTCTAGATGAGGATGTGTTAGCAGGAGAAATCAATGATATATTATTCAGTCCAGCTGTAGGTATGGCTGCAATTGTGATTACCATTACACCTTTAATCATTATTTTTCCTTTTTTTCAAAAGTATTTTAATAAAGGCTTTTTATTAGGCTCAGTAAAGGACTAAAAATTGCAGGAGGTAGATAAAATGAAATGTAAACTAGTGATGATGACGGTTTGTGCTTTTGTTCTTTTCCTTGTTGTAGGGTGTTCTCAAAACGAAGACGCGTTAGCGGAGGATCAGAGCAATAGTAATAGTAATAACAGTGATGTCGATCCTTATGATTTTAGTGAACACTTAACAATCTCGTTTTTAACTACTGGATCTCCTATTCAAGACGAAGATAATGCCATATTTGACTACATTGAGGAAAAATTTAATATTACGATGGAATGGGAGTACTATGATCGTGATAATTTCGGAGAATACTTTAATACATTAGTAGCAAGTGGTAATGTCCCTGATGTTTGGAGGTTTGGGTACAACGAGCCTAATGAATATCATGATTGGGCAGAGCGTGGAGTTTTGTATGATGTAAAACCACTATTGGATGATTATCCTGCGTTAAAATCTGATATTCCTACAGAAGCATGGGAAATGTTAAATCCAAGTGGTCATTATTACGGTGTCCCTGAGTATAGATTGCAAACACGAAATATGTTGGCCATACGCCAAGACTGGTTAGATAATTTAGGATTAGATGTGCCTGACACCATTGATGATTTTTATGAAGTTGCATACGCTTTTGCCCATGATGATCCAAATCAAACTGGACAAGATGATACGGTTGGTTTTTCTGCTATTGGATTATTCGATGATGTTAGTGGTACGGCGTGGAGAGGTGGTGCATTTGGATTAGCTCGAGACTGGATGGAAGTAGATGGCGAGCTGGTTCCATACCAAGCACAGACAGAGGAATTGGAAGAGTATATAGCATTTATGCGGAAAGCGTATGAAGAAGATGTGTTAGATAAAGATTTTATGTTGCACACCGATTGGAGGGACGCAAACGAGCTATTAAGTAACGGAGTAGCTGGAATAGAGTATGTGAACCCAAATAGTGTTGATAGAAAAGAGGCAGCAGATATTAAAGAACATAATCCAGAGGCCTCCTTAACGTATTTCCCACCTCCAGCTGGTCCAGATGGGGAAAGAACGACTCCTACCAGACCGAGTTATTTTAAAAAAGTAATTAATGCAGATATCAGTGAAGAAAAAGTACGACGGATTCTTGCCTTATTCGAATGGAATATAACAGAAGGATATGAAATCACACGCCATGGTTTAGAAGATATTCATTGGCAAGAAGCAGAAGATGGTACTATTGAGGTTTTAGATAAATGGGATGAAGATGAGCCTGCTTCAATAGGAACGAACATCCTTAGAGCTTGGAATCCGCTTCATCGAGCATATTGGTGGTTAGGTGACGAGTTTGCTACGAATCTAGAAAATTACTACGAGATGAATGAAACATACTTATGGGAAAGTGACAATCCGGGACTCGTATCGGAAACAAACTTACAAAGTGGAACTCAGCTTGACGCTGAGTTGGAACAAATCTTAACAGAAATCGTTGTTGGAAGGCGTGAACTCAGTGATGTCAAAACAGCTGTTGATCATTGGTTATCAAACGGTGGACAACAGATTATTGATGAAATGAATGAACAATATAAGGAATATCAACAGAATTAACATGTGAATAAGAGGGACAAGGCTTGGCCTTGTCCCTCAAGAAATACGGGAGAGGATGAATGAGATGAACATCGATTTTCATACGCATGGGAAATTAAGTAAGAAAATACCTTTTTCAATAGATAATTTTATGGAAGCAATGAAGGAAGCAAAAGAAGCTGGCTTAGATGCTGTCGCCCTAACAGAGCATTTTAACGCGATTGGCTTTCTTGATGTTTACAAAAGTTTAGATGCATACTTTTCGTATAAACACCATTTTTATGATGTAAATGGGGTTCGTGTTTTCCCTGGTATCGAGGTTGATGCGAGGGAGGGAGGTCATTTTCTTTTTATTGGAAGTAGAGAAAATATCCGTGACTTTTGGTATCAACTAGAACCATATCAATCAAAAGGGGATTTTTTACCTATAAAAGAAATCTTGGAACTTGCGGAACCTTATGCTTTTCTCAAGATAGGAGCACACCCTTTTCGGTCCTCCAATCCCTTGATCCAGCATGACCACGAGGTTTTTAAGCAACTAGATGCACTTGATCTCAATGGGAAAGATCTTTATAAAATGGGACGCAAAATGAAAGATAAACTATCGTTGTTTTCCTATGAAAAAGGTCTTCCTTTGTTAGCGGGAAGCGACACCCATCATTATTTGCAATATGGAAGTGTTGTTAATCGATTTTTTGAAGAGTGTAAGACGATTGAGGACCTTAAACAGGTTTTACAATTTGATAACTATGATATTCGCCTTTCTCCTCACTTAGAGGTAAAGGTAAAATCAGCAGCAGCAATAAAAAGAGTAATAAAATCACAGTTTGCAGAAAGTAGATTGTCATGAACACGCCAAATATACTAATGATCACGCTAGATCAATGGCGATTCGATTGGATTGGACACATAAATAAAGTTCCAGTCGAAACACCGATAATGGATTCATTGATAAAAAGAGGGACGTATTTTTCGCAAGTTGTTTGCAATGGCTCTACCTGTGTTCCTAGCAGAGCGGCGATTTATAGTGGAGTATACCCACATCGTCTAGGTGTTTTAACAAATGAAGATACGTACCCGTTGACTCAGCCAACATTCTTTCAAGAGCTACGTAAGAATGGTTATTATGTAGGTGGTTTTGGCAAACTAGAATTTCAAAAACCAGCAGCAGATTATGGAGAACATGGTGATTCACCTATAAATTATCACTTAGGATGCACTCATCCGTTTGAAGTGGAAGGTAAAATGACCTCTGCAAAAGAAAATGGTTTACGATGTATCGGCCCTTATCAGTATTACTTAGATAACATTGGAAAATTATCTGATCATATAAAGGAATATGAAGAGAGGAATAATAAACCAGTATGGTACACCAAATGTTCTCCGCATGACCCAGCCAATACATTAGATCAATTTATTTTTAATAAGGCTGAAGCATTTATAAAAAGTCGTTCTAAGGATCGACCTTGGTTTTGCGGTGTGAATTTTGTCAGTCCACATGACCCTTGGGATGCTACCGAAGAGTGGTTCAATGTTTATAAAGATCATTCTTTTCCGTGTTCTATTTCCTCTCCATTAAGTATGAAAAAGAAACCACTTTGGGTACAAAAGCTTCAAGAAACCTATAGTGAGGGACTAACTTCGGAGAATTTAGAACATGTAAAACGTCACTATGCAGGAATGATTAGTCATATGGATCACTTAATAGGAAAACTTGTGGACACGCTCGTTGAGTATCATTTTGACCAAAATACGATTATCATCATAACTTCAGATCATGGCGAAATGCTAGGCGATCATGGACTATTCCGTAAGCAAGTGATGTATGAGGGGTCTGTCCGAGTACCATTGGTCATTGTCGACCCTCGTCATGACCAAGTAGCTAAAGTGGAGGAACTTACAGAACTTGTTGACTTATTTCCAACCATTTTAGCCTTTGCAAATATAACCATTTCGCAAACAATCGATGGAAAGAGTTTAGTACCATTATTGACTAATAAAAATGCAAGTCATAAGGAAGAACAACTGTCTGTGTGGCAAAATACGGAAATGATACGAACGAAACAATATAAATATATACGAAACTTTAACGACCAAGATGAATTATACGATTTGGTCAGAGATCCAGAGGAAATCCATAACATTATAGACGATGAACCTCAGGTTATGAAACAAATGAAGAAAAAGCTGCTAAAGCTAAAAGAAAATAATAGACTACATCAATAAAATGAGACCATAAAAAACACCTTCGAAATGGTATATTCAAACAAATACTATCCGGAGGTGTTTTTGCATAAGCAAAAACGTTTATTACAGTGAAGTAAGATGGGCAGTTGTAAAAGCTGAAATAGCTATTACTACACTTAGTCGAGATAAAGTTACACCGAAATACCGTACAGCGTGTGATGCGAAAATGATATTTACAGTCTCGAATTAAATCGAAAGTAAATATTTAATTTCTAATTGAATATCCCATACAATCATAGAAATAAATCAAGCCCTGAAATTCCCCAATCATATAGGAATTTCAGAGTCTGATATGCCTATTCTGTTTTTGTCCGGGTGTTACGTGAAAATGTTGAAGAAACCCCTAATAATACAAAATTAATCTACATAACCGTCTAGAAATTTACTTGCCTCACTATTAAACTTCCACATTATCCCGAATTTATCGACTAACATTCCAAAACTTGCCGACCATGGCGTAGAAGATAGCGGCATGATCACAGTACCACCTTCTGAAAGCCCTTCAAAATATTGTTTATTCATTTCTGGATCAGCATCAATAATACTGATTAGGATGGTATTCCCATGTGTGATTTCGCCTGTCGTAGCTTGCATAAAAGGTGGAACATCAGAAATCATCAAAATATTCCCTGAAAACTCAATACGAGATTCCATAATCATGCTTTGTTCCTCTTCCTTTAATGGGGCATTTGGATCTTGGCCAAAATCACCAAATCTCACCATTTTTACACTAGTTACTGATAATGCCTTTTCATAAAAGGCCAACGCTTCTTCTGCTCTCCCATCAAATTGTAGATAAGTTATTGCTTTCATATTCTATTCCTCCTTTTTATATTTGTAGTATAATAGGTCATAGGCGACATATGTATGTCGTATATTGGAGGGGAATATGAAAAAAATTGAGCGACTTATCTCGATTGTGATGATTTTGTTACAAAAAGAAGTAGTTTCGGCATCAGAATTCAGCCGACTTTTTCATGTAACGAAACGAACGATTCAACGTGATATGGAAACATTAAATTATGCAAACATCCCCATTTATGCAGAATATGGTGCTGAAGGGGGATATGCGCTAATGGAAGAGTATAAATTCGATAAACGATTACTAAATCACAAGGATATTGAAAATATACTTATAGCTTTAGGTGGATTTGAGGGACTGATTACCAATCAAGAGATTCAAACGACTATTAAAAAAATTAAAGGAATGACCAGCGAAGATATTTCTCCAACACTTGATTTAACTTTCTATGATTGGCCGGGAAGAAGCCAAATCAACGAAGAAGTTTTATTTATCAGGCAAGCAATGGAGAACAATTGGTTATTAAAATTTGATTATGTGGATCAAATAGGAAACAAAACGTACAGACTCGTAGAACCCTATAAGGTACATTTAAGGGAGATGCATTGGTATCTTTTTGGTTATAGTTTAGAACGGAACGACTATCGAACATTTAAGTTGACGAGGATATTAAATATTAAAAAAGACGGTTTTTTTGTTCCAAGGACTGATCAGGAATTTCAACATGAAAAACAATACAAAGAACAAGAAAAATTAGTTAATGTAAATCTATCGATAGATGTTGCTGTAAGGGATCAATTTATTGAGAGATACGGAAAAAATTCCGTTAAAAAAGTGACCCCAAGAAAATACCATGCGACAATTGAATTACCAGAGAATCAATTTTCCTACCAATTTTTAGCTGGTTTCGGTAATAAAGTTAAAATTTTGAAGCCAAAAGGTTTTATCTCAAAATATTTAAACTTTCTAGAGGAAGCAGTGAAGCTCTACAAATAGAATTTTCAGTGTTAAGCAGAGGAGTTTAATATTAACTGTATAAGTAAGAAATGCGTACGGTTGCTTACTCCAGTAGTTTTTTAATTGGTAGAATAATAACTGAGACTGAGCCTCACTTTATATGCAATGAAGGACCACACATTTTAGCCATAGCTAATATGTGTGGTCCTATTATTACCCCGCTGAAGCATTCTTAGCTTAACCTATCTTTTGTTTTGTAAAAGTATCCCAAGCGATATGAAAATCTAACTAGTCTACCGGATAAAGTAATTTTTTCTTTATGATATATGTTTTTTGAGTACTTGCGTTAACTTCTCTTTCATTTCATCAGTTAAAACAAGGCAGCCGACCGACGAAAACTTTGTTTTGATCTTTAGCTCATATTTATCGTTAATTTCTTTGGAGTGACCATAATTTCGATGATTCACATCAATACGAACAAATTCAAATGACTGGATGTTTTTCCATGCAATGAATTTTCCGCCACTAATAATGCCGTCATTTCTTACAGAGAATTGACTGAACATATTATGGCTAGAGAATAATAGAACAAAGAGCAATGGAGCAAAGGCTAAGTTAAGCTGGTTTAAGACTCCTATAATGAATAAGGCAATTACGATTAATAGTGCAAAGGTAGACAAGATGATACCTAGTTTTTGCCCTGCATAAGTAGGGGGTTTTAATTTGGTTAGTTGGCGGCTTCTCATTTCACTCATGTCGTCTTCAGTTTTTGGCAAAATAGGTTGTCGATTCATTTTACTTAACAGATAAATGAATGTATACAAATGATAACCGATAATTACGATGATGAGTATGCTTATTGCTATTTTCATTTTCTATCACCACGCTTTTTTTCTACATACTGTTATACGATTGCAAGAAGGAAAACGTTTCATAAAAAAGCAAGCTAGCTCAATTTGTATAAAAATTCTTAAGAAAAGCTGGAAGAATTTTGTTAGTCATGTTAAAGTATAGAAAAATATCAAAGTAAAACGGTAGGAATTGTTGAGTTATAAAAGAATACTTTTCTGGTGAAAAGGAGTCTTTATCACTTCCTGTCCTTGTAGAAATAAATCAGTGAAATAACACTTCTAATTTATCGAATTTTTCAAAAATTCACAAGACAGTATAATCATATGCACATCCATTTATTTATAAAAAAGAGTAGACTTATTACATTACGGCTAAATGAGATAGAAAGATTGTATTCAAACAAAAATGTATACAATTATACAATTATTTTTAAACAATTTACTCAAGTGAGAATTAGTTTCTTTAAAAGCTTAGATGATGAAGAACATAAGAATTAATTTACTGGGGGAGGAGGACATGAGCATGGTGCAGAGTCGACGATTAACCAAAGATGTTGCTTATTCAGAAATCAAGCACAAAATTGTTTATGGCGAATTAAAACCGGATCAAATAGTGAGAGAAGAACAATTAGCAAGGACTTTGGAGATTAGTCGCACCCCACTCCGACAAGCAATTCAAATGTTAGAAATGGAAGAATTCCTTATTAGGCAACCAAATGGAAGGCTTAAAGTAGCTCCAGTAATGAAAGAGGAAGTAGAAGAAATTTTTATGATTCGTAGTATGTTAGAGGGGAAAATTGCGAAAAACGCTGCTATGAATGCAACAAAACGTGATATCGAAGTACTTACTAAAATACTCGCGAACTTACGGAACTCTTTTCGTTTAGGTCACAGTCAGGTCTTTGTGACCTACGGAAATGAATTCCACGATTATTTAGCAGAGATAAGTGGTCTAAAAACTACTGTCAACCTGTTAAGTATGGTGAAGGACCACGCAAACCGCTACTGTCGATTAATGTCGATGTATGGGAAATGGAATGAAAATGCAGATGAGGAGCATGATTTGATTTTACAATGTGTGAAAAACAAAGATGGTGATGCGGCTGAAAAGGCTATGAATGCACATATAATAAGTAGTCTAAGGGATGTTATTAAACGAATTGATGAAAAAGAGCGTCAGAATGAGCAGTGGAAGTAACTAAATGTAGCGTGTTTTCGCTACAGAAGGAAACAATGAAGGGAGTTTTCATACATGGATTTAACACTTCAAAAGATAGTAGAGGATCTAGAAAATCAATTAATAGCAGTCCGTCGTAATATGCATCAAGAACCAGAACTTTCCTATGAAGAATACCGAACGACAGCCAAGCTTCGTACCTGGCTAACAGAAGTCGGGATAAAGGTGCTAGATCTTCCACTGGAAACAGGATTAGTTGCTGAAATTGGAAGAAAAGAAGGACCAATTGTAGCTATTCGAGCAGATATAGATGCTTTACCGATTGAGGAACAAACAGGCTTACCTTTTGCATCAGAAGTTTCTGGCAAAATGCATGCATGTGGCCATGATTTTCATACTGCTACGATACTGGGTGCAGCCTACTTATTAAAAGCGAAAGAAGAAGAGCTTCCAGGAAAAGTCCGTGTACTTTTTCAACCGGCAGAAGAAACCGGACACGGTGCTGAATCGGTTCTCCAATCAGGAGGACTAGATGGCGTACAAGTCATTTTTGGTTTGCATAATCGGCCGGAGTTGCCTTTAGCTGCTATCGGGTCAAGACCTGGAGCTTTGACAGCCGGGGTAGATCGTTTTGAGATTGAAGTAAAAGGTGTCGGAGCTCATGCAGCTGCACCAGAAACTGGCGTGGATTCCATCGTCACTGCTGCTCAAATTACAATGGCTTTACAAACAATTGTTAGTCGTATGACAGGTGCAAAAGACCAAGTTGTGTTAAGTGTTACAAGGATTGAAGGTGGTAATACGTGGAATGTACTACCAGATACCGTTACCTTAGAAGGAACAGTACGTACTCATGATGAAAAGGTGAGAAAAATAATTCCTGAAAAAATGAAACAAACAATTGAAGGGATAGCTACTGCAATGGGGGCAACAGCAGAATTGAAATGGTACCCTGGTCCACCTGCAACAGTAAATCACACAGAATGGGTAGAGGTTATTAAAGATGTTGCCGAGCAACAAAGCTATACTTACTATCATCTAGAACCTCAATTTGGTGGGGAGGATTTTTCCTTATATTTACAACAAATACCTGGAGCATTTCTCAATATCGGAACAGGGAAGCCTTATGCATTGCACCATCCAAGTTTTGATGTTGACGAGAAAGCACTGCTGCCAGGTGCAAACTATTTTGTTGTTTTAGCAGAAGAAGCATTACGTAAATTAATAGAGAGATAATGATTGGGAGAGGGTGATGGGAAGATGAATATGATCGAGATGAAGAGCGTTTATAAAAGCTATAAGCGAAAAGATGTGATAACCGAAGCACTCAAAGGAATTAATCTACAAGTGCAAGCAGGTGATATCTTCGGTGTTATTGGTTATAGTGGTGCTGGTAAAAGTACACTAGTTCGTCTCGTCAATTATTTAGAGCGTCCTACCGATGGTCAAGTAATAGTTGATGGTCAGGTGCTTGCAGATTTATCTGATCGTCAATTACGCGTGATGAAAAAGCAAATCGGTATGGTTTTTCAACACTTTAATCTATTAGAATCAAAAACTATTTTTGATAATGTAGCCATTCCGCTTATTCTATCAAAAATGTCGAAGAAGGAAATAAAAGAGCGGGTAATAGAACTACTTGAGTTTGTTGGCTTGAGTGATAAAGCGAAAAGTTATCCGAAAGAGCTGTCAGGTGGTCAAAAGCAACGCGTAGGGATTGCCAGAGCTCTTGCATCAAATCCAAAAATTTTGCTTTGTGATGAGGCTACTTCCGCTCTAGACCCGCAAACCACACACTCGATTTTACAACTGCTAAAACGAGTGAATAAGGAGTACAATATCACGATTATGATCATTACCCACGAGATGTCAGTTATCCAGGAGGTATGTAATCGAGTCGCGGTAATGGAAGCTGGAGAAATTATTGAGCAAGGATCCGTATTAGATGTATTTGGTCAACCGAAGCATCCAACAACAAAAAATTTCGTCAAGACTGTCATTCATAATAGTATTCCAGAGAGTGTTAAGCGCACGTTGAAAAAAGCTGAAAATAGTCGAGTATTCAGAATGGAAGTACGAGGTGAATCAGCATCCGATCCGATTGTCTATCACCTCATGAAAGACTTTGATCTAAAAATAAACATTTTATTCGCCAATATGACCGAAATACAGGATACAACACTCGTTATTATGTATATGCAGTTTGAAGGGGAAGTAACGGAAGTGGAAAAGGCATTATCCTTTTTAAGAGAAAAAGGTGCTAGTATTGAGGAGGTCGTAGAATAATGTTTGAGACAGCTATAACTTTAGATCAATTTTTGCAGGCTGGCATTGATACGCTTTATATGGTTGGAATGTCACTATTAGTAGGATCACTCATTGGATTACCATTAGGAATTGCCCTAGTTGTGACCAGGCCGGGAGGCATTATAGAAAGTAAAATCATTTATTCTATTTTAAATCCGATTATTAATATCGTACGGTCGGTACCGTTTATCATTCTTTTAGTTGCAATTATTCCATTTACTCGTTTGATTATTGGAACTTCAATTGGTACTAACGCAGCAATTGTGCCACTGATCATTTATATAGCACCATTTATTGCTAGATTAGTAGAAAACTCTTTGCTTGAAGTAAATCCTGGTATTATTGAAGCTGCAGAATCAATGGGTGCTACCCCATTTCAAATTATTCGATATTTTTTATTACCAGAAGCATTTGGTTCACTTATTTTATCGATTACGACAGCAACAATTGGATTAATCGGTGCGACTGCAATGGCTGGTACGGTAGGAGGTGGCGGTGTTGGTGATTTAGCAATTGTTTATGGCTATCAGCGATTCGATACCTTTGCGATGATTTCAACCGTTATTATCCTTATCATCTTTGTTCAAGTTATCCAATCATCAGGTAATGTACTAGCACGTAAAGCAAGAAAAGAATAGGAAGGGAATGACCTCGTATTATGTCTTCTGTGAAAATGAACCGATTCGAACAGCATTTAAGCGGAAAATTAGCAGATCGGCCAATTGTTAGTGGTTGGCATCATTTTTTGGATAAGGAACAATCAGCAGCTGACTTAGCGGAAGCAACCATTAATTTTGCTCATCAATATGACTGGGATTGGATAAAAATTAACCCACGTGCGACTTATTTAGCAGAAGCTTTCGGTAACACGTATGATTTTCATGATTATCGCTGGGTATTCCCTAGACAACGTCATGCAGTCATTCAGAAGCCTGCAGACGTTTGGAGCATAGAGGAGGTTGATGTAACTGAGTCTGCTCCACTTCAAGAACAGCTTGAGGCGGTTCAGTTAATTAGAGAAGGATTGCCGGAAACACCGATCATCCAGACGGTTTTTTCACCATTAACGATATTGATGTTTTTAACAGGAAACTCCTCTTATATTAATCAAACAATGTATGGGAGTGAAGCCCCAGTTGATTTTAAGCAACTATTGGAAGCAGAACGTAGTGGTGTACATCGTGCACTTCATGTGATTGCTATCACAATAGCTAACTATGTAAAAGAACTGGAAAAAATCGGGATAGATGGCTTATTTTACGCAGTAACTGGTACTGCTCATCCAAAGCTATTTGATGAAGCAACTTTTAATGAATTTTCCCGACCTTATGATTCAATCGTTCTGCATGCTATGAAAAAAGGAAAACGAATTTTGCATACATGTGGTGCTTATGCACAACCCGAACGATTTGATGACTATCCGGTTGAAGGAATTAGTTGGGATACAGAAGCTGCAGGGAATCCAGGGCTAGACATTCCATTGAAAAAGACGAAGGTGGCAGGTGTCGATCATCACCTCTTTGAGGGAAACGATGATACACTCATTGAACAACAAGCCAAAAAAGCAATAGACATCATGGAAAATCAAGCCTTTTTATTAGTTCCAAACTGCGCGGTTTCTGTAAAAGCAACAGAAGCTTCGTTGAATACTTTGCGAAGAAGCGTGTGGTAGTTTTGAAGTTAGATAATATTTTATTAATACAAAAAGTGAGAAATGAGGGGACAGAAATGAAGAAAGTTTTCGTATTAGCAGTATTATTGATGGTTTCACTATTGGCAGCATGTGGAAATGACGAAGCAGACGGTGAAGATAAGAAAGATCTTGTGTTCGGCTTTGGTGTTGGAACATATGAAGAACAATTCCGTAATGGTGTCTTACCAATATTAGAAGAGCAAGGCTATAACGTAGAGATGGAAGTTTTCTCCCAAAACATGCAAGTAAACCCAGCGATGGCAGAGGGCGCAATTGACGCAAGTGTGTTTCAAAGTACTGCATACATGGAAGGAATAAATGAAGAATTAGGAATTGAGATGAGACGACTAACTTTTTCTCCTAGTGCACCACAGAGTTTACGTTCCGTGAGACATGATTCATTAGATGCCGTTCAAGACGGTTCAACAGTTGCACTACCGAATGATCCTGTTAACCAAGAACGTGCGGTAAGAATTTTAGAAGATCTCGGTTGGGTTACAGTAGAAGAGGATGCAGGGACTACGGATTTTAATTTGAATAGTGTATCACCAGCTGATTATGATATTCAATTTGAAGTACTCGACCCAGCGCAAATTCTAGTATCGCTCGAGGATGTTGATTTTGGTGTCGTCAATGGTAACTACATTGCAGATGCCGGTATGAAGATATCTGATGCATTACAAATTGAAGATACACCAGAGGAGCACCGTATTATTGTTTCGATATTAGAAGAAGATCTAGATACACAATGGGCACAGGATGTAAAAGCAGCATTTGAATCTCCAGAATTTGAAGCGTATATTAACTCTGAAGAAAAATATGATGGCTTTATCTTACCAGAAGCTTGGGAAAATAACTAAGATGAATGTAACAAGCGGGGGCTATGGATGCCTCTGCTTATTACATTTCGATAAACGGGTTGATTGCAGGTTAACATTAGTTTAGGAGGTTTATTCATGATACATTTTATTGGTGGCGGTCAAATGGTCGAAGCTATCATACGTGCAGTTTTGGCGAATGGGACGACAACCGCAGAGGAAATGACAGTGGCTGATATTTCTGAGGAACGAAACACATATTTAAGTGAAGCCTATCATGTAGAGGCTAGAAAGACACAGGAGTCCGCTTTAAAAAAGGCAGACATCATCGTAATTGGTGTACGACCACAAGACGATTTGGCATCTGTTGGAAGGTTAATCCGTGAACATAGTAACAAGCATGCTGTCATAGTTTCGATAGTGGCGGGAGTAACCATAGAGAAGCTAACTGGTTTTATCGGGGAGGAGCGGGCAATAGCACGAGTGATTCCCAATACATTAACAAATACAGGATTTGGTTATAGTGGTGTAGCCTTAAATTCGTTGGCTACTATTGAACAAGTGGATGTATTTTTAAAAGGCTTCGGAAAAGTCATGTATGTGGAGGAGAAATTAATTGATATATTTACTGGTTTCGGCGTTGCTGGACCAAATTATGTCTATTACTTTATTGAATCGTTAGCAGATGCAGGCGTTTTAGCAGGCTTGTCACGAGATCAAGCATGGCAAATTACTTTGGAGAATGTCGCAGGTGCGGTTGAAATGCTGAAGCAATCAGGTAAGCACCCTCGGCAACTGCTTGATATTAATAATTCTGCTGGCGGGGTAGGCATTCATGCCTTACATGAGTTAAACAGCTCAGATTTTGCTGCGGGTCTACAGCGTAGTGTAATCAAAGCGGTCAAGCGGACGACAGAGTTGGGTACAGAGTAACTAGTATAGGAGTGATTGGGTGACGGATATGAAATGGGATCATACAGTTCACTATGTGCAAGATCTAAAAGCAGCTATTGAAAAATTCCGTGAGCAAGGTTTGGTTGCGTTTATGGGTGGTTCCCATAAGCAATGGGGGACCTACAATGCGTTAAGCTATTTTGATCTTTGTTACATTGAATTTTTAGGAGTAGAGGATCGTGCAATAGCGGAGAATATCGAAGAGTCAAATGATGTGGTGAAAGATTCGGTGAAACTGTTACCGGAGCACGAAGTGTTGAGTCGTGTTGCGCTAAGGACAGATGATATGGAAGCAGTTGCAGAGCATTTATCAACGTTTGATTTGGAGATGTCACCGATAATGAATGGTAAACGATTAGATGCACAAGGGAATCTAATTGAATGGAAAATGATGACGATTGGCGGTGATTATCAAGGATTACCGTATCCGTTTGTGATCCAGTGGTTAGAAACAGATGAAATAAGAAGGGCAAAGATGATAGATTCTGGTGTCATTAGGAAGCATCCGGCCGGTAATGTAACCATTGAACAAGCTGTATTTCATGTAAGTGATCCGGTAGCAATTTCCAATCATTGGAAGGAATTGTTTGGTTTGGCGATAGTTCGTGAGGGTGTGAAAGTAGATGAAAGGAAGTTGATGGTTGGGAACCAAAATTTTGTTTTTAAGAAAGGTCCGGAAAACCGAATGCAACAACTCATCTTTAACACAGATGCAAAATCCCTAAAAGGAAAAACCATTAGAATAGGCTTAGGTGAATATCAATTTTAATCGAGTGGTAAGACGTGTCACTCGATTTTTTTCAAGTTAAAGGAGGAATGGAGATGGATTTTACGAATAAGGTAGTGTTAATTACCGGATCTGGTGCAGGAATTGGCAGAGAAACGGCTTTACAATTTGCCAGAAATGGTGCAAAAGTTGTCATTAACTCTAGGAGTAATCGAGGTGAAGAAACATTAAAGCTATTAAAGGGGAATGGCGCAGACGCAATATTTATACAAGCAGATGTTTCGAAGGTAGACGAGGTGAAGCGGATGGTGAAATCGGCGACGGATACCTATGGCCAAATCGATATACTCGTCAATAATGCTGCTGTTGTTTTACCAGGTACAATTGAAACGACAACAGAAGAGGATTTGTTGGAGACTCTATTAGTAAATGTACAGGGAACTTTTTTAGTTTCTAAATATGTCATCAAAGAAATGAAGAAACAAGGTGAAGGTGTTATTGTAAATATAGGATCCGTTGCAGCAGAAAAAGGGCATGAGAATCGGAGCGCCTATTCTGCTTCTAAAGGAGCCGTTTTAGCATTAACCAAGTCGATAGCAAAGGACTGTATAAATGATAACATCCGTGTTAATTGTGTTTCCCCTGGAACAACCATGACGGAGGGTGTCCAAGCTAAGATTGACAATGCCGCTGATCCCAAAGCAATGGAGGCGATGTACCTCGCAAGACAGCCTGTAAACCGATTAGCAAAAACCTCGGAGATTGCACATACTATTTTGTTCGCAGCTTGTGAAGAGGCAGCCTTCATGAATGGTAGTAATATTACTATTGATGGGGGACTATCTATTTAAGCCCCCTTTTTGCTGACAGCCTACTAAGGTTGACCTATTATCTTAAATAGACACAATATTTCGAATACCTCTATTTGCATGCATAATATTTTCCATTTGTCAATAATAGGCGTATGATAATATTTAGGGAGTCGAAATAAAATAAAAGAAGAAGGGGTACTATTTTAACTCAAGAGCAACTAGTGAAGCGTAATTTGTCAATCATGTGGTTTGCGAACTTTTTTATTGCCGCAAGTATGACGATGGTTATCCCATTTCTTTCTTTATATATTGGAACATTAGGCAATTATGCGGATAGTGATGTGCAAAAATGGTCAGGTTGGGTATTTGCCATTACCTTTCTAATTGCATTTATAGTATCACCAATATGGGGAAGATTTGGTGATAAACATGGTCGAAAAATATTTTTAGTTATAGCTGGTTTCGGTTTAGGGATCTCTGTATTACTGATGGGATTTGTGACAAATGTCACGCAACTCTTTATTCTGCGAATGTTTATGGGATTTTTCACTGGCTTTATCTCTATGTCCCAAGCATTTATTTCAACACAAACACCTAAACATATAGCTGGAAAAGTATTGGGAACATTACAAACAGGGAATGTAACAGGCAGCTTACTAGGCCCGTTGTTTGGCGGAGTATTAGGAGATACAATAGGCTATGCTGCCACTTTTCAACTAACATCCATTACATTGTTTATCGCAGCTTGCTTTGTGGTATTTGGTGTAAAAGAGGTCAAACTAGAGACACCGAGGACAGAGAGGGAAAGCTATTCCTCAATAGAAGTACTAAAACATATTATGTATAATCCTGTACTAATAGTGGTCATGATTGTATCGATGTTTGTCCAAGTTGCAAACTTCAGTATTCAACCAATTTTATCCTTGTATGTAGACGAAATACATGGGCCAAGCAGTATCGCATTCTTTTCCGGACTTGCTTTTTCTGCAGCAGGACTTGGGAATCTTTTTATGTCAAGAAATTGGGGTAAATTAGCGGATCGTATCGGTTATGAAAAAGTGTTAATTATCCTTCTGTTCTTGTCTGCTGTATTTTTCTTTCCGGGTGCATTAGTAGATAATATTTGGCAATTAATCTTTGTCCGCTTTTTACTAGGAATGGCGATTGGCGGTGTTATTCCGATAAGGACTGCGTATATTCGTCAAGTCACACCAATAAGTATACAAGGTGAAGTGTTAGGCTATAATACAAGCATTCGCTTTTTAGGCAATATAATAGGTCCTGTCATTGGTGGCTGGATTGCTGGATTCTATACGATAGCCACTGTCTTCTATTTTAGTAGTGGACTATTATTAGTTAGTGGATGTGTACTACTTTATACAGTTAGACATGAACCGAAGCATAGTATCAAACACCATCCGTTGCATTCGTGATAACGGCATAGGAAGCCAACAGAATCAGAATATTTTTCTTGGTAATACTATTAGTGGTACTATATTCATCTCAGTTCGAATGAACTCTGAACAATTATAAAGGGGTGAATCATCATGGAAACTAGAGCCGTGATTATTAATCAATATGGAAGTAAAGATGTATTAGAAGAAGGAACAGTTATGTTGCCAGAGCTCGGGGAGCACCAAGTATTAGTACGTGAAAAAGCAACATCCATTAACCCTATTGACTGGAAACTTCGTGAAGGGTACTTAAAGCAAATGTTTGATTGGGAATTTCCGATTATTCTTGGATGGGATGTTGCCGGAGTCATTGAAGCAGTTGGATCAGCCGTAACAGAATGGCAAGAAGGCGATGAAGTATTTGCTCGTCCGGAAACAACGCGCTTTGGCACTTATGCGGAATATACGATCGTTGATGATCATTTATTAGCAAAAAAACCAGCTAATATATCCTTTGAGGAGGCCGCAGCCGTACCATTAGCGGGAATGACAGCATACCAAGGGTTATTTGATCATGGTCATTTAAAAGAAGGCGAGAAAGTGTTAGTCCATGCTGGAGCTGGTGGAGTCGGAACATATGCGATTCAATTAGCCAAAGAGGCAGGGGCATATGTATATACCACTGCAAGCGAAAAGAACCATGAACTTCTTCGATCACTCGGTGCAGATGAGGTAATTGATTATCGTACGACTGATTTTAGAGATGTCGTACAGGATATGGATCTTGTACTAGATACGATGGGTGGAGAAGTGCAACTTAACAGTTTTGATGTACTGAAGGAAAACACGGGACGACTTATTTCCGTTTTAGAAGAGCCAGATCAGGAAAAGGCGAAAGCGAAGAAT
Source organism: Gracilibacillus sp. HCP3S3_G5_2 (assembly GCF_052063305.1). Classification (NCBI taxonomy): domain Bacteria; kingdom Bacillati; phylum Bacillota; class Bacilli; order Caryophanales; family Bacillaceae; genus Gracilibacillus; species Gracilibacillus sp. HCP3S3_G5_2. Next base: position 348,265 of record NZ_JBQHXU010000004.1, on the reverse strand, counting down.
GTGGTTGCCAAAAGCATATGGCTTGAGCCAGAGGGCAAACAGCTTAGCAAAATAGCTGATCTCTTACAAGCGGACAAAGTCAAGAGCATTGTAGGGAGCACATTTCCGCTAACACAGCAAGGAGTTTATGATGCACATGCCTTAAGTGAAACGCATCATGCAGTAGGGAAGATTGTGATTAAGATAGATGAGTAAAAAGGCTTGCTATACTAGCCTCTTAAGCTTCCATCCCCTTCATAGGATGGAAGCTTTCTTACTTGTACTATATGAACCCAATTTATAGCGCTTTTTGGCTTGTCTAATCGATTGTAGATGTTTGCTTTTTCTTTTTTTCTCGTTTGCCTCTTTTTTCGATTTCCTGATGTGCTGTCTTATAAAAGGAAGCTAACATCAAATACATAATAATCGAGAATGGCAGTGCTGCAATGATTAACATATTTTGCAATCCTTGTGTACCACCAAAATAAACGATTATAGCTGCCATTGCTGACATTGCAAGTCCCCAAGTGATTTTAATAGAACTAGAAGGATTAATGGACCCATTTGCACTCAGCATTCCAAGCACAAAAGTAGCAGAGTCCGCAGAAGTAATGAAAAAGATAGCGATAACCACTATCGTGATAATGGACATTAACTCACCTAAAGGATAATGCTGTAGTACACCAAATGTTGTTGTTTCCAAGGAATAATTGGAGATTAAGTCGATCCCGTTTTGCTCAATGTTTAAAGCTGACACACCAAAAACAGCGAAAAAGATAAAGCACACTAATGCGGGTACGAATAGAACACCTAACATAAACTGTTTAATGGTACGTCCTCTAGAAATTCTCGCGATAAAGATACCAACAAATGGTGCCCATGAAATCCACCAAGCCCAATAGAAGATCGTCCAATTATCAATCCATGTACGACCTGCTTCGTTTAAAGGTGATATGCGGAAGCTCATATCAAAGAAGTTGGTAATATAACTGCCGATCGTAGATGTAAACATGTTTAAAATATATAAAGTTGGCCCTACGGCGAATAACAGAACTAGCAAAGTAAATCCAAGTATCATATTAATGTTACTTAAGTATTTAATACCTTTACCGATACCGGACCATGCCGATATGATAAATAGAACAGTAGCTATAGCTAATATCAGTAATTGCATACTGAATGTATCTGGTGTATGGAATAAATAAGATAACCCGCCATTAATTTGAGCAGACCCGAAGCCAAGTGTAGATGCGACACCTACTACTGTAGCAAAAATAGCTAGTATATCAATTAATTTACCGGCAATGCCTTGCATGCTTTGCTCCCCTAATATAGGTGTGAGTGTGGCACTAATCAAACCCGGTTGATCTTTACGAAACTTAAAGTATGCCAACGATAGTGCTACAACCCCATATACTGCCCAAGCATGAATCCCCCAATGGAAAAAAGAATACTGCAGCGACTCTTTTATAGCTTGGTTAGACGCTACTGCAGCCGATGGAGAACTTTTAAATGCGTGGGAAATTGGCTCTGCGGTAGTCCAGAATACTAATCCCATTCCCATTCCGGCGCTGAATAACATGGCAAACCATGAAGGTAAGCTATAATCAGGCGTATCCTTTTCCTTACCTAATTTAATTTTGCCAAAGCGCGAAAAGATAAGAAAGATACAGAAACCTAAAAATATCATGATAGAAATTAAGTAATACCATCCAAAAGCTTCTGAAATAAAGGTAGTGATACGTAAAGTAATAGCTTGCAGATGATCGGGATTAATCATGCCCCAAACGACAAGTGCTGCGCAAATAGAAATGGAAATCCAAAATACTGATCCTTTTTCTTTCACAATTTCACCTCAATTTCAAATTCTAAAACTATTACATTATCTCTAAAACGACAAAAAATAGCAAATTTCCCTTAGGTAATTAGGTAAAAAAAGCAAGTTGGTTGATTCTGAGAGTATGCTATTCGGTTAATAGATGGCATGTGTTATCATGAAAGTAAAAAATACTATAAATGATTGATTTTTACGATTCGATATTTTAAGATGGAAGAAAGTAAATGTGTGGAGGTATTCTAATCATGATGATGGCAGTGTTCTTGACAGTTATTCGATAATTATTAATTGAATAACAATGATACTTGAAAAAACCCCTTGATAGATGGGGTTAATTTGTCGTGTGATTTTTAAGTATCAGCAGTCAATGAACTTAATCATCATAATGCCGTTAAATATACTGTCAGCACTTATATGTAAAACAGTTTATGAAAAAGGTCTACAAGAAGTCGTGATGAACTTTAAGTTAGTTCATTCACGGCTTTTTTGTGTTCTTTAAACGGCGTTCAATAAATTGGAGGCGTTATGTATGACTCTTTATTTTGCGAGCGTATTGCCTGGATTAGAATCCGTTTTATCAAATGAAATCAACCACAAGGTGTGTGATGCTGAAATAATTCAAATAAATAGAGGGAAGGTTTTCTTTACTACAGCTGAGTCTGTCTCATCTTTAAGCTCTTTAAGGGGTGCAGATAACTTGTTTCAAGTAATGGATCAATTTCAAATTGGTCCACATAAAAAGCATTTATCTCAGGTAAGTGAGCGAATATCCCGGTTGGATTTGGATTTTATTGATCATACAGATTTATTTTGGGTAAATGCAAGCCGTAAAGGAAAACAAACCTATAGTCGTTTTGAAGTAGCTAAAAAAGCAATGGAGGGTATTAATATGCGTTACCCAGGTTGGGATAGGGGAACGTCTCAAAATCATCAGATAGAATTCAGACTCGACATTGAACATCAGTATGTGGTTTTTTCACTTCGGCTTACAGATGCTACGTTTCGTTTTCGCAATCAGACACGGCGGTTCTCCCGTGGCTCATTACTACCAACTGTGGCACATGCAATGGTGTGGTTATCCGATCCTAAATCGACAGATATATTTGTAGATCCATGTTGTGGTTCTGGTACCGTTTTGTTTGAACGAGCCACATACCCTGCAAAACAAATAGTTGGTGGAGATATATCTGACGTAGTCACAATGATTGCTAAAAGTAATCTGGATGATGCGAAGGTGGAAGTGAATGTTTGGGATGCACGTCAATTGCCTTTTTCTGATAGTGGGGTTGATAAAATTGTAACTAATCTTCCTTTTGGGAGACAAATATCACCTGACGAGGACTTAGCATTGTTCAACCACCATATGATGAATGAAATATGTAGAGTTTTGAAGCCAAACGGAAGAGCCGTTATCTTATCAGAAAGTGTCAATCAATTGTTGGGGGAAGCAAAACGATTAGGATTTTCTTGTCTAACATCTTATCCTTTGAGCTTGAAGGGTTTGCATCCTACATTGTTTGTGTTTGAAAAACAAGATGAATGTAGGAGGACGTAACAGAAAGATTCCGTTAAAGTTAAAAACTAGAGAATAAACGCAGAAAGGGAGTGGCTTAATCCCTTTCTGCGTTAATGAAATTTATAGAATAAATTTATAAATGAGATTGGAGTTTTTCAAAAGTCTGTTATTCTTTCCAAAGAATATACAGAAGGAAAAACATAACAATATCTAATCTAGCTTCAAATGCAAAATGGAGTAGTCCTAATTGGAGAGCAGGTACTTTCGTAAGAAAAAGAGCGGCAACCATAATAACTAATAATGGAATCGCTGCCTTTTTAACATAGTAATTAAAAGCAATCAGCACTCCACATACTAATTCCGTAATTCCGACAATTAATACTGCTGCTTCAGGGTATGGTATACCATAATCAGCAAAAGCACTGGTAAAATCTGCGACCACCAATTTCATAAGAGCAGAAGCTATAAAGACATAGCTGACTACATACCTGATGATTTGATAGGTTGAAATATTTCTTGGCATAAAAAGCCTCCTTAGCAGTTGATAGTCTATATATATGCAGTAAAGGAGACAGGCTATGCAAAATTAAGGCAATTTATCAGGATTCATAGTTAGATATATTTCAATAATAGTGCCCTTCCTAATATGAAAACTCATGATACTATGGAGTTCTCCATTCATATAAATCATAATAGATGGCTGACCGTTGACATTTTTAATGTCATGGTAATAAAAATCTTCTGGGACCTTTCTTGATATTCCATATAATAATGCCAATACATTGGAAAGCGATACGACTGGGCGAACAGCAGCATGGACTTTTCCTCCACCATCAGAGTATAGCGTAACATTTTCAGAGATAAGTTCTAATAAGGCATCCATATTTTGTGATTCAAATGCTTGAATAAAACGTGTAATGATAGATTTATTCTCCTCATAGTTTAAGCTTTCACCTTCTATGGTTGAGATCTTTTGCTTGGCACGGCTGCATATTTTTCTGCAGCTTTCTTCTTTCTTTTCAATGATTTTAGCAATCTCCGAGTAGGAGAAATCAAATATTTCTCTTAAAAGAAGGACTGCTCTTTCAGTTGGTGTCAAATGTTCCATCATTCTTAAATAGGCAATACTTAGTCCTTCTTTTTGTAGAACTATTTCAGAGGGATCGAAGTCATTTGTTTCTACTAGCAAAAGAGGCTCCGGATTCCACGGCCCCACATATTGTTCGCGTTTGTATCTAGCAGATTTTAGTAGATCTAGACAGCGGTTCGTCATCATTTTGCAAAGATAAGCTTTCTTATTATCGACGCCCTGTTCATTTATTTCAAACGCTTTTAAAAAAGTTTCTTGCATAACATCTTCTGCTTCTGATATCGAACCTAACAGCCGATACCCTAATGAAAATAACAAAGGTTTAAAATGTTGGTATTCTTCATTACTAATTTGCATCCTATCATCTCTTTTTCTGTTCATTTATTATCTCATTAGCCGCTTGTTGACCACTGGTGATTGCTCCTTCTGCCAAAATGGAATCTGGAGAAGCCCAGTCTCCTGCTATATATAATCCTGGAATCTCTTTTTTAGCATGTTGTAGTTTTTGTTCATCTCCTATTTTAGGTAGGCGTTGGTTTACCGTTATGTTGGGAAGAAAACGTTTTGTGATGACATATTGCTGCCAACCTGGCTGAAGTCTTTCTAGGAATTGCTCAAGTTCGTTTTTTACCTTCTTTCCATCTATATGCGTAGCAGGGGAGTGATATTTAAAAACATGCAGAATAGTACTATTTCCATTAGCAGAAAGTTGGGCGTAGTGAGAATGTACAGCATAATAGTAAGGATCAGTGATACCTAAAGCAAACAACCGTTTTGGATTGGGCAGTTCTGATAAGGCGACATCGAATGTTGCGCCCTTTATAGGCGTTATTTGAGCAAAGAAACTGTTTTGATTTTCACCTAACATTTGATTCAATTCATACGGACTAGTTGTACAAATGACATTTTTAGTGATTATTTCTTCGTTATTCGCTAGCTGCAAGGTAATATCATTTCGATGGGCGAATGATGCTATTTGTTTCACCACTGTCTGTGTTTGAAGCTGTATACCTGAGATGACTGCTTTATTGTGGAGTTGGTCGATGATCGTTTGCCATCCCCCATCTATATAAAGTACACCACTCATGATAGTCTTCAAATGAGACAGCATTATTTTGGCACTTACCACCTCAGGAGCATGACAATAAGTAGCAAGTCTTGCTAATAAATAAAGGAGCGACGCTACTTTTGGCGACAATTCGTTTTGTTTCACCCATTGTTGGAAGGTTTGGTCTGGTAACTTTTCCACATCCATCCTCATTACTTTCATTAAAATCAAGAGCCATTCCAGTCTTTGTTTCCAATTTAAATAGCTTGTTGCAAACAGCCCTGAAGGAGTAAGAGGAGCAGCATGTTTCATCGTGTTTTCCATTAAATCACCTGTTAACTGAGGTGATTTCCCACTTAGCTTTATACCTAATTCTTCGAGAAGAAGCTTCGCTTTTCCTTTTTTATTTAGGGCGTGAGGTCCAAGGTTGAAGTATTGTTGCTTCATCTTATCTGTTTTAGCTCTGCCACCAACATACTTCCCTTTTTCTACTATTAATATTGACAAATCGGTTTTGGCTAGATAATTAGCTGCCACATATCCAGCTAATCCTGCACCAATAATGACTACATCCCATTTTTGAGTCAAAAGAATTCCTCCTTTTTCGTTAATTCATAACTCAAGACGAGGAATGTAGGTTGGTTGTGACAGAGCTTTTCGGATAACGATCAAAAATATTGAGGATGAACAGACAGATCCATTTCTTAATTATAGAAATGGATCTGTCTTTAGTAATACTGTATGGTTTTAAATTGATTTAATCGCTTCTTCCACAGGTGTATCACCTGACACCACTTGAAATCTCTTGCCAATGGTGGAATCATTGTTCAAACTAGCAACAATTACCCTTGCAATGTCTTCTCGTGGCACTTCGCCTCTTTCGACTTTCTCGGCTAGTTGCACTTGGTTTTTGCCTGGATCATTGGTAAGTGCACCAGGGTGAATAATCGTATAATCTAGATCGGTGGAGGTCAGCCATTCATCCGCATAATGCTTGGCCACCACATATGGTGCAAAAGATTCTGGAGCAGATTGGATGGCTTCCCGACTTGTATCGAATGAACTGATCATCACATAACGTTTTACATTAGCTTGTTTAGCTGCCTCAATCGTTTTAACTGCGCCATCAAGGTCAATCATAAGGGTTTTGTCTTTACCAGTGTGTGGGCCAGACCCTGCTGTGAAGACAATTGCATCAACGTCTTCTGCCGCCTTAGCAATTACTTCAATTTCATCCTCCAAATCCACTATTGCAACTTCAGCACCTAGATCTTGGAAGTAACTAGCCTGTTCTTCTTTTCGAATCATCGCTTTTGCCTCTAAGTTATCATCTTCCTGAATGAATTTGATAAGATGTTTTCCTATCTGGCCATTCGCACCTACTACTAGTACTTTCATTTGCTTCACCCTTTCCAATTTTTATATGTTTTCATTTTAAAGGTTAAAGGAAGAAAAGTTAAATAATTGATTTCCAACATGCACCATAATAAGTCACTTCATTATTATTTCGCGTTTTGTTAGAATTAACCATGTTTGTTTTATTAAGTTTTGTGACACTATTCTTACTTTTTTTCCGATCCTAAATAGTTTATAATTATTAGATAATAGAAATACTTTAATAATTAAAATTGACTATAGATGGAAGACATTGTAAAAATCAGGCAGGAGATTTTATCAACGTGCTAATCGGCTGTAAGACCTCTATTATAAGCTTTAAGTATCACAAGGAAAAGTATAGGGATAACAGACGCTAACACTCGGATAAGTTTCACTATTCATCATGTAGATAGGGATCAGGAAAGGAAGGTTTTAATGAGCAACACACAGAAAAAATCAGATGTTATCTTAATTGGTGCCGGAGTAATGAGTGCGACTTTGGGATCAATTCTAAAAGAGCTAGCACCAAAATGGGATATTACAGTGTTTGAAAAACTCGATAAAGCCGGAGAAGAAAGCTCTAACGAATGGAATAACGCGGGTACTGGCCATGCCGCATTATGCGAGCTTAACTATACTTCCGAAAGACCTGATGGCTCAATCGATACGACTAAAGCGGTAAAAGTTAATGAACAGTTTCAGGTATCCAGACAGTTTTGGTCTTATCTAGTAAAAAGCAATTTGATTGAGAATCCACAAGACTTTATTATGCCAATTCCTCATATGAGTTTAGTGCAAGGGGAAAAGAATGTAACCTTTTTGCAAAAACGTTTTGAAGCGTTATCAAGCATTCCTCTGTTTAAGGATATGGAATATTCAGATGATCCAAAAACATTGAAGAAATGGATTCCGCTCGTCATGGAGGATCGTACAGTAAATGAGCCGATAGCAGCTACAAAAATAGACTCTGGAACAGATGTCAACTTCGGTGCTTTAACACGTAAGTTGTTCGACCATTTAGAGGAAAAAAACGTAGAAATCAATTACAAGCACATTGTGAAGGATATAAAACGCAAGAAAGACGGTTTATGGGAATTAAAAGTGCATGATATCAAGAATGGTAAAATAGAATATCACACTGCAAAGTTTGTTTTTATAGGTGGTGGAGGAGGAAGTCTACCTTTATTACAGAAAACGGGCATTCCTGAGTCTAAAAGAATTGGTGGCTTTCCTGTTAGCGGTCTATTTATGGTATGTAACAATCCTGAAATTGTGGAGAAGCATCATGGCAAAGTATACGGTAAAGCTAAAGTGGGGGCACCCCCTATGTCTGTACCACATCTTGATACAAGATTTATTGATAATAAAAAATCATTACTATTTGGACCGTTTGCGGGTTTCTCTCCGAAATTCCTTAAAACCGGTTCCAATTTTGATTTATTTGGTTCAGTCAAACCGAATAATGTGTTAACAATGTTAGCTGCTGGTGCCAAAGAGTTGGCATTAACCAAATATTTAATCCAACAAGTTTTGTCTTCGAAAGAAAAGCGAATGGAAGAATTACGTGAGTTTATTCCAAATGCTAAAAGCGAGGATTGGGATATCGTCGTAGCAGGTCAGCGTGTCCAAGTCATCAAGGATACTGAGGATGGTGGAAGAGGAACACTTCAATTCGGTACAGAAGTGGTTAGTGCTGCTGACGGCTCGATAGCAGCATTGCTTGGTGCTTCACCTGGTGCTTCTACTGCAGTACAAGTAATGCTAGAAGTATTGGAAAGATGTTTCCCACAACATATGAATGAATGGGAACCGAAAATAAAAGAAATGGTACCATCATATGGTGTGTCTCTAGCGGAAAATCCTCAGATGTTCGAGAGAATCCATACTGCAACAGAGCAAGCACTTGGACTAAATGCTAATACGCCTATCAAAAAGAAAAAATCAAAAAGTAGTTAATATTAAGCATGTGTATTTTCTTGTAGATGATAGTTAAGTACTTGAAGTTGATAGTAAATTTCAAAAAGTGGATAGTAAAACATAAAAGTAGAGAATAGAGAAAAGACTGATGATATGTCATCAGTCTTTTTACTTTACACTAGAGAAACTAGACTTGTCTTCTTTTACTAATGAGGAGGACAACTGCTCCAATCAGTAGAATAATAAATCCTGCCACCAAATAATGGAATGTGTTGGTAGCTGTGTCCGGTAATTCGTTTTCTGGCGCTGTTTTATCTGTACTATCATTCTTAGTTACTTCAGGTTCTTCCTCTTGGTTAGTATTTTCGTCTGTTGTATGTTCTACTTCGAACACGGCAAAAGTACTAAAGTGGTCTGTTTCTGCTGTCACAAGCCCATCCTTGTATTCTCCACCAATGGATTCCCATGTTTTAGTGTCCGGATTCCAGTAAAACACGTTGACGTCATCAGGGTTTTCGACTTTGTTTTTGTCGACGTTAAATGAAAGGATAACGGGTGAATCAAACTGATTGATTTCTTGGTCACCTTGAATAATGGTAAAGTCGTATACAACACTTAAAGCATTTTTTATCTCCTTCATTTTATGCATTACAATATCGACCGCTTGATTACCATTAGTAAATATCGATGCAGAGAATTGAATACTTACATTCTTCAGCTTAATGGTAATATTGACATTTTGCTGCTTTAATCTTTGTACTTGGTCGCTAGTAAATGACACAGTTACGGAAGCGTCATGTTCACTTAAGTCAATAATCAAATCGGCATTCTTTTCTATGTTGCTGATGGTTTCATCATCAATTGTTACTTGGTTATCTTTTACTTCTGGTTTTATGACCACTTGTTCTGGCTTTTCAGGTTTCTCTGGTCCTGACTCTTCAGGATCTCTAGGAACTTCTGGTTCCGGCTCTTGTGATTGGACAAGTGTTAGATTTCCCAAAACGGAGGTATCTTGGAACGCTGCCCCAGTAGTATCATTCCATGTTGCAACACTTTGACGTGCGCCGTCTCTAGCGTCATTAATTTGGACATCAAAACCGATCTCTGTGTTGTGTTTAGGAGTAATAGTTTTAAATGGTATCTTCACTTCTACTGTGTAACCATTGTCTGATACACGAGTGGCTGATTCAAATCCTTCGGCAATACTTTCAGGATTGAAGGAAGCCACGTTGTTAAAGTTTACCCGATATTGGCCATCATCATCTTGATAGAATGATGTCTTCTCATTGTTTTCATCTACAAAAACTTCAATAGAATCTTGCTCCCAGGCATTTTCATTTGAATCATCAAGCTCCGAATCACTAACTTGAATTAAAACATATAAGTTTTCTTCATCCCAGAGAGCTTTTGCTGTTCCGGTTGCGCCTTGCCATGCTGTTTGGTAGCGGTTTACCGGTAGCTCAGGTGCATCGCTCCAAACATCGTCTATCATCCCATCGATTGTAGGGGTACCGTACGAAGCGGTAGAATGATTGGCATCTCGTTCCTCAGGCTCGTGTTCTTCAAGGAATGTATCAGGGTCGATCACCGCATAGTATGCCGGCTTTGCTTGTAAATTTCTATCAAATAATAGTGGACTTTGTTCAGCTCTCCAGCTTGTCGCATCATTCAGACCCCAGAATGTTACACGAGAAATATGTTCAGCATGTTCTTTATATAGTTGGAATAATTGTGCATATAAATAGCCTTGAGCTATTGCCTGTTGCTCCGTCAGTTCATTGTTGCTACCAGCTGTGATGTCAAGCTCTGTGACCCCAACTTCAACACCAAGAGAGATGAATTTCTCTAACGATCGTCTCACATTTTCCGGATTGGTGTTCAAATTGTAATGTCCTTGCATACCAATACCGTCAATAAGGAGTTCACCGTTATTTTCTGCTGCATAGTCCTCATTAATTTCCTTAACCATCTGGTAAATGGCTTCTGCTTTAGGTTGATTATCATCATTGTAATCATTGTAATAAAGCTTGATATCCCAGCCATTTTCATCAATGACTTCTTTTGCTGCACGGAAGGATTGTTCTACATAATCCTCGCCAATAGCATGATACCAACCTGATTGACGTAAGGATGCTTTCCAATCAGATGGATTTGGCGGGTTATCTATCATTGCTTCATTGACAACATCCCAGGAAATAACGTTTGGTCCAAAGTGTTCCACAGTTGTTTGAACATGATTTCGCAGATTTTCAAGTGCTTCTTCACGACTTAATGGATCCCCGTTGTCATCTGAATGGAGCCATTCTTCTGACTGTTGGTGCCAAACAAGTACATGGCCATGAATTTGGAACCCGTTCTCCAAGGCTTGTTCGACAAGCTGGTCCTCAGCCGTAAAATCAAATTCTCTATCATCATTATATGCATAGCCCGGCTTCATCGCGTTTTCTGCCGTAACAAGGTTATGGTGCATTTTTAGGAGCTCTAATCTACTACCTTCAAATTCCGCAGTGGATACGGCATTTCCGATCAAGAAATAGTCTTGATAGACATCTTTGATCGGTATAAGGTCCTTCTCAATTTCTACTTCACCAGAATCAGTTGGCTCAAACGTAATATCATCAATATAGTAGGATGCTGTACTGTTATTGCTTTCTATATAAATTGTTAAGTATTCGCCCCCTACGCTACTGTACCGATACGTTCCTTCGAGCTGAACCCATCCGTCTTCCGTACTAACGTTTTTACTTTGCAGGTTGTTGTAATTAGCACTATCACCTTCGCCAACCTGAGTCGAAAGTTGAAGCTGTGAACTCTCAGGCGAGATCAGCTTAACCCATGCCGATATGTTATATTCTTGCCCTTGGTCTACAAACTGTTCTACTCTTAACGATGGTCCATGCCAATTTTGGCTTCGGTTTTCAACCTTTAAGGCATAGGAGCCTCCCTCAGTATGATTCGCTTCATCTGTTACAGTAAGTATTTCCGAATCACCTCTAGGTTCAAATCCTCCTGTTGATTGGTCTTCAAAGGTAATGGTGGTGAATTCTTGAGCTGGGGGTCTTTGTTCATTTGGTTCTTCATTGTCTCCTGTAGAGGACTCATTAGTAGTGATGAGGATTTCTCCGATATAAAAAGGAACTTCTTTTCCATGATCGTTTGATTGAATGCGGAAGGCTGAATCTATTTCTGCATCTACAGTATACTCTCCCGACAAAGTAAATGCTTGTCCTGCAATAAAATCAGTATTACTCAGTAAAGGATAATCTCCGGATGGAATTTGAAGATAAGCTTCTCCACCCTCAGGGATATTTACGGTATCATCAACATAGCCATTGACAGTAATCGTATATGTCTTTCCGTTTTCCATGTTGACGTCGCTAAAATTAATATCAACACCATCGTAATTTTCTGTTCTTGAATGAATGTATATAGCATTTCCATCCTCATTACCCTCAAAAACGACATCTGTAACAGCTTCGACTTGAGAGTTCCCTGCTTTATTAGCAATACCCAAACCAGTTTCAAACGTTTCGTGGTATACAGTTTCTGCCTCGGTCTCCACTTTCTCTTCAGTCGTTGCCGCTTCTGCAACCGTTGTAATCCAACCTGATGGAATAATCAAAATCGTTACGAGAAATAATGAAATAAATCTTTTAAGATTCCTGTTCATATTTTGAATTCCTCCATATTCTAAAATTTTATCAAAATAAAACGCTTACAAAATTGTGGTCAACCTCCTTTCCAACTAACATTGTAGCTCGTTAATGAAAAACCTTTAACCACAAAAGTTAAAGGTAATACTTTAAAAATTAAACATATTCATATATTAGTGACTTTCAAAGTTAGTTGGTGTGATTTTCCGATAAATATAGCGGAAAATTTGGCAATAATTATAATCTTATAGTTGTTCTCCATAAAACCTTTGGTATACTAATAGAAAAGTACCATTTAAAGGTAGTTTGTATCATCCAAAAGTACTAAGTGTGTGTGCAATATTGTGAGCAGAAAAAATAATGACAATTTAAGAAAAGGGGGACAAATGTTGGCTAGCGAAAAGATTTTAATAGTCGATGATGATGCGGATATGCGTAACATACTAGAACTATATTTGAAAGAAAACAGTTACCAAGTGTTGTCTGCTGAAGATGGGGTGGAAGCTTTAAAAATAATAAGACAGAATGCCCCTGATTTAATCATTTTAGACGTAGTGATGCCTAAATTAGACGGATATGAGCTTTGTCAGGAAATAAAGAAAATAATAGATATACCTATTATTTTCCTTAGCTCTAAACAAGATGATATGGATAAAATTTTGGGATTAGGTGTTGGCGGAGATGATTTCATAGAGAAAACGACCAGTTCACCGGTATTAATCGCAAAAATAAAGGCACATATACGCCGGTATCGGAAGCTATCCCATCTTGACAAACAAAATGTAACCATTGAAAAAAAGTCATATATAATCGAATACCCTGGATTAGTGATTAATCTTAACAGTGCGGTTGTCAGGTTAAATAACAAAGTATTGCACTTATCAGCAAAGGAGTTTCAAATTCTATGTTTGTTAGCGCAGAACCCTGAAAGAGTTTTTAGTGTAGAGAAAATATTTGAGTTAATCTGGGATGAAACCAGTTTAGGAGATTATCGAACTGTTATGGTACATATTAGTAATCTACGGAAAAAGTTAGAATCGAATACTAATCAAGTTAAATATATCGAGACGGTCCGCGGAATTGGATATAAATTTAATCTAATCGAAGAACACGATGACGTTAAATTGCCTTAATCGGACATCTGCTTTTCTCTTAAAAATTGTTTCACTTGCTGTAGAGTAAATCCTTTTTGTTTCGCAAAAGCAAGTAAGACCAACCATTCTTTATCTACTTCCTGTTTATGCTGGTGATTTTGTTTCTTTTCGTCTTGCATATGTATTCCCCCTTTTTTTACTCGTCATACAAAGTATAAGGAGTGAGTTTAAAAAAGAGCTAAATTCTGGTTAAAATTAACTTAAAATTTTAAGAATTAGGATGATAGATGATGAAAAAATTATCGAGTTATCAACTGCATGACACAATCGCTACTTCGAACTCATGGGTATTATATAAAACTGTTTCCAGCTTCCATAAGGAACAGGTTTTGATTAAGACTATTCATAATAACGTACATCCTCAATCAAAAGCTGAATTAATTCATGAGTATTATATGCTATCTGATTTAGAGCTTTATGGAGTTTTGAAACCTGTGGCCTTAGAAAAAAGTAAAGAACAACCTTATTTGCTGATGGAGTTTTTTGAAGGCCAATGCCTAACAAATTGGTTAAGAGGTAATCAAGTCTTTGATATCAGCACATTTCTAAAGATCGCAATTAAATTAACAACTATTCTTGGATCCGTGCATCAACACAATATTATTCATAAATCGATTCAACCAAATCATATTTTATATAACCCAAATGGCGAACAATTAAAATTAACTGGCTTTCATCAATCGACCATGCTCTCTAAAGAAATGCAGCAAGCTGACATAACACCATATCAGATCGAAGAAGTTAGTTATGTATCTCCTGAACAAACGGGTAGAATGAATCGACCAATTGATTACCGTTCCGATCTATATTCATTAGGTGTTTTGTTCTATCAAATAGCAACAGGTCGTCTTCCATTTCGAGCAAAGGACCCGGTTGAAGTGATTCATTCACATCTGGCCCAAACGGCAATTCATCCTCACCAAGTAAACCCTACAATACCTGAAATCATCTCTAATATCATTATGAAATTACTTGCTAAAGTGCCGGAACAGAGATATCAAAGTACGTACGGATTAAAAAAAGATTTAGAAAGATATTCTCATGCTTTTTATTCGGATAATCACCTAAAGTTATTTTCATTAGGAGAGCATGATGCAAGCCCCATGCTTGAAAAACCAAATAAACTTTATGGCAGAGACCGTGAACTGGAGGAGCTGATCAGCAAGTTCAAGCATGTACAGCATGGTGAGCCTGCGCTAGTACTTCTCCCAGGTCCGTCTGGAATAGGTAAGACGGCATTGGTTCATAAACTGCATCGACCATTATTAAACAAACAGGGATATTTTATTACTGGTAAGTTTGTTCAATATCAGAAGCATATTCCTTACGCACCGATTATTGAAGCTTTTCGGTCTTTAATAAGGCAAATCTTAACGGAGGATGCGGAAAGCATTCAAAGATGGAAAGATAAGCTGCATCATTCATTGGCTAATAATGCTTGGATAATCGCGAATTTTATTCCCGAAATTGAATGGTTAATCGGGAAGCAGGAAGAAGGAGCAGACCTACCACCACAAGGCGTTCATAACCGTTTTATGCTAGCGATCAGAAAATTTGTTGAGGTGTTCGCTTCTGAGAAAAATCCACTTGTATTGTTTATCGATGATTTACAGTGGTCGGATAGTGCAACGATTGATTTATTGAGGCATCTCCTAACAAATCCAGACAGAAGAAATTTACTGATTATCGGTGCTTATCGTGATAATGAAGTGTCGGTTGGCCATCCGTTTGAAGTATTTATCAATCAAATCAATCAAACAGAAGTACATGTGTCTACTATTCCTGTCCACCCTTTAGCAAAGGCCCATATCGAACAATGGTTAGAGGAAATTCTTTCTCTTGAAGCAATAGATGCGGAACCATTGGTTGAGTTAATTTATCGTATTACAAAAGGAAATCCTTTTTTTATCATTCAATTATTACAATTGTTCAATCAAGAAAAAATGATCCATTTTGATTTAAGGACAGCGACTTGGCAGGTTAACGTTACCACCTTGAAACAGATTCCAATGACAGATTCCATGATTGATTTTATTATGAAGCAGATCAATAAATTATCAGCTGAAACGAAAAAGCTATTACAGTCGGCTGCTTGTATAGGAAGTCAGTTTAATCTTAAATTATTGGCAACTATCGCTGGGGAAAGCTATGTAACAACGGCCAATCAACTATGGGCTGGATTAGAAGAAGGGATTATCCTCCCGATGGATGCTCGTTATAAATGGGTCTATCCAAATGAGAATGAACAGTTCTTAAACGAAAACCCTCCAAACTACCGGTTTTTACACGATAAAATTCAACAAGCATTTTATATGTCGATGTCTACAGAAGAGCGCGAACAAAGTCATTTAACGATCGCAGAAGAGTTAATTAGTCATTTGACAACTGATGAAATCGAGGAACACATTTTTTCCATTGTGAACCATTTAAATCTCTGTCAATCTCGGCTAACGGAAGATCAACAAGGTGATTTAACCAAATGGAACCGAATGGCGGGTGATCGAGCAAAGTCTGCAGCTGCATTTAAATCAGCATTAACTTTTTATCAGAATGCTTTTCGATTATTACCTCAGGATAAGTGGGTGAGCGATTATGAAGAGACGTATTCTGTTATGGTGGGATACGGTGAATCATTATACCTTAACCAATTTTTTGAGGAAGCAGAAGACATCTTTGAAGAAACATTAATAAAAGCCAAAACTCCACAAGAGAAGCTATATATTTACAATTTAAAAATAACATTATACATCCATATACACGAGGTGAAACAAGCGACCAATTCAGGGCTTGATGGTTTGCGCTTATTTGGTATTGAAATAAAAGATAACCCGAATAAAGCGCTAGTAGCAAAGGAATATTTGTTAACAAAGCTTGCTTTAGCAAACAAGCGTGAAGAAGATTTACTCAAGCTCCCTCCTGTAACAGATGAAGATCAAAAAATGATTATGCGAACACTAATCAATTCCAATGCACCGGCTTATCATTTCGATCAAAATTTAGCAACGATTTTGATGTTGCGAGCACTACGTTTAATCTTAAAATACGGGGATATGGATCTAGCTGCACTTGTTTACAACAATTATGCATTGACACTGAGTGCAGGTTTCGGTGATTACCAAGAAAGCTATCAATTTGGAAGGCTTGCGATTCAACATGTAGAAAATTCAGGAAATAATGCATTACAAGCACGTGTCTACTTCGTGTTTGGCTCATTTGTTAATCATTGGATAAAGCCTATACGCTATAGCTTAGAATATTTAGAGAAATCACAGCAGCTTTGTATCGAATCGGGTAATTTGCATTTAGCTGGTGCTACTGGTGCATTCATTGGCCTTACACAGTATCTAAAGGGAGGCAATTTAGAACAGGTTAAGGAAGGAATCGAAAGACAGTTAACATTTGCAAAGAAACATGAATATGCGATTTCCAATGATTATTTAAGTGAATTATCGGATTGGATTACTGTGCTTTCATCACCTGATAAACAGCCTAAATGGGAATTTTCCGATTTTACAGATGATAAGTCAGCGGCAATTATTCATAAAACCACGCGCTTACAAATGGCTTATTTATTCAATCATCGTTCTATTGCCTTGTCATTAATGCAGGAACTGGAGCCACTAGTAAATAACACGATGGTGTTAATCATTGCACCAGAATACTTTTTGTACCATTCATTATGGATTGTTAAATTAATCGAAGAAGGAGAGATAACGAGAAGAAGCGGTTGGAGCAAATTAAAGGCTAACTTAAAGAAACTAAAGAAGTGGGCAAAGCACTCTCCAACTAACTATTTGCACAAGTATTTATTAATTCGTGCGGAATATCAGAAACTTATCGGTGATGATAACCAGGCAACAGCTCACTATCATCAAGCAATAGAAAATGCTGAAGAAAATGGGTTCCTTCAAGACGTTGCAATTGCCAATCACTGTGCGGCAAATTTTTATCTGGCAAAGCAGTCCCCGAAAACCGCCAAATCCTATGTGACAGAAGCGTATAACGGTTTTATTAATTGGGGAGCTGTGCATATCGCAGAACAAATCAAGCAAACATATCCAGATTTGTTTCTTCAAATCAACACAAGCCCCGCAAATAACTATGATACGAAGGATAGTGTAGATACAAAGGCGATTTTTGATGCGGCTCGGGTCATTTCAAGTGAAGTAGTATTGAGTCAGCTAATTAGCCGATTAATGGATATTGTTTTAACTTACGCTGGAGCAGAGCATGTATCTTTCCTGCTACCTGAAGAGAACAAACTCGAATTAATGGCTTTTAACCATATGAATGGTGAGGTTGAAATATATCAGCAGCCACAGCCAATAGAGTGTCATGCTCGTGTATCGTCAGCGATTGTTCATTATGTATTAAGTAGCAGGGAAGCGGGTTGTATTAGATCATGCAGCAGAACAGGGGCCATTTATTGAGAATCATTATATTCAAGAAACCCAAGCAAAATCAGTTTTATGTCTCCCGATCGTCAATCAAGATAGGCTGGTGGCTGTTTTGTATATGGAAAACAATCACTCTACGCATGTTTTTACCCATGAACGATTAAATTTCTTAACATTTATTACATCACAAGCAGCAGTATCGATTGTGAATGCGTATCTTTATGCTGATTTGGAAGCAAAGGTGGATAAACGAACTGCATTATTAAATGAAACGAATCAACAATTAACGGAGGTCAATCAGCAGTTGAACAATTCTAAAGAGAAAATGAAGCATTTGCTATCAAATGTATCACATGATCTACAGTCACCAATTGCGGTAGTCCAAGGTTATGTCCGCGCAATATTAGATGGATTAGTCGATGACCCTGTAAAACAAACGGAATATTTACAAATTATCAATAATAGAATAGGCGGGTTGGATAAGCTTATAAAGGATCTATTTGACTTATCAAAACTGGAATCAGGAAACATGCATTTTTCAATGGAAGCTATTCCTGTCGATCAATTATATGAGCATTTCTGTAATATGTTTACATTAGAAATCCGACAGGCTGGTCTTGAGTTTAACGGGCGGATTGAGGCTGATGTTAGCGATCAGTATCCATTAGTAGAAGTTGATGTGATGAGATTGGAACAAGTCATGACGAATCTCGTATCCAATGCGATTAAACATACCGATATAGGTACAATTGAAATAGCTTTAACTATTTTGGATGCAAATGAAGTCATTTTTACTGTGAAAGATCAAGGAACTGGTATTTCCAAATCAGATATTCACTATGTATTTGACCGATATTATACCAAGAGTAGGGGTCAAGGGAATGGACTAGGCCTAGCTATTAGCGAAGAAATTATTCTTTGTCATAATGGTCGCTTATGGGTGGAAAGTAAGGAGCAGAAAGGGACGACTTTTTATTTTTCTTTACCAATTTTTTCTGATCAGATCTCCCCATCACTAGAGAAAGAAGAGACAAGATCCTCAGGTAATGTATAAATTCCTCCAACTGATGAGTATTTCTCAGCTTTTTGCAAAAAGTAATAGAGCTACTAGGGAGGAATGGAATATGTCGATACAAAACGGACATGAAATAGAACAACTATCTAACATTTCTTATGACTTAGAGGAAGCCACTCGTGACGCGAGAAATACAGCTGCTATCAACGTAGTGAAAGAACTGCAAAAACCGTTACGAGAAGTACAAGAACAAATCAAAGATGCTCGCGGAAAAGCAATCAATAGTACTAGGATCCCCCTTTCATTTTTGAAAACACCTGTTAAATTGAGTTGGTAAAGATCACTTTAATTTAAAATGTGGTCTTTTCCACTTGAAATTTCTTTACATAAACATTTCCGTTTACAAGTATACAATTTGTAAACATAAGGTGTACAATATCGTTTTCTTGTAAACAAAATTGTATACAAGTTGATATAAAGGTATGTATACGTAATCTGTAAACACAGTAAACGTTTTTGTTTACATGTTACGACTTATTTCACGGAGATTACAGTTATATATCTTTTCACTTCAACTCATTGATGCCAGCAATCATCTGCAATATCCTTTTTAGAAGAAGACATTTTTTAAAAAAAAGGATGATTTAAATGAGTCAATCAAGAATAGCAGCAGTTGATGTAGGGAATGATTCAGTGAAGGCAATATTTGGTGAGTTGGATCGTGAATTCAATATTCCCAATATTATTGCTAGAGATATCGAGGATCGCCCGGTCATTGGCATTGAAGAATTAGATCAAAAAGATCCTTTAGAAGGCATACATATACGCGTACACTCCCCTGCCCTACAAGAAAATAATGCGATTTATCGCGTGGGTCACTTAGCCTCAAAATCAAGTAACTCAACAGAGCTTGATCCAGGAAGCAGTAAAGCGCAGGAGGACCAAACGTTAATTATGCTTTTTGCTTCTATCGCATTAGATGCGGCTACCGGAAATAAAGGTTCCAGTAAAGTGCTGGATGCGAATTATATATTAGGAACGGGATTGCCTCTTCGTGAAGTAAAGGAAGGAAAAGATGCAGGTTACCGTTCAAAGCTACTCGGCTCCGTTCATCAGGTAGAGTTCTTGGTGACACCGAAATACCAAGGGATGAAAGTTAATATTAAATTTGATGAAGTAAAGGTATATCCTGAAGGCTTTGCAGCTTATATTAATCTAGTGATGGATCATGATCTGAAAATCATTAATAAAGATTTAATTGATAAACGAATTCTTATCCAAGATATTGGTGGTTTATCTACTGATATCGCTGTGATTAAGAATCGTACGGTTGATGATGACAAGGCACAAGGCTTTAATCTTGGCGTCTCAGAATCACTTGAAAATATTCGCGAGGAAATCTTTAGTAATCATGGAGTCGAGTTGGACAGCCGTCGTGATGTCGTAGAAATTATTACACGGAATAATGACCGTAATCACATCATGGTTAAAGGAAGTCGGACAAGCGTTCACGACATAACAGACCGAATTTTGTTGGAATTAGCGAAAAAGCAATATCGTTTATTAAGAAATGTTTGGCAGAAAAATTCCCAAACAGAAATCTGTTACTTCGTTGGCGGTGGTTCTAATGTGTTGAAAGAGTATATTAAAACACTAAACAATAACTTAGATGGCTACAATATCGAATTCTTCGAGGATGAGAAGGAAAGTATTTGGATGATGGCTAATGCTTATTATAAGCTTATTTCTGAATTCATAAAAAAAACGGAGAAGACAAAGGAAGAGAAAAAGCAGCCTGCGAAAAAGTCTTAAGGTGATGACATGAAGAAACCAACAAACCAAATTAAAAGAGGCCAAACGATTTCGTTTCGAATTCCTTCAGATACACCTGATTATCTCTTAAAGGAAATACAGCGGCTCAAGGAAACGGAACGACGGAATTTCTCGAGTAAAATGGCTGAATTGGTGTTAAAAGGGATAAATGAAACAAGCTCTAAAGAAAGAGAAACGATTACGATTCCTCTTCCAGGTAATCTAAATAAGGCTCAACGAAATTGGCTAAAGCATGAACATTCAGAAGCATTGTTAGGCAGTATTGTTTATCATCTATTAAATGATCCGGTTAGGGCTACCGCTTTATTAGCTTCACTTAACAGCAGTTCTACCGATATTGATGAAGCCCTTTATTTACAAGAAGAGGTACCAGAAGAAGTTAACAATGAAAAAGCTGAATTAGAGAAAGAAAATGAAATAGAACAGCGTCAGGAAACATTAGAGGATGATTTAGATTCCTTTAATTGGGAGGAAGCTGTAAAAGAGAATCGTCAAGAAGAAGAGCAAGAAAAAACAGAAGAAGCGGATCTTGATGATTTGCTTGGAGACTTTTTAAGTAAAATGAATAAATAATTGCATCCTATACAAATAAGAGCCCTCTTTAGTCAATATCTAAAGGGGCTCTTTTAAATAGATTATCAGCCTGGATCAACTGCTTTTTGTTAAGATGTTCGTTCGTCTAAGGTAATTTTAACTTCAGAAAGTTTCTTGTCATTAAGATTGTAGAAATTAATATTAACCATGGCTAGTATCAAGACTACTGCAGGTATTACAGCGGTTCCAATTAAAATACCAGTTAAAGACTGTGAGGATTGAGCCTGGTTCGCAACATAACCGAATTGTGACAATACAAGGCCGGGAATCGCTCCACCTTAAGGCCATTCCACATTTGAAAAAGAAACCGATAACAGAATAAATTAAACCGCTTAATCGTTTGCCAGTCAAATACTCTCCATACTCAATTACTTCTGGCACTAAAGCCCACATAAATGCCCCAGCTGTTAATAATCCAATAGCTGTGAAGACACGAGAAACAAGAATTAACCAAATCATACTAGCCGGAATTACTAAAAGCGATAGTGTTCCTACAATAGAAAGTATCAGAGAGATATTAAGCAATGCTTTCTTTCCGATTTTTTTATTAACATATGGGATAAATGGAATACAGAAGAAAGCAGGTAAAGACCCTAATAATGTGTAAAGACCTACTAAATCTTCTCTTCCTAAATTATAGGTTACGAAATATACACCAATTGAGTTACTGATAGAGTTCACACCAAATATGAGCACGAAGAAAATTGCTAGTACAACAAGCGGACGGTTTTGTTTAAATTGCTCAAATAAATCACTTACTTTAATCTTTGACTTATTATTAACAGGTGTAACACGTTCTTTCGTCATAAAAAAGCAAAATAGTAATAAAGCGGCTCCAACAATGCCAATAATACCCATTGTAAGTTGCCAGCTTCTTGAAGGGCTTGCAAATTCACCAAAATAAGTGGATAGGAAAGGTATGAAATAAGAAACGATCATACCACCTAAATTAGCAAAGATCATTCGTATTGATGTTAAGCTAACGATTTCAGAATTGTTATTAGTTAAAGCAGGTGTTAAAGCCGCGTAAGGGATATTAACAAATGTATATACGATTGATAACCCAATATATGTTACATAGGCATAGATCAATTTTCCACCTTCCGAAAAGTCAGGTGTTGTAAAACAGAGAATCGCTAAACCAGCAAACGGAATTGCCCAAAACAAGAGATATGGTCTAAAACGTCCAAATTTGGTATTTGTCTTATCAACTAATGTTCCGACTAATGGATCACTAACCGCATCAATTAATCGGACTACCAGAAACATGGTGGCAGCAGCTCCTGGCGAAATGCCGTAAATATTCGTGTAGAAAAACAGCAAGTAGATCGAAGTAGTTTGATAGATCAAATTACTTGCTAAGTCGCCAGAGGCATATCCAATTTTCTCACCCCAGCCAAGCTTGTTAGATGTCTGTGAATTTTTCATGTATGTCAACTCCTAAGGTAGTTTTATGCATTTTTGGCGCAGCTATAAAAAAGGGCTTTCAACATAATCGCTAATTTTATTACAACAGCCTCATAAGCTGTTTTATGGAAAAAGTGTAAAACGCATACAACTTAGTTTATTCAACGAACTAACTAAATTGACTATTTAAAAATAACATAGATACCTAAAACATGCAATCTAGTTGATGAGCGTTAAATTGTCTAAGCTATCATATTATTTCAAGGTTTGGCGCTTGTTAGTAAGGTGAAGTGAAAATTTTGTGAACAGATTGGTGGTAGTAATTTTATAATCAAGAGAAAAGATGGAAGATATGGACTTGCCATGATCATTGCTAAGACAGTGGTCATCTTTTCCTCATAAAAAGTTTATATGCTAGACGAAGGGCAAATCTAGGGAGTCTTTTTATTGCAATTAGGATAAAAAGAAGATGAAAAACCAAAAGACTATCCAGTTAGGATAGTCTTTCATAACTGATTAATATTCATTTGATAGTTGATATCTTTTCCTAGTACCTAGTCCTTTTCTTAAAATATATTGATGGAAGAAGTATTCACCTAGTGCCAAGATGGCAGCTGAGATGATAGCTGCTACTGCGAGAGTTCCAATTGAAAGATCTGACAGCCCCATTCCGAGTAGCCAGATTACCACAAAAGCCATGCCAAGATCCGCCATTGTGGCAGTAGCATTTGATGTTCTAGGCAGGATAGTAAGGTCTCCGAGCCAATAGGAAAGAACACCAAGAATGACCGTAATTAACAACACATTTCCAAATGAGAATCCATATCCCAAACCTAATATGAAGTAAAGGACTAGGATTGTCATCAAACCTTTAATTGCCAATGCTTTGCCATGTTCCATGATGTATCTCCTCCTTTGATGTTTTTAGATTTTGCCAATTCATTCTTCCAAGGCAATAGCAATTGGTGCTTAGTAAGCCTATTCCCATCATTTTCAAAATAAAACGTCTATCTGTGAAAAGACATCATCATAGAGTTAGCTTTTACTATTCATATGCTTGATAAGCAGACAACATCCAAACATATTTTTCATAGTTCTTTTGTAAAGAAATTAACATATCTGCTGTCGGTTCATCGTTATATTCATTTGCTAGCGCTAATCCGTCATGACGGATTTCATTAATAATTTGTTTGTAATCCTCCATTAATTGACGGATTATTTCTGTTTCTTTATCGTCCGCACTTGCTTCTACTAAAGTTGTTTCTTCCAAATATTTAGACATTACTGCCAACGGTTTTCCATCAATAGCTAAAATGCGTTCCGCTACTTCATCCAAGTCCTCTGCAATCTGGTTGTACATCTCTTCAAACGTTTGATGTAGCTGAAAAAAGTGTCTACCTTGAACAAACCAGTGATAGCGATGTAGTTTGACATACAACACAAAATGATTAGAAAGTAACTGATTTAAAAAATTAATGAGCTTTTGATGATCCATTTACACACCCCACCTTTAATTATTGTGCGATTACTTCTCTTATTTTCTACGAGGTGCACTAGATTTATACCTTTGTTACATATTCTTTTAGGGATAGCCGAAATTGGTAAATCATTACATTGCAGGTAATAAGAAATATGTTGTTAGAACTATTGCATATTTATACACAGAAATGATATATTATAACTTACCTTAAAAAATAGTAATAACGAAGAAAATTGGAGAGAACATCATGAACGCTGAACAAAATAAATTTACAGCAAGTCAATATATGAAATTTTGGTTACCATCTTTAGTTGGGGTATTATTATTCCTTGTCCCAGTTTCAGTAGGTGACAAAGTTACAATTGGATTAGGTGTATTAGCGGATGGCTTACAAGCTCTCTTAGCTGACTATATCCCACTGATTGTAACATTAATATTATGTATTTCCGTAATTGGTAGTTTACTAGCGAAATGGACCAACCTGCAGATAGTGAAAGACAATTCTTTTCTAGATAGTTTATTTAATATTCCTACCTTGTGGGTTGTTTTACGGTTTATCGGTGCACTATTTGCGCTTATGACATTATTAGAAATAGGTCCAGAATTTATCTGGTCAATGGCAACAGGTGGAACGATGTTGCATGACTTAATCCCGGTATTAATGGTATGGTTCTTCTTTGCCTCTCTTTTTATGCCGCTTTTGTTACAATTTGGTTTAATGGATTTTATCGGTACCGTTGTTCGTAAAATCATGTACCCGCTATTTAAGCTTCCGGGTCGTTCATCGATTGATGCCTTAGCATCATGGATGGGGAGTGGAACGGTAGGAGTACTATTAACGACACAACAATATGAATCTGGCTATTATACGAAAAGAGAGGCGGCAGTTGTTGCAACAAACTTTTCGATAGCATCGATTGCGTTTAGTCTGGTCATTGCTAGATTTTTAAGTATTGATCACATGTTTGTCCCATTTTATTTGACGGTGATCGTTGCAGGAATCGTTGCCGCTATTATTGTACCGCGAATTCCGCCATTATCATTAAAGAAAGATACCTATTATGAAGCAACAGGTAAACAAATAAATGAAGTAGTACCTGAAGGTGTTTCTAGCTTTAAATGGGGTGTACAAAAAGCGGTAGAAAAAGCAGAGCAAGTGAAAAGCTATCGTGGTGTTGTGAAGAGTGGTGTACTCAATGTACTTGATATTTGGTTTGCGTTAATTCCATTAGTAATGGCGCTCGGAACCATTGCCCTTATAATTGCCGAAAAGACACCTATTTTTAATTATTTATCTTATCCATTTATTCCGTTCCTGCAATTATTACAAATACCAGAGGCAGAGGCAGCAGCTCCAGCAATGATTGTTGGTTTTGCCGATATGTTCTTGCCTGCTGTAATCGGCAGTGGTATTGAGTCTGAGCTTACTCGTTTTGTGATTGGGGTTATGTCACTGGCACAGTTAATTTACATGTCGGAAATTGGGGTTCTGTTATTGAAATCCAAAATTCCTATCTCGTTTTTCCAGTTATTTATTATCTTTTTACAAAGAACGATTATTACATTGCCAGTTGCAGCATTAATCGCACACCTTTTATTCTAATAAATAATCGGTCATAATATAATGAAGAAGCATTGGTGCTTACCAATGCTTCTTCTACTTACAAGCTAGGAAAACTCGGTCACTCATAAGCTCGATGAAAGCCCGAAAAAGAAAAGGTTATTTTTTGCTCAGGAAGGAGATTGGTCACCATGAATATCAAAGATTTCTATTCAGAAAACATAAAGAATGCATTAAAAAACGACCCGCCAGGTGAATGGATGCCCAATATACCGGATAATTGTATTCGACTTAGTTCAGGGTTTCCGGCACCTGATCTAGTACCTGTTGAACAGATAAAAAAAGCGGTTGTTCAATCACTTAACGAGGAACAGGACCTGCCATTGCATTATCTTGGTACATCAAAAATGGATACATTAAGGCAGCAAATTCAAGCAAGAATGTCCGTGCGAGGCATGCCTGTTAAGGATGAAGAGCTTCTGATTACAGCTGGTGCATGTCAGGCGATTGATTTGATTGCGCGCATTTTTGTAGATGAACAAACAGTCGTGGCAGTAGAATCGCCAACATATATGGAAGCACTGGAGATATTCCAAAATTATACGAATCAATTTATTAGTATCCCAATGGATCAAGAGGGATTACAGACAGAAGAACTAGAGAAAATATTGGTCGATAGAGAAAAGCAGGGCCTTTCATTACCAAAGCTATTATATACGATCCCGACTTTTCATAATCCCACAGGTACTACTTTAACGAAAGAGCGCCGAAAACATATGATAGAGTTAGCAACCAAGTATAATTTTCTCATATTAGAGGATGATGCTTATGGTGAATTATATTTTGAAGAGCCACCGTTAACACTAAAAGCAATGGATAGGGAAGACCGTGTTCTCTATGTTGGTTCTTTATCCAAGGTGGTAGCCCCTGGCTTACGTATTGGCTGGGTAGCTGCGACAAAGGAAATGATTACGTCATTATATTGGTTTAAGAAGGATTTGGATCATCCTTTTGCTCAAGCGATTATGGCTACATATTTAGAAAATAATCATCTTGACAGCAGACTTAACATGCTAAGAAACGCCTATCAAGAGAGGTGTACGGCATTACTTTCTGCTTTAGAAAACTACATGCCGAAGACAGTCTCTTGGTATGTGCCTAATGGTGGTTATTTTGTATGGGTAAAGGTGGCTGGATTGGATACCTCGACATTATTACAGCAAGCTCTTGATCAAGGGGTGTCCTTTTTGCCAGGCAAATACTTTTTCCTTCATCAAGAGAAGGGGAAGGAATGGTTTCGGCTTTCTTTTAGTTTTCATGACAAGCGTGAAATGGAGAAAGGTGTAGAGATGTTAGGTCGAGTTATTACAGCGAATAACAATGAAAAAAGGTGATCAAATGAAAGAAGTATATATTAAAGACACTCTAGCTGTGAGTGTCAGTCATGTATTACCGGCCGATACCAATAATCATGGTACACTTTTTGGTGGGAAATTAATGAGTTACATTGATGGGATTGCAGCGATCTCTGCGATGAGACATGCAAGGGGCCTTGTTGTTACTGCTTCCACAGATTCTGTTGATTTTTTAGCGCCGATCCGTACAGGTGAATCGGTTTGTTTAGAGTCTTTCGTTACTTGGACAGGTACGAGTTCAATGGAGATATTTGTTAAAGTATTGGCTGAAAACCTTATTACAGGGGAGCGTACAATCGCTGCAACTGCTTTTCTGACGTTTGTTGCAGTGAATGAACAAGGTAAGCCAGTTCCTGTTCCAAAAGTAATTCCGGAGACAGAGGAAGAGAAATATCTACACAAAACGGCAAAAGAACGAGTTGAAGCAAGAAAAAAACGGAGAAAAGCTAGCAAAGAGTTAGCAAATGTGATCAATTGGGAATAGGAATAGCTTAAAAAACCGAGATGTAAATGTGCATCTCGGTTTTTATATTAATCGTCCGTAAATTCCCCTAAGAGAAGTCTCACCTTTATCACGGTGCTAAACGTCTGTATACCCCAACATTATAAGCTCCAACAGCCACCAACACCCTGAAATATTCACTTTGATAAAATGATACTGTGATATAATATGCGTAAAAGGAGGGATTAGATGAAAGAGATATTGCTGAAATATATCAATCAATTTACTTCTTTGAGTGAGGAAGAACAAAAAAGAATTATTGATGACCTCTTGACGCAGAAATACACAAAAGGAACGATTCTTCTTAGGCAAGGTGAGGTTCCAACAAGGTGTTATTTTGTATTGAAAGGTTGTGTTAGGCAATATGCCCTCGATGAAGAGGGAAATGAAGTAACCACCAACTTTTTTACAGAAGAACAAGCCATTGTACCAAGGGTAAATAGAGCATCAGTATTTACATATACTTGTATGGAGGATACTGAATTAGTCATTGGAGATTACGAGCAAGAGACGAATATGTATGATCGGTATACACAATTGGAATCGATGACACGTAAGATGACAGAAGACAATTTAAATCAGCTTCAAAATGACTTTGCCGGATTTATTTCTTCTACTCCAGAAGAGCGATTTAAATCCCTATTGCAAGAAAGACCAGACTTAATCCACCGAGTTCCTCAACATCAATTAGCCAGTTATTTAGGTATTACCCCAGAATCCTTAAGTAGAATTAAAAAGAGAATAGTAGCTAAATAAAGTATATTCCACTTCCATCATGTTAGTTATCGATCATTGACTTAAGTCAATGAAATAAAACAAAAACAATAGTATAAAAGGATTAACACATTTTTTGCTAAACTAAATAACTGAATGATGGAGGTTAGATATGAAGATAATCACTTACAAAAAATACGGTTCTCCAGATGTTCTGACATTACAAGAGGTGAACAAACCGACACCAAAAGAAAATCAAGTTTTAGTAAGGATACATGCGGTATCTGTCAACTATGGTAATTTAGTAATTCTAACAGGAAAGCCATATTTATCTCGATTGGCATTCGGGTTATTCCGGCCAAAATATACGATACCTGGTGGCGATATTGCGGGTGAAGTAGAAGCAATTGGTAAGAATGTTAAGCAGTTTCAGCCTGGTGATCAAGTATTTGGCGATTTGTCTAGTGCCGGTTGGGGTGGGTTTGCAGAATATGTGGCTACTTCCGAGAATGCTTTAGCGCCAATGCCAGAGAATCTATTATTTACAGAAGCAGCTGCAGTACCGATGGCGGCAGTTACTGCCTTACAAGGGCTCAGAGATAAAGGCAACATACAGCCTGGCCAGAGGGTCTTAGTGTATGGTGCGTCTGGTGGTGTAGGAACGTTCGCAGTACAAATAGCAAAATACTTTGAGACTGAGGTGACGGCCGTATGTAGTACAAGAAATGTCGATATGGTAAGGGCGATTGGCGCAGATCATGTAATCGACTATAAAAAGGAAGATTTCATGAAGAAAGCGGATAGGTATGATTTAATAGTAGCAATTAACGGTTATCAGACTATTTTTGATTATAAGCGAGCATTGAATCGAAATGGAACCTATGTAATGATAGGAGGCAGCAGCGCACAACTGATACAAGTCATGCTGCTTGGACCATGGCTGTCTATAGGGAACAAGAAAATGACCTCTCTCCTACAAAAACCAAGTCAAAAAGATTTAATTTTTTTGAAGAAATTGCTAGTGCAAGGGAAAATAAAGCCTATTATAGATCGTCAGTATCCGCTTCAGCAAGCTGCTGAAGCATTCAGGAATTTGGGACATACCCAAGGAAAAATAGTTATACAGGTTGTAGGAGATTGATGGAAACGTATTACTGTTCTTTTTTATGATGAGAAGTTTTCGTTTCATAAGCGAACTTCGAAGTGTTTAAAGCATGCTTAACAGGAAATATAATATACATGAAGTGTGAGTAATATTTCATTAAGAAATTTGAAATGTATATAGGAGGCTAGTTTGATGCGTATTATTATTCGCCTAGAAATCGAAAAAGCTAAGACAAATATCGGTGAAATTGCTACACTTATTCATGAAAATAATGCAGACCTTGTTGCCATTGATGTACAAAAAGAAACACCTGAGGAAACAGTTAGAGATATTACAGTAAATGTGAAGGATGAAGCAACACAATTTAACGTGATTAAGGCTTTGAAAGAAAGTGATGGCGTACTTGTAAAGCATATTTCTGATCGAACATTCCTCGTGCACTTAGGCGGGAAAATTGATATTAAACCGAAATTAGATTTAAAAAACAGAGAGCAGCTATCTCATGTATATACGCCCGAGGTAGCAAGGGTGTGTCACGCAATCAATGATAACCCCCTTTTAGCTTATAACCTAACAATTAAAAGCAATTCAGTGGCAATTGTATCAGATGCAACTGCCGTACTAGGATTAGGGCAAATTAGTCCAGAAGCAGCTATGCCTGTAATGGAAGGAAAGGCAATGCTTTTTAAACGATTTGCTGATATTAATGCCTATCCAATTTGCCTGGACACGACCGATCCGGACGAGATTATTCGAACTATTAAAGTGATCAGCCCGGGTTTTGGCGGAATTCACCTCGAAGATATCGGATCTCCTCAATGCTTTAAAATCGAAGAGACACTAAAACGAGAGTTAGATATCCCTGTTTTTCATGATGATCAGCACGGAACAGCTATTGTTGTGCTAGCTGGTATTTTGAATGCATTAAAGCTTACAAACAAAAGACTGAAGGATTGCAAAATTGTTGTCTGTGGTGTCGGTGCAGCAGGGATTGCCATCACAAAAATGCTATTGGCTGCCGGTGCTGAAAATATTATTGGCGTGGATAAAGACGGCAGTATTACCCGAGACCAAAACTATGAGAATAAGATGTGGGAGTGGTACGCAGACCATACCAATCCGAATAAAGTAACTGGTTCGCTTTCAGAGGTAATGAATGATGCAGATATTTTTATTGGCGTTTCCAGAGCAAATGTTTTAAAGGAAGAGGATTTAATGAAAATGGCTAAGGATTCGATTGTTTTTGCTTTAGCAAATCCTACTCCAGAAATTTCACCGGACATTGCCCGCAGACATGTCCGAGTAATGGCAACTGGAAGGTCCGATTATCCAAACCAAGTTAACAATCTTCTCTGTTTTCCTGGTATTTTTAGAGGTGCATTGGATGCAAGAGCATCTACTATAAACAACCAGATGAAAGTAGCTGCAGCAGAGGCGATTGCAGAAACGATCGAAACGGATGAATTAAGTGAGGATTACATCATTCCTGGTGTGTTTAATGAAAAGGTCGTAGAACGTGTAAGGGAAGCAGTTGTTCAAGCAGCTGTTGGTAGCGGTGTATCAAGGAAAATATAATTTTAGCGGGAGAAACTACTTATCAGCTTGAAGCGATAAGTAGTTTTTTTATATTTATTAATTCGTATAAATTTGTCGACGATATATTTCATTCAATTTAGAAGATAAATAGTATTATCGGCGAACACCTCCACTACTACAAGGTTTCACTAAACTTTTTGACATCATGAAATCTTTTCTTTACAAAACTTAAACTGTTATTAATATTTACTTCATGTTACCAAGTTATCTTGTCAGTGTATGATAAAAATCACCCAAGGAGGAATGGAAAATGAACAAAAAGTGGACAAAGGTCACGACAAGTTTATGGGTATTGGTACTAATCGGTATGATCTCTGTATTAGCTGCTTGTGGGAATGATGCAAATGCTTCTGGTGACGTTGACGAAAACGGTTGGCCGAAAAAGATTAGCTATGGCGTGCTGCCAGGAGAAGAAGAAGAAATGACACGTGCACATGATATTTTTGTGGAAGATATGTCAGAAGCATTAGGAATAGAAGTGGAATTGTTTCAAGGCGAAGATTATAACGCTGTGATCGAGGCAATGCGTTCGGAGAAATTAGACTTAGCGAGCTTTGGACCATTTTCTTATATTATCGCCCAGGAAAGAAGTGATGCGATTCCTTTTGCGGTACGTGCTACAAGTGAAGAAGAAGCTACTTATAACAGTTGGATTGTCGTACCAGACGAATCAGAAGTACAAAGTCTGGAAGAGTTAGAAGGAAAAAGCATACTGTTCGCTGATCCTGCGTCTACTTCTGGCCACTTATTTCCGAGAGGGATTTTTATTGAAGAATTAGGGATAAACAATGATGAGGTGGAAAGCTATTTCTCTAGTGTATCTTTCTCAGGAAGTCATGATAATTCCATCCTTGCGATTGCTGCAGGGGATGCGGATGCTGCCGGAGTTTGCTCGAATTGTGTAGAGCGTGCTGTTGAAGGTGGAATGGTTTCTGAATCAGATTTTCGAATTATTGCTGAATCTGAACCGATTCCTTCAAGCCCACTTAGCTACAGAGCGGATTTACCTGAAAGTTTAGTAGAAGCCATACTAGAATTTGTTTACAACTATGACAATGAGGAATTTTTTGATAAGGCTGGAGATCCAGATTCACGCTATATCCCTGTTGATGAAAGTGATTATGATATTATTCGCAATACAGCAGAAGCGTTAAATATGAGCCCGGAAGAATTGCTAAATCAATAGAAGGAAGGAGAACCACAATGGAACCAATTTTAAAAATTGAACATGTAACAAAGGTATATCCTGATGGCACGGTTGCACTAAGTAATGTCAGTTTTGATGTATATCCTGGTGAATTCGTTGTAGTAATTGGATCAAGTGGTGCAGGAAAGAGTACATTGCTTCGTTGTATCAATCGTCTGGTTGAACTTTCTGAAGGAGATATCATTTTTAAAGGAAATAAAGTCAACAAGTCAAAGTCGAAGCAAGTAAAGCAGATTCGAAGAGAGATTGGCATGGTGTTTCAAAACTTTAATTTGATTGATCGATTAAGCGTACTTAATAATGTCTTACATGGACGTCTGGGATATACCGGCACACTTAAAGGATCACTCGGCATCTTTCATAAGAAAGATATCGCAGAGGCAGAGGCGATTTTAGAAAGGGTGGGGCTAAAACAACAAAAATATAAGCGAGCTGACGAGTTAAGTGGTGGACAGATGCAACGTGTTGGTATTTCGCGCGCGTTGGCCCAAAAACCTCGACTTATTCTGGCAGATGAACCAATTGCAAGTCTTGATCCTGCTTCTTCTGAAAATGTAATGAATCATTTCTATAATATTTGCCAGGAAGATCAGCTAACAGCAATTGTTAATTTACATCAAGTCGATGTAGCTCTAAAATATGCCACCAGAATTATCGGCATGCAGCACGGTCAGATTATTTTTGACGGACCACCTTCACAACTGTCGGACAAAGTGATTGATGAGATTTATAATACGAAAAAGCCATCATTGGTAAATGCCCAATAAGGAAAGGTGATCGTGAGTGGAGGAAATAAAAGATGTAAGAAGAACGAAGCGTCTTCAAACAATACTAATTCTCATTTTTGTTTGTGGATTAACAGTATGGTCAGCGTTTGGTACGAACTTTTCCTTTTATGAAGTTTTTTCTGGAATCGGGTTAATTAGTAACTTTGTGTTTCTCGATTTGTTACCGCCTGATATAACAGCTTCTAATAGTTTACTAGCAGCTATTTTGGAAACTTTGTATATGGGATTTGTTGGAATGGTGGTAGGAGCGGCTATTTCACTTGTCTTGTCATTTCTTGCTGCAAGTACGACCACCCCTCATCTTGTTATCCAGGTAGGAGTAAGAGCGTTTACTTCGATTATCCGTAATATTCCCGGTTTAATTTGGGCGTTAATTTTAGTGGCATCTTATGGTATTGGTGTGACGGTAGGGACTTTATCATTAATTCTTGGTTCCGTCGGATTTTTAACAAGAGTGTTTGCCGATACTTTAGAGGAAATTGATACAGGGAAAATTGAAGCACTTCATGCAACGGGTTCTAATTACTTTCAAATACTAGCCCAAGGGGTCTTCCCACAATTTTTCCCGGGTTTTGTAGCGTGGTCACTCTATAACTTAGAGTTAAATATCCGTGCTTCGACCATTATTGGTATGGTTGGTGGCGGTGGTATCGGCTTCGCTATTCAGAAAGGAATCAAGCTTTTTCAATATAAAGAAGTTAGCATGGCGATTATCTTAGTGCTGATTCTTATTCTTTCTACAGAATTTTTAACAAGCAAGATAAGGGAGCGGATTATATGAGCCAACAAATGGAAAAGGAGAAGTACAATATTTATCCGCTTGTGTCGGATGAGAAAGAAGATCCTACAAAGCCCAAAGGTGACAGATTTTTAAAAGCCATTGTCTTGTGTGGCGTATTACTATTTGCGATCAGCCTTTATCAGCTGGATATCGATTATAGCAATTTGTGGGCTGGTACCCTGGAGTTTTTTACAATGATTGGTGAAATGTTCCCGCCTGATTTTAGTGAATGGCGATATGTTATACCAGCTGCAATTGAATCATTACAAGTCGCTATTTTGGGAACGATAATTGCCGTTGTTATTTCTTTAGTGCTAGCTTTTCTAGCTGCTGAAAATCTAACTACCAATAAATTTCTTCCAAGGGCAGTAAAAGGTTTTGCAACATTGATGCGAGTCATTCCAACTATTATTTGGGCGCTAATTTTTATTGTGGCAGTAGGACTTGGACCATTGCCAGGTGTTCTGGCTATTGCAGTTCATAGTCTGGGCATGTTAATTAAAGTTTTTGCTCAATCAGTTGAGGAAATGGATGATGGTAAAATTGAAGCCTTAAAGGCATCGGGGGCCAACTGGTTTCAAATCGTCGCCCAAGGGGTCATTCCTACTGTATTTACTGCACTGTTATCATGGACAATTTTACGTTTAGAGATTGACATTGGCGAATCTACTATTCTTGGTTTAGTAGGTGCTGGAGGTATCGGTTGGGAATTAACACGTGCGATGCGAACCTATGATTTTAACAGTGCTTTGTTTATTACCATTCTGATATTTGTCATGATTTTTTCCGTTGAGATGATTAGCAACCGGCTGAAGCTTAAAGTATAAAAGGACTAAGGAGAGAAGAGGGTGTCTAAGTCTATAAGCCCCGATCAAAGAAGGTTAACAAAGAGTCCTGCTATTCACGACACTGCAAGAGTATATTTGGGGATTGGACAGATATTAGCCCTAATTCCATCATAATAGAATCACAGATAGGTGATTATAGTTATACGGCTGGCAATGTTCAAATTATTTATGCAACGATTGGAAAATTTTGTTCGATCGCTTCACACGTTTGGATAAACCTTGGTAATCACCCTATTTGGTGGGTGACGCAACACCATGCTACCTATCGAAAGCTACGTTACGGGTTCTCTAACAGGGATGATCATGAATTTTTTGATTGGCGTCGCAGCCATCCAGTTCAGATCGGACATGATGTTTGGATTGGTCATAATGCTGTTATCATGCCTGGTGTAACAATCGGTAATGGTGCAGTTATTGGAGCAGGAGCTATTGTTACGAAGGATGTAGCCCCTTATACGATAATTTGCTGGAGTACCGGCAAAGCGGATAAAGGACCGATTCTCAGTTGAAGAAGCTACCCAATTACAAGAAATCGCATGGTGGGATTGGCCGAGAGAAGTATTAGAAGAAAGGTTTCAAGATTTAAATAACATGAAACTTTTCTTATCTAAATACGGAGTGAGGGGACAGGCGGGAGGTAATGATAAATGTCGATAGATATCGAATACCGAATACTGGATGATCTGATGCAGAAAATTATTGCTAAAAAGCTTAAGGTTGGGGAAAAGCTTCCTTCAGAAAATGAGTTAGCTGATCAATACCGTGTTCCAAGGACTACTGTTCGTCGGACATTGGCCCAGTTGGAGGAACGAGGTTTTATTTATGCCCAGCGAGGTGTTGGCAGGTATGTGAAAAATGAGTCATTTCAAGTGGAGTTAAACCTAAATGGAAGAACCAGTTTTACGGATAAAATGAAACAGTCAGGTCACCAGCTTATTACAAAAAACCTAGGCTGTGAACGAATTGCGTTTGAAGAACAAATTTATAAACGTTTAGCAGCATACCCTGAAGATAGCGTCTATAAAATTAGCAGATTACGCTTTATTCAGGAGGAACCGATCGCAATACATACGTCTTATGTCAATCAAAGGGTGTGCCCAGATATTCAACAGGATGGTTCGACTATTCAATCGATGTTTTCCTATTACAGACAACTTGGGTACATCGATCTTATAAATCGCAATAGCTTGCTGAGTGTTACTTTTCCAACTCTTTCGGAGCAACAATTACTCTCATGTAAAAGTATGGAGCCGTTGATTATGATCGAGAGTAATTGTATAGATGCCTCTTCTAACAAGATATTAGAGCATACAAAGGTTCTATATAGTAGTAATAAATTTAAATACAATATTAGCAGAGATTCTTGATCATTTAGCTGTTTACAAAATCTTAATAATTATAGTAAAGACAGTAACTTGGCAACAAGATATGCTGAAGGTGTAAGGAGGTTTTAGGTAAATGAAGAGAAAACAGCGAACGGAAATATTGATCCAAGAAGGCGGGACACTTGCAAGGAAATTGGCAGAGATAGTTATACAAAACTATGAATACCGCGAAATTGAGGCACCTCACTATGGTTTAACTATGATTAAAATGAGGGAAACGGCAAAAAAATCTTTATTCTATCTTGGTGAAGCCTTAGTAACCGAAGCAAAGGCAGAGGTAAATCAATCAATTGGAATAGGAATTGTTATCGGAATGAAAGAGGAGCTTGCCAAGCATTTGGCGATTATTGATGCAGCCTATCGAGCGGAGTTACCTGAGACGGCTGCGTGGCAAGAGAAATTGGAAGCGGCAGCTGAAAAAATCTATCAACAAAAAGTGAAAGAACAAGCCGAATTTTTAAAAACACAAGTTAATTTTGAAACGATGGAAGTTTAATATACGTTGCCTGAGGTGATAGGAATGGTTATTGATCAAATTCATGATCTGCAGCAAGTTTATCGTAAGGTTCTGCACAGTATGTCCAGGCCGGGAAACATTTCACAGTTGAATAGTATTACAGAACAAATGGAAGAAGAGTTTCCGTGTAATGATGCCTTCTTATTATGTGCATTAACCTTATTAGATGCAGAAGTGACATTTCATGTGGTAGCAAGTAAAAAGAAAAAAACAAGGTTAACAGAAATTATTTCGTCTTATACGATGTCAAGAACAGCACCGATTGAAAAGGCAGATTTTATTTTATTGCTGCAGGATGCGTCAGATTACCAAATGGAGCAAGCTTTAATAGAATGTAAGACTGGTAATCTTCTTGATCCACAGCAATCAGCAACATGGATTATTGAAAGTGCCCTTTTGTCTAATAGTGCTGGTCTTTCATTAAGCGGTCCAGGAATAAATGGTTTCCTGCAATTACAACCAGGTCTCAATCGGGAGTTTTGGCAAAGAAGGAATGAAAAGGTAAAGGAATATCCGTTAGGCATTGATTTAATATTGACTGATTTCTCAAGCCAGATTGCATGTATACCAAGAACAACAACTGTAACGATAACGGAGGTGGTCTAATGGGATATATTGCAGTAAAAGGCGGGACAGAAGCAATTCAAGCATCTCTGGATAGATTGAAATATGATCGTTTAAAAGGAGAAGAAGTGGTTGAAATCAAAACCATTTTAGCAACGATGCGTCCATTAGTGGATCAGATTATGTCTGAAGCAAGCTTGTATGCCCCTTTTTTTGCAGCTCTTGCTATTAAGCAAGCTGGAGGAAGCATGGAAGAAGCAGTTTTTTTATTGCGTGCCCACCGCTCCACTCTGCCGCGTCATTACTACAGTGAAACGGTTGATACTGAGGATATGTTTGTCGAAAGAAGGGTTTCTGCCAGCTTTAAGGATATTCCGGGAGGACAACTGCTAGGTTCTACGAACGATTATACACACCGGCTGCTGGATTTTAATTTAGTAAAAGAAAGCAAAGAAGAGAATCAAGACTGGCTGCTAAAATTTCGTGAGCAAATGAACCATGATTATTCGGATAAGGAGCTTCAATTTTTTCCGAAGGTTGTTGATTATCTTCGGGCGGAAGGGTTATTTGAGACATATCCGTTGGATGATACTCCCCCTAAGGATATTACGAAGGAAAGCATTCAATTTCCGACTGGAAGAAGTGAAAGGCTGCAAGTTTTAACAAGGGGGCAGACTGGTGCTGTTACCTCCTTAGGTTATGCATCTTTACGCGGTTATGGACAGGTGCACCCAACAATCGGCGAAGTAAGAGTTGGTACGGTTCCGATTCACGTCAAACATCCATATGAGGAAGAGAGTGAGCAGGATGAATTATTTTATATCGGAGACGTGAAATTAACAGAAGTGGAGTCTTTTGTACCGGTTACCGTAAAGAAACATAATCAAAAAGAAGTATTGGAATTTGAGATCGGCTATGGTATCAGCTTCGGTCAAAATGAAACAAAAGCAATCGCAATGAGTATACTGGATCAATGCTTAGAAAGTCCGCATGGTGAATTTCCGACTCATGATGAAGAGTTTGTGTTGTTACATATCGATTCGGTTGAGTCAACTGGCTTTATTTCTCACTTGAAGCTGCCGCATTACGTTACGTTCCAGTCAAAATTAGATAGTGCACGACAAGTGAAGAAAGGAGAAACAACGAATGATAACTAAAACGCATTTTGCCTTTTTTGATGAAGGATCTAAGAAGGAAATAAGAAGAGCAACATTAAAAGCAGTGGCAATTCCAGGTTACCAGGTTCCCTTCGCATCAAGAGAAATGCCGATAGCAAGAGGATGGGGGACGGGTGGTTTACAACTGACTCTTTCTCTGATCGGCCAAAGTGATGTGTTAAAAGTGATAGACCAAGGTGCAGATGAATCTGTCAATGCTGTAAGTATCAAAAAGTTGGTACGGCATACGACAGGTGTTTCAGTAACAGAAGATGCAGCAGAAGCAAATATTATTCAATCTCGGCACCGAATTCCTGAAAAGGAATTAAGAGAAGATCAAATTCTCGTATTACAAGTACCGAATCCAGAGCCTCTTCGGAAAGTGGAAGCAAGGGAATACATGACGAAAAGAATGCACGCGGAGGATGATTATAGTGGTGCATGGTTGATTCTATTTGAACAAATTATGAAATATGGCAGAATATCTACCGGAGCAGCCTACCCAGTTTATGTAAATGATCGATATGTGATGACTCCTAGTCCGATTCCGAGATTTGATAATCCGAAAATGCATCAATCCAAAGCATTAATTTTACTAGGTGCTGGCAGGGAAAAGAAAATTTTTGCTGTTCCTCCTTATACAAACGTTGAATCACTAGCATTTGATGACTATCCTTTTGCTGTTGAATCGTTTGAAGGAAAGGCATGTAAGCTATGTGGATCAACAGATGTATTTCTTGATGAAATTATTGATCCAGATACAGGAGAGAGAAGCTATCAATGTAATGATACTAGCTATTGTATTGAACAATTGAATAGCAAAGAGAAGGTAGGGGTGGAGAACAGTTATGTATGAAAAGCCTATATTACAAGTGAAAAATTTACAAAAAAAATTTGGTGAAGGTTGTCCTCACTGCCTTGATAAGGAAAGCACTTATCTTGAAAAAAATTACTGTACTGTTTGTGGTACCGTACATGCAGTGAGGGATGTTTCCTTTGACTTGTATCCTGGTGAAGTACTTGGAATCGTGGGAGAGAGTGGAAGTGGTAAGTCAACCATGCTCCAAGGGCTTTATTTTGACAGTGATATGACCTCCGGAGAAGTGTATATTAATCAACCAGAATTAGCAGGTCAAAATGTTTTAAATCTTTCCTCCCAGCAGAAAAGATATATTCGTAATTATATTTATGGCATGGTATATCAAAATCCGGTGCATGGACTGAAAATGAAATTCTCTTCCGTTGGTAATATTGCTGAAAAAATGATTGCAGCCGGCGATCGCAATGTCAATAATATCGAAAAACGCAGTAAGGAGTTACTGGAAAATGTTCATATTCCACTAAGAAGAATGAAAGAAGAACCACAAAAATTTTCTGGCGGAATGCAACAGCGCGTTCAGATTGCCAAGGCCCTTTCAAACAACCCTCCTGTTTTGTTTTTAGATGAAGTCACAACAGGTTTGGATTTATCTGTTCAAGCGAGTGTATTGGATTTAATTAAGCAAATCCAGCGTGAACTGCATATAAGTATGGTTGTTGTTTCTCACGACCTTGCAGTGATACGTATGCTAGCCGATCGTTCTATTGTGATGTTAAATGGGGAAATTATTGAAAATGGTCTAACCGATCAAATATTGGAAGATCCACAACATGAGTATACGCAGCAGCTTGTTTATTCGTTATTATAGGAGGCCGATAACATTGTACATTATTCATAATGGAAAGGTAATAACGGAGAATGCCGTAGTAGAAAATCATGCCGTAGTGGTAAAAGGTGATGTCATTCATTCGATCATTCCTGAAGCTGAAGTAAGCAATTATCAAGATGCTAAATTTATTGATGCTAATGGGGGTTATATATCGCCTGGCTTTATTGATATCCATTCAGATTATATTGAGACGATAGTATCTCCCAGGCCTTCAAGTGTAATGGATTTTCACCTCAGTTTAAGGGAAGCAGAGAAGATTTTAATCAGTCATGGCATCACCACGATGTTTCATTCACTTTCATTTTATCGTAAAGAAAAAATTACCCATAAACATATTCGGCATCCTGACAACATGCAGCAAATGATCGATACTATCCACCAGGCACAAAATCAATTGCATATGATTCGTCATAGATTACATGCCCGTTTTGAGTTAGATAATATAAAAGGCATTGATCAACTGGTGGATAATATTCATGATGGTAAAGTTCACTTGCTATCCTTTATGGATCATACACCTGGCCAAGGGCAATATCGTAATTTAGAAATTTACCGAGAGAATATCAAGGTCCATCGCAATCTTTCTGATGAAGAGGTAAGTGTATTAATTGCTGAAAGAACAAGTACCGAACTGGTCACGATGGAAAAAATAACAGAGGTAGCAGCGTTAGCCCAGGCTAAAGGAATTGCGATTGCCTCCCATGATGATGACAATGTCAAAAAGCTGGAGCTAGTAAAATCGTACGGAACGACGATAAGTGAATTCCCAATCACACTTGAAGTAGCTCGAGAAGCGAAGCAACACGACCTTCAAACCATTGTAGGTGCACCAAATGTTTTATTAGGTGGTTCTCATTCCGGTAATCTATCTGCCACAGAAGCGATTGAGTATGGCTATGCAGATATTTTGTGCAGTGATTATTATCCTGCTGCATTACTACATGCCATTTTCCAATTACATGATAAAGGTGCGGATTTACACAAGATGTTTATGATGGTGACATTGAATCCGGCCAAGGCTGTCACCATGGACGACGAGATTGGCTCTA
Source organism: Gracilibacillus sp. HCP3S3_G5_2 (assembly GCF_052063305.1). NCBI lineage: Bacteria > Bacillati > Bacillota > Bacilli > Caryophanales > Bacillaceae > Gracilibacillus > Gracilibacillus sp. HCP3S3_G5_2. The sequence continues at coordinate 307,070 of NZ_JBQHXU010000004.1, read as the reverse complement.
TTAAGCCAGGAAAAAAAGCAGACTTGCTCGTTATCAAACGTATGGAGGATGGCTATCCAATGCTTACTAGCACAATGGTAAATGGAGAATTAATGACAACGATGAATTATCGTATGAGTTAGAAGGAGGTTTTAGCATGACAATATTAGAAGTTAATGGATTTGGCAAAGCGTTTACCATTCATCATTTAAATAAAACCATTCCTGCCGTCGACCATATCCAATTTTCGATTAATACTGGCGAATTTATTGGGGTCATCGGAAAGAGCGGCAGTGGCAAGTCTACCATTTTAAAAAGTATTTTCAGAACTTACCTGCCGGATGAAGGGAAGATTATATACCATTCAAAACAGTTTGGAAAAATTGATCTAGCTCAGGCAACAGAGCGAGAAATGATTTTCTTACGTAAGAATGAGATTGGTTATGTATCGCAGTTTTTAAATGTTATGCCAAGAACGACCTGTCGGGAGCTTGTGCAAAACGCGCTGTTGGAAATGGGTGAAACAAGAGGAACTGCTCGTAAAGAAGCTGAAAAAGCATTAACCCATTTCGAAATGGACCCAACATTATGGGATAGCTATCCGAGTACGTTTTCCGGTGGTGAAAAATTACGATTGAATATTGCGATGGCTACTGTTAAAAAACCACGGTTGTTACTGCTTGATGAGCCGACGGCAAGCTTGGATCATCAATCCAAAATTAAGGTGCGCGAAATGATTGAAAAGCTAAAGCAACAAGGTACAACATTAGTAGGTATCTTTCATGATATTGAATTTATGGAAGGTCTGTGTGATAAGGTCTTTGATATGGAAATCAATAAAATGTCGGTAGCGTCAGAAGGTGTACTGCATGAAGGCTGATTTACATGTACATAGTCATTATTCAGATGGCTCAGATTCTGTGGAAGAATTGATGAAAGAAGCTTTAAAAGCTAATGTCACGCATTTGAGTATTGTAGATCATGATACTATTGCAGGGTGGCCGGAAATAGAAAAGCTATCTATGTTATATGGGATTAACGTTATTCCGGGGATTGAGATCTCTGCTTATGACTTTAAACGTGATAGAAAAGTTCACGTTTTAGGCTATCATTATCGTGTGGATGCACCGCATATTAAGGAACTATGTGATCCGTTATTAAAACGAAGACATGAGAATTCACTATGGCAAATCGAACAAATTCGTTCATTAGGTTATCGTTTAGATCATGATGAAATTGCTAAGACGGCTAAACCGTCCCACACGATCTATAAGCAGCATATTATGCGCCATATCACAAATGAGCCGTACACGTCAGAGGATTACCGGCTAGTCTATCGCTCATTATTTAAAGGGGAAGGTATAGCAAGTAAAGATATAGAGTACGTCGATGTCTTTGATGCAGTTGAAGCAATTGTTTTAGATGGCGGCGTTGCAGTGGTGGCACACCCAGGACAGCTAAATTCGTATGATCTCATCCCTGAGTTATTCGAAATAGGTCTAGGAGGGATTGAATTAGAGCACCCTGATCACAAGAAAACAGATCATCAAAGGGTAAAAGAACTTGCTGATCGATATAAGCTGCTAAAAACAGGAGGAACAGATTATCACGGATACTTTGGAATAAAAATAGGAATAGGCGATTTAGCAAGTCCGGACATACCCATTGGGGGACGTTTTGCTAGATTATCATAGTTAGGCTTCTGCGTGTTACGAATAGAAGAAGTAGATAATCAACAAATCTTCCAGGAACAAGCAAGGATTTGTCAGTAAAAACAAAGATAAACAACAAATCTAAGCATTCTTGCTAAAGATTTGTTGTTTATAGCATATTATTTAAAAGCTTCCGGAATCATGGTAAATCCATCAATCACTGTTTCTTCTTCTACTTCAATCATTAAATAACGTCTGCCGTCTAACGTCACCTGTCTAACATGACGTAAATCTTCAGGACTGACGGCAATGTTAGCTACTTTCGTATTAATCTTAATGGATTTAGAGGTATATTTCGGGACAATATTACGTGCCTTTAATTCATAGCTCGTATCATCGATGACATTTTTAAATGCTGCTTCCATTTTTTCTGTATCGACATCTTCTACTCCACTAGACTTTAAAACTTGCTCTACATCTTTATAATCCAATGTTGGTGTTTCCTCTTCCTCATTATCTTCTGTCATCCGGTGAATTTCTTCGTAGACGTTTGCGAGTGTGGAGGAACTGATTTGGTGCCCGACTGCATCACGAACGACTTCTTCAAAGACGATTTTATCTTCTTTTGCTGTCATGGTTTCTTCTGCATTTAAGACATTTTCGACAAAGTATTCATCTGGTTCATTTGCTTTGCCTGCTGCATAAAGCACATGATTCACATCTGCAGCGTTATCGGTAAAGCATGGGAATAAAAAGCCTCCAATCGGTGCGTTTAAGTTAATCACCGGATCTACCACTACATTGTATTTAAATTGCTTTTCCACATAATCAAAATGTAATTCTTTCTTCGGATCTTGGGTTTTATTAATACTGCAAAGAATAAAAGAGTGGGAATAAACCGAATCTCGATCACTTTCCTCTGTTTCCTCATTATTCCGTTTCATTGGCTTTAAATATTCACCACGAATAAAGGTGACGACGATATCCATTTCGTACTGCCTGTCTATAAGCATCTTTTCGACTAATTGTAACATCTGGTTTTTCCAGTCTTCACTTTCCGCTGTTAATAGTCCTTTATGTAAAATCAACTGAGTTGGATTATCCACATCGGATTGAAATTTCAATTCAAAAAGCTTTTCATCGAGTTGACCGGTTAATACTTTTTTGAAATTGGTCATAAATAGCTCTTTTTCATCTTCGTCAAGCATATCAAAAACCTGACTTTGTTGATGGTAGATGTCACTTGATTCTTTCATAATATAAACATTAAAAATTTCGTGAATTTTCATTAAGTCATTATCTATTTTGAACTGTTTACGAATATTGGCGATGTCTTTTTTGTTCATTTCGTATCTCCCTTTTGCAACATTTCTTCTCCATAGATCACTATATCACGTTTTGATAAGACTATCTAATTGAATTACTAGAATTTCATTTTTTGAAAGTTTTGCAGAATTATTTAATATATTATTCGTTGTGAAACCGTTTTATAATTTGGAGTGCAGAGTTAATTAATATAATTTACAAAGGAGGAAGTTAATTGTTGAAAAAAGTGGGAATATGGTGGATCGCTTTGTTGCTCGTTATCAGTTCATTTCCGTTTGGCGGAATGGAGAGATTAGCAGCATCAGAGGAAAATTTAATAACAAATGGCGGTTTTGAAAGCGATTTATTTGAAGATGATTCTTGGTGGATCGACGAAATTGATTGGGATGTAGTTACACTCAATTCTAGCCATCCAGACGCATATTATGAAGGAAATTATTCATTTAATTATTGGATAGATGAGTCAGGAAGTGAGGAGCAATCGTTTACCATAACCCAATCTATTTCAAAGCTTCCGGCAGGCGATTATGTATTATCTGTTCAATCGATGGGAGGAGCGAATACGGAGGCGGGAAACGTAGCTATATTTGCTGGTGAACTTAGTTCAGAAGCTGCTGCAACTAGTGGCTGGGATAACTGGGAGCAGCTCACTTTAGAGTTTGAGCTCGAAGAAGATGTCACAGACTTTCAAATAGGCGCTACTATAGCAGGTGAACCATCAGCTTGGGGCTACTTGGATGACTTCCGATTAGTATCTATAGGAGAGAATGATCAAGAAGTTCCCGAACCTATAGAAGCAGAGATATTTGTGGAGAGAGTCGATGGTTTAGATGAAAATTTTATCAAAGGTGTTGATATATCAAGTATTATCGCTTTAGAGGATAGCGGGGTGACATTCTATAATGAAGCGGGAGAGGTACAGGATATTTTTACTACGTTGGCAGACGCAGGTGTTAATTATGTTCGCGTTCGTGTCTGGAATGACCCCTATGATGCGGAAGGAAATGGCTATGGTGGAGGAAATAATGATGTAGACAAAGCGGTGGAGATTGGTAAAAGGGCTACAGAAAATGGTATGAAACTGTTAGTAAACTTCCATTATTCTGATTTCTGGGCAGACCCAGCTAAACAGCAAGCGCCAAAAGCGTGGGAAGGCTTTGGCATAGAAGAGAAAAAAACAGCACTCTATAATTATACAAAAGATAGTCTGCAAGAAATGATCGATGCTGGTGTAGATATAGGCATGGTCCAAATCGGGAATGAAACAAATAGTGCCATGGCTGGAGAAGCGAATTGGACAAATATCTCTCAATTATTTAATGAAGGAAGTAAGGCAGTACGTGAGATTGATCCTGAAATTTTAGTAGCGTTGCATTTCACTAATCCAGAAACAGCTGGAAGGTATGACAATCTTGCATCCACCCTCGAGGATAATAAAGTAGATTATGATGTTTTTGCTAGCTCATATTATCCATTTTGGCACGGAACATTAGAAAATCTAACAGCTGAGTTAACAAATATTGCTGAAAACTATGGTAAGCAGGTTATGGTCGCAGAAACTTCCTATACCTATACATGGGAAGACGGCGATGGTCACGGTAATACTGCTCCACAAGATAGCGGACAAACCCTTAACTATCCGATATCTGTACAAGGACAAGCTACGGCAGTACGAGATGTTTTTGAAGCGGTAGCAAATGTCGGCGAAGCAGGAATTGGTGTATTTTATTGGGAGCCGGCATGGATTCCGGTAGGTGATCCCGATAATATTGATTGGGAGCACAATATGGAGCTGTGGGAAACATATGGTTCAGGCTGGGCAACAAGCTATGCAGCCGAATATGATCCGGAAGATGCTGGTGAATGGTATGGGGGAAGTGCAGTAGATAATCAAGCTTTGTTTGACTTCTATGGACATCCATTGCCGTCGTTAAATATATTTAACTATGTAGACACTGGTGCAGTAGCGCCACTACAGATTGATCAAGTAAAGGATGTATCGATAACAGTAGCTCTAGGGGGAGAAATGAGCCTGCCTGACACTGTAACAGCTATTTATAATGATGGAAGGGAAGAATCTGTACCTGTTACGTGGAATCAGGAACAAATCGATCAAGCTGTTGCAAGCGGTGAAGGTTCTTATATCATCGAGGGTGAAACAGATGGTGGATATACGGTAAGAGCTAATCTTACCATTGAAACGGAAAACTTTGTCTCCAATCCGAGCTTTGAGGAAAGTGACATTAGTATGTGGGAGATCCGTTTTCCAGAAGGCGTAGAGCCACACGCATCTATTAAGGAAAATCGCTCCAACTCACGAACAGGTGATTACTCTCTCGACTTCTATTCAGATAATTCCGTAGATTTTGAAGTAACACAAACAATTACTGAGCTAGAGCCTGGTTATTATCATTTATCGGCGTTTATCCAAGGAGGAGATGCTGATGAATCTGAGATGCAGCTATTTGCGAGAACATCCGATGAACAATATCAAGCTGAAATGTATGTAGAGGGTTGGGCAAACTGGGTTCAATCAGAAATTGATCAAATTCTAGTCAAAGACGGTTCGATCACCATCGGAGCTAGTATTAAAGCGAATGCGGGTGCATGGGGGACATTGGATGATTTTTATCTGAAACGAGTTGGTGATTATCAGGAGCTACAACCAACACCAGAGCCAAATCCGGAACCACAACCAACACCAGAATCAAGTCCGACACCGGTACCGGAAGACCCAGTTCCTGAGCCGATCCCTGATGAGCAATTAGATCCAGCTCAGGAGTTGGTTAATGGAGATAGTCAGAGTGAAGATCATAATACCGATACGATTGGTGGAGAATTACCAAACACAGCAACAAATATGGCAAATTGGATGTTAGCTGGTATTGCTTTTATTTTGATCGGCATTTGTACCATTATCTTCATACGAAAAAGAAGTTCATCTTAATAAAGCTACCCTTTGGTCAAGATTGGCTAAAGGGTTTTTTGTGTTACAAGAAAGAAGCTATTTTAACTTTACGAGCTATTTTGTGTACCGACTAAAGGCTATCTTTTAGAAGATAGCTTGTTTTATTGTAAGAAAATATAACAAAATAAACATAAGATTATTGCTTATATGAAAAGGATTATTGCAATGAATACGATTCTTTTTGTAGTAAACGCCTAAATAACAAGGATGATTTATATATATTAACCAATGACACCGATCATTATTTAACTTAAGATAATCGTAATAAACTAACTTCATGTGTTAGTTTTTATAACGTGAAAAGCAATGTGAAAGAAATCTGAATTAGGTTTCTTGTCAAAAGATATGACAAATCAAATTTAGGTTTATTCATCTTAAAAAACAGGAGTTGTTAATATGCAGACGGATCGCTATCACGGAGAAGTTTTTGAAAATAGATTTTTTGCGAGACTTACAACAGAGGAAGTGAAACAACTGCCAAAAGAGGATGCTTTAATCGTTTTGCCTATCGGAGCAGTGGAACAGCACGGCCCGCACATGCCAATCTATACTGATACATTAATCGCGGAAGGGGTTTTAGCAGAGGCGTTTCAGCATTTTACAGAATCGGATAATATTTGGGTGCTTCCACCACTTCCCTATGGAAAAAGTACCGAACATTTAGGAATGGCGGGAACAATTACTCTTTCTGCAACAACATTACAATCAGTTGTGATGGATATTGCCAAAAGTGTAGAAAGTAGTGGCTTTAAGAGATTGGTGTTATTTAACTCTCATGGTGGTAATCATGATTTGCTAAATATGATTTCCAGGGAAATAAGGATTGAAACAGGTATGATGGTATTCAGATTAAATTCCTCTGATGGCAATCTGTTAACGGATTTAATCCCGGAAAAAGAACGGGTTTTCGGTATCCATGGAGGTGATGTGGAGACGTCCATGGTGTTAGATATGAAAGAAAATTGGGTTAAAACAGAGCTAAGTCCGATTGATTTTGTTTCTTTGCCAGATGATAACCAATATTTGTATTTGAAAGGGAGCTGCTATTTTGCGTGGGTGATGAGCGATATCTCGGCTTCAGGAATGGCAGGAGATGCAACAAAAGCCAGTGTGGAGAAGGGAAAGATAATCAATCAGAAGGCTGGAAAATTTATTGCCGAAGCATTGAAGGAAATGAGCAGATTTAATATAGATGAATTACAAAAAGGAGGATAAAAATGTCAACAACAGTATTGAAGGAAATAGTAGAGCAGGATACACGCCAACTTGTTGTAAGAATGAAAGGTGTAAGTAAGGTTTTTCCAAATGGAAATGTGGCGGTAGACAATGTGAACATGGATATCGTAGACGGAGAATTTATTTCTTTTGTAGGACCGTCCGGATGCGGTAAATCGACGATCTTCAAAATGATTTCTGGATTAATAGAAAATACAACTGGCGAGATTGAGATCTTAGGCTCTCAGGTGCAATCTTCGCAACAAAAACGTACGGATGTTGGCTTTGTCTTTCAGGATGCTACTCTCTTACCTTGGAGGTCTGTTTTGGAGAATGTAATGTTGCCTTTAGAATTCCAAAAAATGTCAAAAGCAGAAAAGCGAGAAGAAGCAGCAAGGGCATTAGAATTAGTTGGACTGAAGGATTATGCTAAATCTTTGCCACGTCAATTATCAGGTGGTATGAAAATGCGTGTATCCATTGCACGAGCCTTAGTAGCCAAACCGAAACTGCTGCTAATGGACGAACCGTTTGGTGCTTTGGATGAAATCACACGTCAAAGCCTCCAGTCGGAATTACTGAGAATATGGGAATCACAAAAAATGACCGTCTTATTTATTACCCACAATGTATTTGAAGCAGTATACCTATCGACAAGAGTTGCGGTGATGACTCCTAGTCCGGGTAAAATTGCTTCAACTGTAGATGTTCCATTACCGTTTCCTCGGGATGATGAGATCAGAACGACACACCAGTTTAGTGATATTGTTGCCAATGTTTCACGCGATCTAAAATTTTAATGAGGTGATCAATGTGTGGAAAAAACGACTAATGGAATTAATAGGTGAAGAGAATGTGATCATAAAAGATACAACAATCGATCGATTATCCAAGGATTTTTACTGGTATTCTCCGATATTGTATGAAGAATTAAAAGATAAAGTTGCAGATTGTGCAGTGGCGCCGACCACAATCGAAGAATTAACCAAGATAATTCAATTTGCAGTGGACAATCGTGTGCCGTTAACGCCACGAGGTGCGGGAACGGGAAATTACGGTCAAGGGATCCCTCTAAACGGGGGAATTGTTATAGATTTAACCAAGCTGACCCAAATTGTACAAATAAATGAAAAAGATGTTCGTGTTCAGGCAGGGGTTAAGCTGGGATTATTAGAAAAGACACTGAGAAAGGAAGGGAAAGAACTTCGCATTTTCCCTAGTACCTTTATGAAATCGACAGTTGGTGGTTTTTTATGTGGTGGATCTGGTGGAATTGGTTCGATTCGGTGGGGGAATTTGTGGGATGGTAATGTACTTGAGGTGACGATTCTAACAATCGAGGATGAACCACAAATGTTAACCATTAAGGGTGAGGAAGTACTAGATTATATTCATAATTACGGTACTACAGGTATTTTAGTAGAAGCTGTCCTACCGATAGAATCGAAGACTGAATGGGCCCAATATATTATGTCATTTGAAGCCTTTAATGAGGCGGTTATGTTTAGTGATGAACTCTCACATGATGAATCCATTATTAAACGACTTGTTTCTGTTTGTGAATGGCCAATTCCTTCGCATTTTCAGCAGCTTAAATTTTTAGAACAAGACAAATCCATTGTGATGCTTGAAATAGCAGAGAATGCCGAGCGAGAAATGAACGTACTGGCTGAGAAATACGGTGGAAAGCAGTCATTTTTTATCCCGGCATCTAAATACCACAAAGGATTGAAAGTATCTGACTTTACATGGAACCATGCAACATTATGGGCACATAAACATGGTGAGAATATGACTTATTTACAAGCAAGGTTTCATACGAAAAGGGTTTTTGAGCAAATGAGGAAAATAAGAGAGAAATTCGGGTATGAAGTTCAATTTCATTTCGAATATATCAAAATCGAAGGTAAGGTCACCCCGACTTCATTACCAGTTATCATCTATCAATCAAAGGAAAGACTTTATGAAATAATAGATTTTTTTGAAGAGATTGGCGTAATGGTAAATAACCCTCATACGTATCTGCTTGGATTTGGAGGCTATAACTTGCGGATGGAAAAGATCAAATCCTTGAAAGAACAGAATGATCCATATGATCTGCTGAACAAAGGGAAAATTCCTACAAAAGAAACGATCAAACTAGCAAAGTGAGGAGGCGGAAAATGGAAAATATACAGACAGAAAAGCTGAAGGTTAAAAAGGAAGTGTCTAATCGTAAGAGCGTCAACATTAATTTTCTTCAAAATTGGGTTCCTCCAATCATAGCATTTGTCATTTTTATATTGGTTTGGCAATTCGGAACATTATTATTACAAATACCACCGTATATTTTGCCTAAGCCTACTGATGTTTTAACGGCAACCGTAGAAAATTGGGGGCGTCTATGGGACTCTGCTTCCACTACTATATTGGAGTCTGTTATTGGTTTTTTCTTTAGCGTTGTAATAGGTGTATCCGCTGCAATCATTATGGCAAGTTCGAAAATCCTGGAAAGGAGCTTATATCCATATGCCATCCTATTGCAGACGATCCCGATCGTTGCCATTGCGCCAATTATTGTTATCTGGTTTGGTTCTGGTATGAATGCCATTGTGATCATTGCCTTTACGATTGGATTTTTCCCGATGTTATCCAATACATTGATCGGCCTGAATGCGACAGACAGAGGGATGCTGGATTTGCTTAGTCTGTACCAAGCATCTAAATGGCAGATTATGTGGAAAATCAGAATCCCTGCTGCGTTACCATATATCATTGCCGGTTTAAAAATATCTTGTACCCTAGCGATTATTGGAGCGATAGTCGGTGAATATATAGCCGGAATTGGAGGGGGAGATGGGGGATTAGGCTATGCGATCACTGTGGCATCAACAACGATGGAAATTCCTTATTTATTTGCATGTGGTATAGCTGCCTCATTACTAGGGATTGTGTTTTTCTTATTAGTAAGTTTGTTGTCCAAGATGTTATTAGGGTCTTGGCATGAATCAGAAATGAAAAAAGACTAAAGATTATAAGGGGGAGTAAGGATGAGAAAGTCTATTTGGAATACGGGGATGTTACCACTAATTGCTGCGTTGATTCTGCTATTGCTTGCCGCTTGTAGAGGAGATAATAGTTCGGAGGCGGAAGCAGATACAGGTCCTGTTGACGAAGAAACTGACACGGAAGCAGCGGAAGGCGATGTTGACTTAGGGGAGGCTACCTTGGTAACCAACTGGTTTGCCCAGCCTGAGCATGGTGGGAATTATGCGGCATTAGCGGAAGGTTTTTATGAAGAAGCGGGAATAGATATGACGATTGAGCCAGGTGGCCCGCAGGTTTCTGCTACTCAGTTAGTAGCTTCGGGGAAAATGGATTTTGGTTATACCTCAGGTGAGGATATTCTAAACTCGCGTGATAAAGGGATTCCATTAGTAGCAATTGCTGCCATCTTCCAAGTAAGTCCTTATGTACTTATTTCCCATGCAGAGGCAGGAGTCGAGGATTTTGAAGATCTTAATGGTATGACAAGTATTACAGCACCTGGAGTTGGTTATTGGGAGTATATAAAGGAAGCCTTTGAGTTAAATGAAGTAAATGAGCTTTCCTATACTGGGCAATTAAGTACATTTATCGACAATCCAGAGGCTGTTACGCAAGGCTACATCACATCAGAACCGTATGTACTAGACGAGCAAGGTGTGGAAAATAGTTATTTGCGTATTCATGATTCGGGTTTCCAGCCGTATTCTAACGTTATTTTCACTACGGAAGAAATGATTGAAGAAAAACCAGAGCTAGTTGAAGCTTTTATGGAAGCAACGGTAAAGGGTTGGGAAGTATATCGTGAAGATCCGGCGAAATATCAGGATATCTTATTGGAATACAATCCTGATTTAACAGAAGGATTGATGGAGTTTGGTGCGACAGAACAAGAAGAATTAATCTTTAGTGGCGATGCCGAAGAGCATGGATTCGGCTATATGACAGAAGAACGGTGGACAACATTACAGGAACAAATGCTTGACCTTGGTATCATTTCTAATGATGAAGATCCGAATAATTACTTTACAACAGAATTTCTGCCATCGGAGGAATAAATATGGAGCAATCACTATCCTTATATAATGTGTACCTGCCGCTAAGATCTAAAGATCAACTGTACACAATAACGATACAAGATGGTAAATATCAATCAATTGAAGTGCAAGCTGCCAAGGTGGAACGAGATGTGATACCTTTTGAACAAGCAGAACAGGACTTGTCGAATTGTTCTCATATAGATCTTGAGGGAAGAATTGTTCTTCCCTCTTTTGTTGATATTCATACTCACCTTGATAAAGCTTATTCGTTGAAGGTAGTATCGAATCAATCTGGAACATTGTTGGAAGCGATCCGGAATTACAGTGAACGGGCGCGGATGTTTACAAAGGAGGAAATTAAGCAAAGAGCCCGGCGAGAGGCGCTCCAGTCCCTCTCCTTTGGTACAACACATATTCGTTCACATGTTAATTTTGAAATGGATACGAGTGTACAGTTAGCGATGGATAATCTCCAGGCAGTGATGGAAGTGAAAGAAGAGTTAAAAGATTTTATCGATATTCAAGTTGTGCCAATGTTTTCTAGGCTGGATGAGCGTACTGATCAGGAGCTTGCAATCATAAAAGAAGCGATCCAGTCGGGAGTTGACGGAATTGGCGGTGCCCCGCATTTAATGTCGAATCCTTCAGAAAACATGGACCTGGTGATGCGCTTGGCGATAGAACATGGGAAATTCGTCGATTTACATGTTGATGAAAATGATGATCCTGCTGTTTGTACGATAAAAGAACTTGTGAAGAAAACGGCACAATATAATCTTGGTGGGCAAGTCACTGCGGGTCACTTATGTTCATTAGCTGCCGTGGAACAAGATAAGGTGAATCACATTATAGAAGGAATGGCTAAAAATCAAATCAATGCTGTAACACTACCGGGCGCTAATATGTATTTGCAAGGAAGGCAAGATCGTGGGGTTGTTCGTAGAGGGGTTACTAGAATAAAAGAGTTAATAAATGGTGGTGTCTCCATTGCCACTGCTTCGGATAATGTCAATGATCCGTTTCATCCCTTTGGAAGAGGAGACATGGTACAGATTGGGTTATTGACTGCGTACACAGCGCACTTGGCCAGTGAGGAAGAATTATTACATGTTTTAAAAATGATGACAACAACCCCTGGATCGATCTATGGAATAGATAAGCACGATATCGAAGAAAGTGCTAGGGCTAATTTCGTTGTGATAGATTCGAAAGATATTTATGAATTATTTGCATCTATTGCACCGACAAGATACGTATACACAAAAAAGCGCTGGTTGAATGGTATAAAATCCCAAATGCTGATATCGGATAAGAAGCTTGCCGCTCTTTGGAAGGCGAACATAGAAGAAGTTCCACTCCGTGTTTGATGAGAGGTGAAATAGATGTATGAGATAGCGGTAAAAAATGTAAAATTGCTCGGTCAGAAAGAGTGCTACAATATAGGGATTGACAATGGCAAGTTCGCAATCGTTACCGATAAGGGGATAAAAGGGGAGACAGAATGGGATGGGAGAGGCAATTTCTTATTGCCACCGTTTGTAGAAACACATACTCATATGGATACGGTATTGACTGCTGGTTCCCCTCGTTATAATGAGTCTGGCACTCTCTTTGAAGCAATCGAGATTTGGCAATTAAGAAAAGAAGAATTAACCATTGATGATGTTGTGGAGCGTGCTTCAAAAGCGATAATGCAATTGATTTCGTATGGTGTCCTTTTTGTTAGAGCGGCAGTGGATGTTTCTGACCCAGAGCTTACCGCCTTACATGGTTTACTGAAAGTTAGAGAGAAATTTAAGAAAGAAATGGAACTGCAAATTATTGCCTTCCCGCAAAATGGATTAGTATCCTGTATAGAAAACCAAGAGAGGATGCGCGAGGCGGTCAAGTTAGGAGTGGATGCTATTAGTGCTGTCCCACATTTGGAGAATACAAGAGAGAAAGGGATTGCATCCTTGGCGTTTTGTTTTAGGCTAGCGAAAGAATATGATACGTTGATTCATATTTTTTGTGATGAAGTAGATGATGAGCATTCCAGATTCCTTGAGGTGGTAGCAGATTTTGCTATGGAGTATAGTTATCAAGGTAAGGTTGCTGTTAGCCATGCGAATGCGTTGAGCTATTACTCCGATGTGTACGCCAATAAGGTGATACAACATGTAAAACAGGCAGGTTTGACAGTGGTTGCTTGTCCATTAGTAAACAGTGTGATGCAAGGTAGATCTGACCCATATCCAAAGGGGAGAGGAATTACCAGAGTGAAGCAATTGTATGAAGCGGGAGTGAATGTTTGTATCGCTCACGATGATATTCGCACCCCTTTTTACCCTTTAGGAGTCGGGAATATACTTCAGGCTGCGCACTTTGGGCTCCATCTTGCTCATATGACAGGGCGCGGTGATTTTGAATCGGCTATTAGGATGATTACCGAGAATGGTGCTACCTGTTTGCGATTACGTGATCAGTATGGAATTGAAGTTGGCAAACCTGCGAATTTTATTGTGTTGCCGGTAGATAATGTGGGAGAAATGCTAAGTAAGCAGCCGAAACCTATTTACGTTGTGAAAAATGGCAATAAGGTAGCGACCACAGCACCTGTTCAAACACGTTATTTTTTTACAGGGTATGAAGAAAACGCCTGAAATTATATTTCAGGCGTTTAATAGTTGTCCATCTTAGTTACTCATTAGGCATGGCTACTAATCTTTGGTACATCTCCGACAAACTCCACTTCGTTATATTGGAAGAATGCATCCAATAACACTTCCTGATTATCCTGAAAGAGCTGATCAGCTACTGCTGCAGCCAGTTTTGGTATAGCGAAGCGTAAACCGGAAATAGCCGATGCTGAAAGACCGCAGCTGATTAGCGCGGCATAGTTAAAGGCGTATAAGCCGTGTAATAGTTTTTTCCCTTTTTGGGCTTTGCTCTGAAATGCAAAGCCGGGACTTAAATATGGATGTGCATCTAATACAGGATTAGCGATATGCTTAGGTGCTTGATAATAATCTCTCCATCTGAATATATAAGGCTCTACCATTTGGAGCTCTGGCCGTAATGCTGGATCGGTTTTAAGACCTGTGCTAACGATAATAAAATCAACTACGTATTCTCCCTTTTCTGTAATAATTTTCACTTTGTCTTCGAAAGGTTGAACTTCTCTCCAAGGCTCTCCAACGTGTAAATGGAATCCGGGCCAGGAACTTGCTCTGCTGAAAGTATCATTTGTCGGAGGTTGGTTATGGTGAAAGAAGTGTGCCATTACCTTATATTTATTTGCATCCGAAAAAGTATGGTAACGATCGATCATCCCGGAATACTCCATATGGCGGATGGGATTAATCCGAGGAATCTCCTTTCGCCTTATAAAGACGCTCACTTTTGCGCCCCCTTGGGCTAGTGCGTGATTCGCATTATCGAATGCAGATGCTCCGCCACCGAGGATGGCGATCTGTTTATTCTTTAATAGGGAGAAATCAATTTCTTCGGATGTGTGCGCATACTTGTTTGTTGGCAACTTATCTTTAATGAAAGACGGTACATGCCACTCTCCTCCTCCTTGAATTCCGGTTGCCAATATTACTTTGCGCGTAAGTAAGGGGTTTTCTGTCTTGGTGTCATTCTCCAGATGTAAACGGTAGATTTTCTCGTTCTCGATAGGCTCAATCAACTTTAATCGAGTATTGTTGTGGATGGGGAGTGAAAGTACTTCCCGAAACCAACGAAGATAATTCATCCAGTCTCCCTTTGGGATTTTATCTAATTCCTCCCAGCCTTTGTCGCCGAACTGCGCTTCCCACCAAGCACGAAAGGTCAACGATGGAATCCCGGTATCAATAGCAGTTAAATGTTTTGGTGTTCGTAGTGTCGACATTCGTGCATACGTATCCCAGGGTCCTTCCAGTCCTTCTGGATTTTCATCAATAATTAGGATATTGGTGATTTTTTCTCGAATTAGCCCTAAAGCAGCTCCTAACCCACTTTGTCCACCCCCGACAATAATAACGTCGTATACGTTCTTGCCGTCATAGCGTAGGGGTGGTACCCAACTTTTTTCCGGTATATTGAGATAAGTGAGTTCCTTTTTTACTCGTTTATTAAGATCTTCGATAGTCATTTTCTTCCCCCTTCAGAATAACTGTTAACTTATATGACATTTAATGTAATTTATTTCATCTTATCATGTATGATTAGGATAGAATATGTTTTGAATAACCAAAAAAGAGGGTGGTTATTAGTGAAGATATATAAGTGCATTACAAAAAAAGAAATCTGTTTGGTGAAAATAGATAATTGGAAAAGGGTTTTTAATAAATAATAACCAATGACATTCCTTTCATCATTTAATAGAATAACAATAAACATTACCTCATATGTTAGAAAAATTAACAAATAACTTCCGCGTACATGGAAGGAGGGGGAGTATGGATGATATTCATGAGATATTAACCTCCATTTCTAATCATTCAGTAGAAGGCTCTGTGCTTGCCACGATTGTAGATGTAAAAGGCTCAGCTTATAAAAAAGAAGGCGCGATGATGTTATTTAAACCGGATGGTTCACAAACGGGCATGTTAAGCGCCGGATGTCTAGAAGTGGATTTAGCAGAACGAATTGAACGTATGGGGATAGGCAAAAAACCAGAATTGCTTACGTATGATATGCGTGCAGATAATGATTTGTTGTGGGGACAGGGTTCTGGTTGTAACGGTGTCATTAAAGTGTTGGTGGAACCAGTGGATCGGATGCTGTTGCAACATTTACAAAGAGTCAAGGAAGCGTTGAATAGCGATCAAAAAGTGTTGGTATACAAGGAACTCCCCGTTGAAAATGGAACAATGAACTATTTATTTCAGACAGATAATGCGCAATTTGGAGAAGTGAATGAGCCTTCCACTATTAATCAAGTGATACGAAAGGCCATATCTTTTTCCTATATAAGAGGGACACAATATATGACCTCAACACAGCAATTTCTCTACCTCGATTGCTATCAGCCAAAACCACGATTAATCATCATTGGAGCGGGCGACGATGCCAAACCAATAGTCAGGCTAGCCTCACAAACAGGCTTCCGAGTTGAAGTTGCGGATTGGCGTGAAGAATTGTGCAACCAATTCAATTTCCCAGAAGCAGTAAAACATTATCTAGGTTTTCCTAATGAATTACAACATCAAATTCATTTTAAAGCATCGGACTATGTTATTTTACTGACACACAATTTCCAGCGTGATAAAGAACTATTAGCCTTCTTAAAAGAACAACCTTTAAGGTATTTAGGCGTATTAGGCTCTGCAAAGAGAACAAAAAGATTACTAGGTGGGCAAGAGCCTCCTAACCATTTATTTTCCCCGATTGGAATAAATATTGATGCTGAGGGAGCAAAGGAGATTGCGATCAGTGTAATAGCTGAACTAATTCAAGTAAAGAAAAAGTCCGTGACAAGTGGGGAGCCTGTCAGTGAAATCAGCTAAGGTAGCAGGGATAATCCTTGCTGCCGGAAACAGTCAAAGAATGGGGGAAAACAAATTACAGTTACCAATTGGTAATACCACGATAGGAAGTGCTTCATTAGCAACAGCATTGAATTCCAGGCTGGATAAAGTATTTGTCGTTGTACAAGAGCATGCGTCACTTCATTGGATCACGGAGGATGTAGAGCGACAAAAGACGAGATACCAGATCGTTCGAAGTAAGCAAGCGTGTAAAGGACAGTCTTATTCGATAAAGGCCGGAATACAGGAAGTTCAAAAATATTCATTCGATGGTGCAATGATGTTGCTAGCTGATCAACCATTCTTAAAACCAGCTATTATCGATAAAATCATTCATCTATTTAACAGTTCAAGTTTAGATAAATCATTTATTGCGGCTCGAAATGCAGATATTTTACATCCACCCATTTTATTCCGTTCCAGCCTATATCAACGACTGTTAACGATTCGAGGAGATAGAGGAGCTAAGTCGATCTTAAAGGATATTCAAAACGAGGGATATGTTATTGATTTTGATGATGGGAAAAGTTTTTATGATATTGATACGAAGGATGATTATCAATGGGCAAAGAGATGGCAGAAACAATTATAGGAAAGGAGCACATGCAGAAAGTATGGAAAGCAGAGAGTATACAAGAAGCGATCGATTTGAAAAAAAGGTTTCAGGATCAATCTACTTATATCGCGGGTGGGACGTTATTGCAATTACAAAGAGAGCAAGGTGCACAGCTTCCACCTAATCTTATCCGACTAGACCGGATACCAAAGCTGAGAGAAATAGAACAGGATGAAGATAGGTTGTATGTGGGTGCTTATGTTTCATTAACGGAATGCCAAACGAATCCAGCTATTCTTAGCATAGCACCTTTGCTTGCGGAATCAGTGAAGGAAGTCGCTTCTCCTGCAGTCAGAAACAGAGGTACTATTGGAGGAAATATTGCTTATGGGGTCGGTGATACGATACCGGCATTATTGGCACTGGATGCTGATATCTCTTGGATAAGTGGAAACCAGATGTATACAGCAAAGCTATGGGATTATTTACAGCATCAACCAGATCGAAATGCTATTATTACTACCATTCATCTTAAAAAGCAAATGAATAGTCAAAAGCAAATACAATATTACCGAAAAGTAGGTCGCAGGGAGTCATTTATTCCCTCCCTTGTTACGGTTGCTATTTGCTGCAGCTGGAATGAACAAAACAGGATTGATTTTATTCGACTTGCAGCAGCAGGGGGTACAAGTGCCCCTGTGAGATTGGAATCATGTGAAGCGTATCTATACAGTAACGAATTGTTGGAGGAAAACCTTGGTGAACTATTTGACATGATGATGACGGAATATCGACCAATCTCTGATCCTTTTGTAACGAGCCAGTATAAACAACAAGTTGCTGCGAATTTAATTGCATCTGTGTTAAGGAGATATATATGAACAAATAGGAGAGTGAGAGGTCATGTATCAAAATCGAAACCGAATCAGACCAGATGGTAAGGGGAAAGTTACAGGAGCTTTGAAATACTTGACCGATTTATCGTTTCCAGACATGTTGTATGGAAAGGTGTTAAGAAGTGAGTACCCACATGCAAGAGTAGTATCGATATCAACAGAAAGAGCAGAGCAATTGCCAGGTGTAAAAGCGGTTATTACTCACCGGGATGTCCCTGGTTTAAACCGATTCGGAATTGTTACGCCTGATCAACCAGTACTGTGTGAGGATGTTGTTCGTTATGTTGGAGATGCAGTAGCTGCCGTGGCTGCAGAATCAATGGAGATAGCTGACCAGGCACTTGATTTGATAGAGGTCGAGTATGAGCCTTTACCTGTTTTAGATTCCCCACAAAAATCCCTTGAGCAACATGCACCAAAGCTTCATCCAAGTGGTAATATCCTGCATAGAGCAAGCTTTCACTCTGGTAATATCGAGGAAGGGTTTGCTCAATGCCATACAATAATCAAAGAGACCTATCAATTGCCAAGACAAATGCATACCTATATGGAAACAGAGGGTGGCGTTATGGTACCTGAAGATCATGGTGGTGTTACCGTTTATGTAGGAACACAGCACGGTTACAAGGATCGTTTTCAATTGTCGCGGATTCTTGGTATTGCTGAGGAGAGGATTCGTATTATTTCAAGTCCGATGGGTGGTTCATTTGGTGGTAAAGACGAATTAAACATTCAGCCTTATGGTGTTTTATTAGCATTAAAATCAGGGTTACCGGTAAAAATTCATCAGTCGAGAAAAGAATCCGTCATATCTGGGTTAAAACGCCATCCGATGAAAATCACCATGAAAACAGGAACAGATCAGAAGGGGAAAATTATTGCACATAAGGTGGATATAGTAGCCGATACCGGTGCTTACGCTACGTTAGGACCAGCTATTCTCGATTTTGCAGTCGAGCATTCCGTAGGACCATATATGATCGAACATGTTGCAATTGATGGTATTTCGGTTTTTACCAATAACGGTGTTGCTGGCGAGTTTAGAGGATTTGGTGGTAACCAGGTAACCTTTGCATTAGAAGGACAGTTAGATCGGTTAGCAGCAAAGCTAAAGCTAGATCCAATCGAGCTAAGAAGAAGAAATATTCGAAAAACTAATGATCTCGGCCCTATGAAGCATAGAATAGCAGCTACGAATGGAGCATCACAGGTATTGAAGCACATTGAGCAGCATTATATAACGAAAAAGCAGAACGCTTCCTCTTGTAACGATATAGAAGATACAAAAATAAAAGGAATGGGTGTTGCTATATCTATGCATGGCGGTGGCTTAGGATATGGGCGATTAGATCCTGCCGGAGGCCAACTATCATTAACAGAGGATGGAAAAATCGAAATTGCTTTTGGTTTTGAAGAAGCGGGTCAGGGTATTTTGAATGTTATTGAAACAATAGTTACCGAGGAGTTAGGCATTTCGGACAGTGATGTAAAAGTCGTGATCGGTGATACAGAGAAGGTGCCCTCTTCTGGTTCCACTACTGCATCAAGAGGAACGAGCATGGTATGGCATGCCGTTAATCGTATGAAACACCATTTTAAACAGCAAATATTAACGTCTGCTTCTGCTATTCTGGGTCTTCCTGTAAAAGTCCTCCGTTTAGGTCCAGGCGGTGTTTATCAAATCAGCCAGGCTAGTAAAAAAGTAATCGATTTTCGTGAAATTGCTAGTAAATCATTAGACACACCGATTATAACTTCCACTCAATTCGATTTTCCGACTACTCCCGATCAGGTTGACGGCGGGCATTTTTTATATACGTTTTCAGCAGTGTTTGCCCAAGTAGAAATTGACCTTTTAACAGGAAAAGTGACCGTAATTGACTTGGATCAAACAATTGCAGCCGGACCTATTGTCAGTCTGAAAGGGTATATTGGCCAAATTGAAGGTGGCGGAGTAATGTCATTGGGCTACACCTTAATGGAGGAAGCACTGATGAAAGATGGCAGATATGTCACTGAAAACCTCGATGGTTATTTAATTCCGGGTATTCAGGATGTACCAACGATGCAGATTACACCAATTGAAGAACTGGCTAAAGGTGATAAATACGGTCCTCGTGGTGTCGGTGAAATCGGTACTGTAGCGGTTGCGCCTGCTATTACCAAAGCAATCCACGACGCAATCGGCTATATGCCTGCAAAGCTACCAATTTCTTCAGAAGAAATTCTTACAGCAATAATGGAGAGGAGGAAGAATCCATGGATGAAAGCAAAGCAACCACTGTGATAATAGAGGGCGAGGTAAAAGAGGAAATTAGCTTTACTATGAATGGTTCTTCCATTACTTTACAAGTAAGACCAACGGAGAGATTAGTAGATATTATCAGAAATAAATTGGATTACACAGGTACCAAAATTTCTTGTGGTATCGGAAGGTGTGGGGCGTGCTCAGTGATGATTGATGGAGCCTTAGCGAATTCCTGTTTAGTAATGGCTTATCAGGTGGATGGTTCCCTAATCACGACGATAGAAGGAGTGTTGGATAAAGGTGCACTTCATCCAATTCAACAGGCATTTTTAGAGGAAGGCGGTTTTCAATGTGGATACTGCACACCAGGAATGATCATCGCCACAAAAGCATTGCTAGATAACGAGCCAAACCCATCTGATGATCAAATCAAAACAGCATTGTCTGGTAATCTCTGTCGCTGTACAGGATATGGAGGGATTATCAGAGCAGTAAGAAAAGCAGCAGAAAGGATGCTATAAGTGCATCCTTTTTTTCATGAGGATCATGATAAATTATATCGACGGTATTATTACTACTCTGGCTACAAAAGTTTATGCCCCTGGGAAAGCGAAACGGTCAGCTACAGCGGTGGACTGGCACTAGCGACCTTTCAACATGACCACTCCAGCAAATAACATGCTTTGAATTAACCTTCTCCTATCTTACTTGTTTATGGAGTATCCGAAAATCCTGATGCTTCCCCTTTTTTTGGTGATTTTATGGTAAGATGAGTGTAAATTTATCCAGATAAATCATCATGCGTTATTTTTTCGTTTCCATTTATTAATTACAGCTAGGAGATTGTCATAAGAAAATATATTGGGGGGGGTTTTATGAAAAGGCCAAACAACAAATATATCATGTGGAGTTTATTGTTTTGTATCGTGCTTCCATTGTTTATTCCGAGTCAATTTGTGATGGACGATGGTTGGCGAGGAAACTATACGTTCGGCTTCCCATTTGAATATATAACTATTTACCAACATCAACCAAATAGTAGCTGGCTCTTCGATAATCTGTTTAATGGAAATAGCGGGATGCATATACATATTGGAGCATTACTGGTGAATATCGTGATATTCTATATGCTATTGTGGTTAGTACAATATATGATTGTCCGTGGCACGATGAGTAATGAAGAGAGGAGTTAGATATTAGATGAAAATAACGAAAAAAACATTTGCTAAATCGAGTTCATGGATTAAACGAAATGCCAGACCATTGGAGGCTGCAAGGTGGGAATACCTTTTCGAAGGTGCTTCATATGATCAGGTTATTCATTACTTATCCGCTTTTCAAAATGATGATGGTGGATTTGGTCATGGCATTGAACCAGATTTCTGGGCGCCAGCTTCTTCACCAATGGCAACATGGACGGCAGGTCAGATTTTAATAGAAATTGGAGCAGATGCCGAAGAAAAAATAGTGCAGTCGATGCTTACATATCTAACAGAAACCTGCAACGAAAGTACGGGAATGTGGGCTTCTGTTCTGCCCGAAAACAATCAATTTCCACACGCACCATGGTGGCATTGGAAAGAAGGGGTTCAGGATAACTGGATGTTCAATCCAAGTGCTGAATTAGCAGCCTTCCTCATTCATTGGTCACCTAAAAACAGTGAAGCTGCACTGTTAGGGTGGGCTGTGATCGAAAAAGCAATTGCTCATCTAATGGAAAGTGAGGAAATGGACAGTCACGAGCTTAATAATTTCCAACAATTATTAAAGATCCTTGCAAAACATGCTGATGCTGATTTACTAATTAATGTCTCCAGAAAAATCAATACACTAATCGAAAAGACTGTAGACAAGGATGTATTAGAATGGTCAACTGGATACAAGCCACTTCCGTTAGATTTGATTGATAGCCCACAGCATCCCCTTTATGAGAAAATGAGTGATTTAGTGGAGCTGAACCTGTACTTCTATCTAGAACAGCTGTCAGAGGAAGGTACTTGGGATATTTCATGGGAATGGGGGAGCTACCCGGAAGAATTTGCTGTTGCCAAAAGGTATTGGACAGGAATACTGTTAATTGATAGATATAAAATATTGAGGACATTTAGAATGTTATAGAATGCCGGTTTAAGAGATTCCAGGAACCTCATTAATCTGACTTGGAGAGGAGGATAATACAAATGAATATCACCATAGAACAACCAAAGGAGGAACATGCAGAAGCGATTGCTCACATCTGTTCTACCGGTTGGAAACAGACAGTAGAAGGAGAGCTAAGCAAGGAATATCAGACGAAGAATGTTGCATTTTGGTACAACCTTGAACGTGTGAAAAATGACATTAAACAAGGAAGTTATTCTTATGTAGCAATCTATCAGTCGAAAGTCATCGGGGTTATTGGTGGTGCCATAACCAAGCCTGGTACAGGAGAGGTATTCGTGCTTTATATTGATGAGAAATATCGATATAAAGGGGTTGGTAGACAACTGCTTGAGGCATTGACGCAACAACAAATCGAAAAAGGGGCAACAGAACAATGGGTCTCCGTACAAGAAGATAACGAACTAGGCATCCCTTTCTATGAAGCGAGGGGATTTACATATAGGGAGAAAAAAATTACAACTACGGAAACCGGCGAGAAGCAAGTGTCCATGAGGTACTTCAGAAAAGTAGATTAAAGGGGATAAAATACATGGAAATACGAAAGTTAGATGTAACAGATGCCGAAAATTATTATTTTTTAAGGTTAGAAGCATTACAAGAAAGTCCACAATCATTTGCGGCAAGTTATGAAGAAGAAAAAACAAATACGGTTGAAATATATAAGAGTAGATTGGCATCATCTCACAAAGCAGTAACACTAGGAGCGTTCATAGATTCTCAGCTTGTTGGAGTGGTCACGTTAGTTAAAGAGCAATTAGTAAAATTAAGCCATCGAGCAAATATTGTAGCAATGTATGTAAAGTCTGCATTTCGAGGCAATGCCATCGGAAAGAAACTAATTTCTACTTTAATCGAAGAAGCAAGAAAGATCGAAGGGATTGAGCAACTGTATTTGTCCGTTGTGACGAGTAATGAATCGGCTAAAAGACTATATGAATCAGTTGGGTTTGAAGTGTTTGGTACGGGGAAGAGAGCACTGAAAATAGACAATACTTATTATGATGAAGATCATATGATTCTTTTCTTATCTCGGTTTTAGTCGCCTATCTTGAGTAAAGTCTACTTTATCATCTGGAGTAAGACCTATGCTTTGATTAGAAATGACATGAATAGTCGTAAGAGTATTGGTGCTCGTGGCTCGCTTACTTATAGGATACGAAATAAAAATATTATTGGGAGTTAAATAACGTTGGTTAAATTAAAAAATATCAATATTGATTTTGATTGCAAAAAGGAAACTCCTTATTTTCAAGTTACGTCAGAACAAAGAATTAGATTTGGTATGGAAGACTTAAATATTACTTTACTCAGAAAAATTGTAGAAGACATATTTAGAGAGAATGAATGTCTCAGTGTTATATTTTTATCAGAGTATATTATGCATCATAAACGTTATTCTTCCAAATCAAAAATAGGTAAAATAATTAAAATTAAAAATTGGCACGAAATTGTTGTTATGAATGAAGCTATTGGCGAAGGTGAAGTGTACGCTATTATAAAGAATTTAAACTGTCATGATGTAATGAAGTACTGCTCAGCAATTTATAAAGGTCATCCGGAAGCGTATCTTTCTTTTTTTAATGATAAACTCTTGTTTTATATAAATGGGGATGTTATTGATATTATTTCACATGATGCTAAAAGGATAGCATATTTAAAACAATATTACGCTAAATTATACGATAAATATTATGAAGATGGTTCTTTTCGAAATTATTTTGATGCCTAAATCCACCAGTATCTGTTAGTCACAGACTGTTGGTGGATTTATTCATTATCAATTAATGATGTTCTCTCTATAGCTTTTAGTTAGCAGGGTTTAAATTTTCCGCTTCATTAAATACAAGATTGCCTCGATTATATGTTTTCGATACACTGCAAGGAAAACGATGCCCGATATAAAGACTTTGCTTATGTTTGGCATAATAATTATCTGCAGAAACCACTGTATCTTTGTCAAAAGAAATGATGGTGAAATCAGCATCATAACCAGTGGCAATTTTCCCTTTTCCCTCTAAGGAAAAACGCTTTGCTGGGTTTAACGCGGTCCAATCAGCTATCCTTTCCAATGAAATATGATTGCTCTTAGCAAGCTCAAGCATCGAAAGTAAGGTGAATTGGCCACCGCTAATCCCGCCCCAGGCACTAAAGAGATTATGAGTGCCAGGGTCCTTCAGTGAATAAGGTGCTGGTGAATGATCGGAGGCGATGATGTCGAACTGGTTATCCCGTAACAGTTGAATTAACTGTTGTCGTTCTTCTTCTAAACGTAATGGCGGTGCACATTTAGCAATAGCACCTTTCGTTTGTAAAGCTTGATGGGAATATAATAAATAATGTGGACAGGTTTCAACGCTAACATCGAGCCCTTTTTGTTTTGCTTCCATAATCTTTGCGACAGCCTCGGAACTGCTGATATGAACAAAATGTAAAGCACAGCCAGTAACTTCTGCATAAGAAAGTGCTTTTTGGACAGCCTCTACTTCGGCAACAATCGGTCGAGATGCTAAGTAATCATCAGCAGAAAGTTTTTGCTTGGCTATTCTATCACTCGTCAGAAAATCCGTTATCGTTTTACTTTCTGCATGTAATGCCAAAACTTTTCCTAAACGGGCTATTTCTTTCATTCCTTGAATAAGTGTTTCATCATCTGCTGCTTGGAACTCTTCATTTCCAGCATCAGAAATGAACGCTTTAAAGCCTATTACCCCTGCCGAAGCAAGGTCAGCCAGATTGTTTATATTACCGGGTACTAGCCCTCCCCATAGATAGTAGTCAATAATGGATTTCTCAGTAGCTATCTCATTTTTTTGCTGAAAGGCATGAAGGTCAATGGTGGAAGGTATCCCGTTTAATGGCATATCGAAATAGGACGTATAGCCACCAGCAGCTAACATATAAGAACCTGAGGTGAAGCCTTCCCACTCTGTGCGTCCCGGTTCATTGAAATGGACATGGATATCTATTGCTCCAGGAAATATATACTGACCTTGTGCATCTTCTACTTGTGTAGTTGGTAGCGTAATTTGATCATCTATCATAACAATTTTTCCAGATTTTACACCAATATCCTTTTGGCTCACGCCATCAGGGAATACAACTTTTCCATTTTTAACCACTAAATCTAAATGATGAATCATATCTATTCCTCGCTTTTTAACTAAATTAATCCTGTAGCTGATGATGGTTCATTTTTTGTGTAGGTCAAGATAGTAGATCCAGAGACTAGTATGGTCGCTCTCATCTCAACATCGATTTACATCCAGTGTTCAGTTGACTCTTGCTTTTTGGATGCTCTGTGTATTTTTTGTGTAAAATTCTAGTGCGGCAGTTGTTGCTTTCCCAACTTGGATATTTGCATGGTGATGCAGGAGAACCGCTTCTAATGCTCCGAGTACAAATAATATATTTTCTTTACGACAACTATAGCCCATCGTACCAATACGCCATATTTTTCCTTCCAATGGCCCAAATGATTTGGCTATCTCTATTCCGAATTGCTCTAATAGCATCGTCCTTACCGATTCAGGCTCAATCCCTGCAGGTACTTCAATACACGTAACAGTTGGCAGTTTGGCTGAGCGATCTCCATATAGTTGAAGCCCCATTGCTTCAATACCAGCTATTAATGCCTGTTCATGAAAAAGGTGCCGGTTAAATCGTTGCTCTAATCCTTCTTCAAGGATAATTCTTAACCCTTCACGTAGGGCGTATAACATCGAGGTTGCTTCGGTGTGGTGGTTTAAGCGACGTGGACTCCAATAATCCTGTAGCATACTGATATCAAAGTAGTTGCTTTTAATAAAAGAATGACTTCTGGCTAGCTCCTGTTCTTTATCTTCCTTGGTAGAAATCCCTAGCTCTACTTTTTTCCTTTGCTGAATAATTTCTTCCACTCTGTGGTTATAGGTAATTGGTGCCATTCCGGCTGGTATCGATAAACATTTTTGTGTCCCGCCGATGACCGCATCAATCATCCATTCATCCACCTTGATATTTACCCCTCCGATTGAAGCAACCGCATCTACAATCAACAGGGCATCGGCATCTCTTGCTGCTGGACCAATTTTGTCGAGAGGTTGCATGCAGCCCGTTGAGGTTTCGCCATGCACAACTGCGACGACTTTCGGTTTTACTTTATTTATTTCATCGATAATTTCCTGTTGATGAAATACCTCTCCCCAGTGACATTCGATCGTGTGCACATCTGCCCCATACCGTTCACAGATTTCTGTAAGTAAGTAGCCGAATCTTCCGAAAATCGGGACTAATACCTTGTCACCTTTTTCAATCACACTGCACAATAATGCTTCAATTCCAGATCTTGAAGTTCCATCAACAGGGAAAGCCCATTTATTGTTTGTTTGGAAAATATCACGCAGCATTTCCATCACTTCATTCATAATATGAGTAAAGGCTGGATCGAATTGCCCAACAATCGGATTACTCATGGCACGTAATACTCTTGGATCTACTTCAACAGGACCCGGAGTCATAATGGTCCGCATTGGTGTGTTTAAATCGGTATATTGCATCGTACTATCATCCTTTCTTAGGTATAGGCTAATTCATATAAGTAATCTACTAATACGCTGACGCCATTCTCTAAATCTTCTTTTTTGGTATATTCCTTGGGTGAATGGCTGATTCCTTTCTCACTTGGCACAAAAAGTAGAGCAGTTGGACAATGGTTACCAAATACTTGCGCATCATGGCCTGCTCCACTTACAAGTGAACGAAAGGAAATATGCTTATTGATTGCTGTTTTTTTGGATAGTAGTGTTAGTTTAGGATCCATTGCTACTGGTTTTACATGCATCCATGGATGGATGTCAACAGACATACCCAGCTCCTCTGAAACAGTGGAAAAGTATTGGCTGATATCTTCCCAATAATGATCTAACAATTCGTCGTCAAAGTGACGTATGTCCAGTGTGAAATCAACCTGGCCAGCAATAACATTTGGCACGTTTGGTTGGACATTTAATTTTCCTACTGTTACAACGAGATCTTTATCAAGACGTTTCGCTTTCTCTGTAAGATAATGAATGAATTGTGATGACAGACTTAATGCGTCTTTACGATAAGGCATTGGTGTTGTTCCTGCATGATTACTTTCTCCTGTAACTCGTACAGTGAATCTCCTCTGACCAACAATATAGTCAACGATCCCTATCGATGTATTACTGTAATCCAATACCACACCTTGCTCCACATGCATTTCAATAAAAGCGTTAATATCCTTTCTATATGGGGAACGATACTTAGCAGGATCAAAGCCTGTTTTTTTCATGGCCTCTGTTAAACGAATTCCATCTGAATCTTTTATCCCAGCAGCATCCTCAAGTGTGTATTTGCCAGTTATATTACCTGACCCCCAAAAAGTAAGCGGGAAACGACTGCCTTCCTCTTCACATAAAGATACTACCTCTATTGTTTTTTTGGGTCGACCATATAGTTGATACAAGATCTTTGTTGCTAAAAAACTGGCAATAATACCAAATACACCGTCATACTTCCCTCCGTCGATTACCGTATCGATATGAGAACCAGTAAGTATGGTTCGATCTTTATGTTTCGTTCCTTCTAATCTGCCAAATAAATTACCAACACTATCAAAATAAGCGGTGAACCCGTGTGCATTCATCATTTCTTTTAATGCCAATTGTGCTTCTAACCAGGCATTTGAATATAGTAAACGAGTAATTCCTCCAGTGTCGGATTGACCAAATGAAGCTAACCAGTTTACTAATGCTTCAACATCTTGTATTTGAAATGGCTCCGATTTTGTTTTAGTAATCAATCTCCCTACACCTCAATCCCTACGTAACTTTTTCTTGTTTAAGTTATACCTAAGTTTACCAACTGAATTCCAAGTGTTCATTAGCAATATTGTCATATTTGCTGACATCTGTTGTGCAAATCCACTAAATATTTGTAATAATGATTCCAAACTTAACAAATATAATCAGTCAAAATTAGAAGGGAAGGTCTTTACATGAGAGTATCTGAGTTAATAAATGTTCCGTCCTTAGAAGGATGTAAAATAATTGCCGGAGATGAAGGATTGGATCGTGAAGTGCAGTATGTTAACATGATGGATGCCCCAGATATTGCAAAGTTTCTGAAACCAAATGAGCTACTCGTGACAACTGCTTATCATATGAAGGATCAACCTGAATTATTAGGTCAATTAGTAAAGGAAATGCATGAACAGGGTTGTGCTGCATTAGGGATTAAGACAAAAAGATTTTTATCGGAAATTCCTCAACAAGTGCTCCAACTAGCCAAATCTTTTTCTTTTCCAATCATAGAAATTCCTGTTCACAGCTCTCTTGGCGATATCGTCAATCAAACCTTGAGTAAAATTTTGGATAAAAGGACAAGTGAACTAATATCAGCTATTGATATCCATCGGAAATTTTCCGATCACATGATGAGTGGTAAAGGGATGGAAAGTTTACTGAAAAATTTATCCCAAATGGTTCAGCATCCTGTTATTCTATTAGACCAATACTCAAAACCTGTAGCTTCTTCTATATATAACAGGCAAGCTGCGACGATTGTAGAAAACCTCTATGTAAGAGATATTGTGTCGTATTTTCCAGATACGAGTTTTTTTAGCTTCTCTACTATTCAGGATCGACAGACGTATTCTGTTTTTTCCGTTTATACTCATACCAAAAAAGCTGGATATCTTCTGATTCTTGGGGAAATTATACCAAGTGACCATGCGGCAACATTAACGATTGAACAGGCTACAAATGTTATTTCCTTTGAATTGGTTAAAGAGAATGCATTAACACAGTATTCCAGAAGAGTAAAAAATGAGTTTTTCTATAATTTTACGGAGGGATTATTTACCTCTGATGAGGAAGTGATAAATCGGGCAAAAGAGTTTTCCATTGACAATCATAAAAATTACATTTGTGCCACTGGTAAAGTGGAGCAGAAAAATAAATTGGTCGGTAGCTATACACAGAGTCAGCGGGAAATAGATGAAATTTATGAATATATGGAAGATGAATTAGTCAGCTTTTCTTTATCAACCCATTTATTTACGAGAGGTGATACTTGTATATTCTTATTTGAGAAAGTCCATTATGATGATGAAGTTCACACCTCTATCCTTTCGGCTTTAGAAATAATTCAAGAAAAAGTTCAATCACGATTTGACCGGGTGTTGTCATTTGGGATAGGAAACCTTGCTCGAAATTTCCTTCATGTTAGAAACAGTTTTAAAGAAGCAATGGACGCTTTAGAGTCTGGTCGGATGGCTGGTAAAGTAGGATTTATTCAAAACTATAAAACAAAAGATATTTTTGAGCTACTACGCATTATTCCAGTGGATGACTTAATGGAGTATTATCAAAATATATTAGAGCCATTACTCGCTATACAAGAAGGGGAAGATGATACACTGCTTCATACGATATTTGTTTATTTAGAAAGCCATTGTCAGATTTCAGAGACTGCTAAACGGCTGTTTGTACATCGAAATACAGTCGTCTACCGTTTAGAAAAATGCGAAGAAATTATGGGCTGGAGTCTGAATGATCCGGAAGTGACCATGCAAATAAGACTTGCGCTTCGAATCAAAAAAGTGTTAGGTCTTTAATTCTTCTCTTATTGCTCGATTATCAAAAACTGCTAAAATCAATGAATTATTTTGTCTATCTTGCATCATGACATGTTCAAGATTTCACTTTACAATAAACATATTGAATGTAGGAAGGGGACATGTAATGAAATTAGAAGAATTGAATGACGTTAGTAAGGAAGCATTTGTGGAGATTTTAGGATCGATTTTCGAACAATCCCCTTGGATAGCTAAGAAAGCAGTAGAGGACAGACCATATACTTCGATCCACGATTTGCATCAACGAATGGTTGAAATTGTACGTGATTCAACTAGAGAAGAAAAATTGGAATTAATTCGTTCACATCCTAACTTAGGAGAGCGTTTGAAAATGAGTGAGGATTCAATCAAAGAACAACAAGGAGCAGGTCTGCAAACTTTAAATGAAGAAGAATACCATAAGTTTCAAACACTTAATTATCAGTATAGTAAAAAATTCGCATTTCCTTTTATTATAGCGGTCAAAGGAAGAACAAAAGAAGAAATATTTGATTATATGCGTGATCGTATCTTAGAAGATCCGTCCACTGAATTTGAACAGGCACTGACGGAAATCTACCAAATTGCACGGCTTCGTTTGGAGGAAAAAATAATAATGTAGGGAGAGTATAGTGATGACAGGGTTGACCACACATGTTTTAGATTTAACACATGGTAAACCGGGCGGTAATATTAACATCGATCTATATCGAATCGTTAATGAAAGGAAGGAACATTTGAAATCAGTGGTGACCAATCAAGATGGGAGAGTCAATGAAGCAATACTCACCAGTGAGGAGTTAACAGCAGGTGAATATGAATTTCTTTTTCATATTGGCGAGTATTTTCGTGAGCAGGGTGTAGAACAACAAGAGCCTTCCTTTCTTGAAATGGTTCCTGTACGATTCGGCATACCAAATCCAAGTGCCCATTATCATGTACCATTACTTATTTCTCCATGGGGTTACCAAGTATATAGAGGAAGTTAAGAAGACTAAAGCAAACAAGTGCTTTAGTCTTTTGTTTTAGGATATATACTTCTCCTGTTTGTCATTTTGAAGGATAGTTAGTGCAAGCCAACCGCTGCGGCTGACCGTTTCGCTTTCCTAGGGGCATGCTCTTCAGCTAACTTTAGCAGGAGGAGTTCGCTCCTGCTAAAGTGGATCTTCAGATCATGCCTAATCCCTTAGGAGTCGAAACGGTCGGCCTCCGCTATCCCTTTTCTACAATGAATATCAGCAAAATAATAGATTGGTCTTATCACGATGCTGAACGATGCGCTTTAAGCTTCAAAAATTAACACAAGGAGGACTTTATCACCATTAGTGATTGCCAATGCCATATCTTTGCACTTTCATAAGGACCCAAGAAGCAAGGCCTGAACATAAATCAGCATGGGCAGCTGGAGCTGTTGTAATACTGTCTATTTATGTCCAAGTAGTGGCACATGTAGTGATAAGGACTGGGTGGGTTTTTGGCCAGTTTTTTATAAGGCCCTCTGTGTTTCTATGACGCAGTAACCGGGTAAAAAACTAGAAACAGTATTAGGAGGTATACTTCATGAAGGATACATTTAAAAAAGGGCTAATATTAGGTCTTGGATTAGCTTCTTCTAGTAAAGAACAAGCGGAAAAGATAATGGAGGAATTAATGACAAAGGGTAAGTTAACTCGTGAAGAATCAGACAGTTTGTTACAGGAATTAAAGAAAAAGGGAGAAGAAAGTCAACAACAAATAGATCAGCAATTCCAAGAAAGATTGAAAGAATGGTTGAAAGAAATGGATGTTGTAACAAAAGAGGATCTACGAGTTTTAGAACAAAGATTACTACTAGTAGAGAATCAATTACAGGATAAACAGGAATAATCGACTCCAATTATATAAAGGGGAGTTTATGATGTTTCGTAAACAAATGAGACACATTCGACGATATCGCCAGATTGCCGTCGCATTCTCAAGAAATGGGTTCGGTTATATAGTGAAAGAATTAGGACTTGATCAGCTTTTCTCCTTGCCACGAAGGTTTTTGGTAAAAAGAGTGGATCGAAAACAAAGCAAAACGACCGGCGAAAGAATTCGTAACTTTTTAGAAGAATTGGGACCTACTTTCATTAAAATGGGCCAACTTGCGAGTACACGGCCAGATCTCATTCCGGACGGCATTATAAAAGAATTAGAAAATCTCCAGGATCGTTTATCTCCAGTTCCATTTGCAGAAATAAAAAGGCTTATCGAGGGAGAATTAGGCGCCTCCATCACCGATTTATTTAAAGAGTTTAATGAACAACCAATCGGCGTTGCTTCTATTGGCCAGGTGCATCTTGCTGTGTTGCAATCAGGGGAGAAAGCAGCAGTAAAAGTGAAGCGTCCAAATATTGAGAAGACGATTCATACCGATTTGGAAATTCTTTATGAACTAGCAAAAAGAGCAGAGAATCGTACCAAATGGGGCGCTCATTACCAGGTAACTAATATTATCGATGAATTTTCTAAAGCAATTAAAGATGAATTGGATTTTATTAGTGAGGGAAGAAATGCTGAGTTAATAAGGCAGCAATTCCGAGATGATGCCAATATAGTTATACCGAAAATCTATTGGGAATATAGTACGGATAAAGTATTGGTGATGGAATATTTAGATGGTTGGAAGATTAATAATATTCAAGCATTAGAAGAGAATGGTTATGACCCTAAAAAGCTCGCAGATAGAATGGTACAGGCGGTATTTTTGCAAATATTTAAGGAGGGTTTCTTTCATGCGGATCCTCACAGTGGCAATATAGTAGTGTTATCTGGAGGTCGAATAGCCTTTCTGGATTTTGGGATGACAGGTCGCCTATCCCCTGAAATGAAAAAGCATCTCGCTTCACTGATTATGGCACTAGCTAAACAAAATACGGATGATATCGTTCAAGCGATTAAAAAGATGGGTGTTGTTCCTGAACAGGTTAATCTGCATGAATTAAAGGGTGACATTGATCAATTCACGATCAAATATTATGGTGTTCCCTTAAGTGAAATAAGTTTAGGAGAAGCGATTACCGATTTATTTTTGGTTGCTAATAAGCATAGTATTGAAATTCCTACCGATTTAACGATCATAGGGAAAACATTACTTACATTAGAAGGAGTAGTAGAACGTCTTGATCCGAAATTAAGCATAATGAATGCCGCAGAACCATTTGGAAGGGAATTGATGAAGGAGCGTTATCATCCTAAAAAAATAGCAGAGAGTCTCATTGATCAAATAAATGAATATCATGAGGTACTTCATGATATGCCGGAAATAGTCCAAGAATTGACGACAATGATAAAAAAACGCAAGCTGCCGATCCAGGTTTCAGTACCCGAAGCAAAGTCATTTTTCGTCAAATTGGATCGTGTTTCTAACCGATTAGCATTTAGTATTGTTCTATTAGCATTTAGCATCATTATGGTTGGTCTTATTATCGGTTCAGCTTTAGGAAGACAGACCTCAATGTTATGGAACATACCAGCAATTGAAATAGGCTTTGTGATCGCTGTGGCGATGTTTGCGTGGCTGATTTATTCAATATTTCGCTCTGGTCGGTTTTGATAGCAATGTGAAATCTTCTTGATAACCGTTTTTATTAAAATAGCGTTTTATCTTTTGTTTTCGCGGGAAGAGGTTTTGTGAAATGAATTCTCATCATTTCACAAGGAGGAATGAAAGTGAAGCATCCTAACAAAAAGAAAGAACAGTTAGAACAATTTACAAGAGACGACCGTGGGAAGAAGATGACGACAAATCAAGGTGTAAAGATTCATGAAGATGAGTTTTCACTAAAAGCAGGTGAGCGCGGCCCGACCCTAATGGAAGACTTTCACTTTAGGGAAAAGATGACGCATTTTGACCATGAACGAATACCTGAAAGAATCGTACATGCACGGGGTTTCGCTGCTCATGGAGAATTTCAAGTATATGAATCAATGAAGGAATTCACGAAGGCAGATTTTTTACAGGATCCGTCGAAGAAGACGCCCGTTTTTGTAAGGTTTTCCACTGTGGCTGGGAGTAAAGGCTCAGGGGAATTAGCACGCGATGCCCGTGGATTTGCTACGAAATTTTATACAGAAGAAGGAAACTATGATCTGGTAGGAAATAATATTCCTGTCTTTTTCATTCAGGATGCCATGAAATTTCCAGATTTAGTACATGCAGTGAAGCCTGAGCCACATAATGAAATGCCTCAGGCAGCTTCTGCTCATGATACTTTCTGGGATTTTGTTGCGAACAATCAGGAGTCTGCTCATATGATCATGTGGAAAATGTCAGATCGTGCGATTCCGAGAAGCTTTCGGATGATGGAGGGCTTCGGTGTTCACACGTTCCGTTTTGTCAATGCGGAAGGAAAATCCCATTTTGTTAAGTTTCACTGGAAACCAGTGTTAGGGACACATTCAGTAGTATGGGATGAAGCACAAAAAATAAATGGTAAAGATCCTGATTTTCATCGGCGAGACCTTTGGGAATCAATTGAAAATGGTGACTATCCTGAATATGAGTTAGGGGTGCAATTGATTCCGGAAGAAGATGAATTTAATTTTGACTTTGATATTTTAGATCCAACTAAGTTGTGGCCAGAAGAAGACGTACCTGTGAAAATCATTGGTAAAATGACATTGAATCAGAATGTTGATAATGTATTCGCTGAAACAGAGCAAGCAGCATTTCATCCTGGTCATGTTGTACCAGGAATAGATTTTACGAATGATCCCTTGTTACAGGGGCGCCTGTTTTCTTATACAGATACACAGCTAATTCGTTTAGGAGGCCCAAATTTTCATGAATTGCCTATCAACCGTCCAGTATGCCCATTCCATAATAACCAACGAGATGGTTATGGAAGACAAACAATTAATCGGGGACCAGTAAGCTACCATAAAAATTCACTGGCTCAGAATACTCCTGAGACTTCAACGGAAGCAGAAGGCGGCTATAAGCATTACCAAGAAAAAATAGATGGCAATAAAATCCGAGCTCGAAGTGAAAGCTTTAAGGATCATTTTTCACAAGCTACGTTATTTTGGAATAGTATGAGTGACGTGGAAAAGCAGCATATCATGAATGCGTTTAGCTTTGAATTGGGAAAAGTAGAAAGTGAATCTGTACGAAAACAGGTTGTTGAGATGTTTTCTAATGTAAGCACAGAATTGGCACAGAACGTTGCTGAAGCGATAGGTGTTGAATCTCCTAAGCCAAAAGAGATTAATGTAAAGAAATCTTCACCAGCACTTAGCCAGGAAAATACCGTTAAATCAGTGATGACAAGAAAAGTAGCGGTGATCGTTGGGAATGGTTTTGAAGAAACGGAACTGAAGGAAACCCTTGATAAACTGAGAAAACAGGGGATTAAAATAGAGTTTATTAGTGATCGGTTAGGCGTTGTAGAGGGGAAAAATGGCGAAACAATCGAAGCAGATCATAACTTTTTAACAACAGATTCCGTATTATTTGATGCTGTCTTAGCAGTTGGAGGTAACGAAGAAAACAAAGATTTCTATAAGAAAGCAATCTTATTTGTCCATGAAGCCTATTCCCACTTCAAGCCAATAGGAGCTCTCCAGTTCGGAGAAGATCTTCTAAATGTCGATGATATGAAAGACAGCCCAGGAGTTGTATTAAGTCAACATTCCTCTGACTTTACGAAGGAGTTTATCAATGCCTTAGCAGCACATAGACATTGGAATCGAGATGTTGTGTGAAAAATGAAAATGTACCCATTAAAAAATCCAAGGTAGAAAATCCTATCTTGGATTTTTTGCGGTAGTTTCACTGTCTAAAATGTTTCACTTAATGTATAATTTTTGTAAATGATTAGAAAGGATGCTGCGCCGGATGAAGATCAGTGAATTAGCACGACTGACTAACGTAAGCAGTAGGTCTATTCGACATTATGAAAAGAAAGGACTGCTCCGGGCATACCGACTGGAAAACAACTATCGAGAATTTGAAGAATCTGCCGTTTCACGAATCAAAGCAATCAAGCTATATCTGAAGCTCGGTTTAACGACCGATGAGATAGAAACGTTATTTAGGGAAGAAGTGGCAGTGCCAGATGAATACGAGTATTGTGAAGAAATGCTTTCGATATATAAAGAGAAACTGAATATGGTAAAGCACCAGGTCGAAGCATTGCGAGAGCTGGAGAGAAGACTCGAGAGGCAAATTGCCTTAACTATTGCCAATAAATAGTGTGGAGTTATTTTATCTCAGCCCAAAATAAAAGAGTGGCATCCATCAGCACTTTGGAGGATGGGTACCACTCTAACTACCAGGTTTATTTTAGCTATCCATTTGTTAGTGTCTATACTTTTGATGTAATTTTTTTGAAGAAGCTTATTTTTCCACTTCCATCACACGTTGAGCAAGCCATTTCCCCTTCACCAGCACAATGTTCACATTTGTGGATACCATAATCAATTCCTTCACCTGAACATGCTGAACAACGAATTAACCCTGCACCATTACAACTTTTACACCTCATACAGAATTCCTCCTTAAAATTATTTGGAGCAATAACTATTTAGGTAGTATTGTTACTGGCAGTGAAACGCTTTTCTTGTTAAGCTCCACTTTTAACATAAAAACTATCCATAAGCGCCGTTTGTAAGATTATAGCAATCTTACAAATTAATCTATATGAATATCTTAATTATTAAATACCACCGAATTTGCGTTTTAATCATAAAATAGAGCTATTTAGGCCTTTGTAATGAAATTGTAATATAAGAGAATAAAAAAACTGAAACACCGAATTTCAGTGTTTCAGCTCACTCTTTAGGAAGACGTCCAGGAACCGCCATTAATATGAATGGCTTGACCTGTCATATAAGACGCTTCATCGGAAGCAAGTATTACATATGGCCATGCATGTTCGGAAGGCTGGCCAGGTCTACCCATTAACCCGTCTTGTCCAAAGTTCTCTACTTGATCCTCATCGAAAGAAGCAGGAATAAGCGGTGTCCATACAGGTCCTGGTGCAACAGAGTTAGCTCTTATTCCTTTTTTAGCAAGGCTTTGGGCAATACTTCTTGTAAAGGCTGTAATAGCTCCTTTGGTAGCAGTGTAATCCATTAGTATCCCATTTCCTTTATAAGCATTAATAGAGGATGTATTAATGATACTATCCCCCTGGCTCATATGACGAACCGCTGCTTTTGTTAAATAGAATTGAGAAAAGAAGTTAACTCTGAATACTTCTTCAAATTGTTCATTAGAAATGTCTTCCACATTTTCTTGCACATATTGAATCGCTGCATTATTGACCAAAATATTCAGCTGACCGAAGGCTTGTACCGTTTCTTCTACTAATCTTTCACAATGCTTGGGTTCTTTGATGTCACCTGGTAAAAGGATACACTCTACACCCTCTTGTTCTACTAGCTTTTTTGTCTCTTGTGCATCCTCATGTTCATCTAAATAAGAAATAGCAACATTCGCACCTTCTTTTGCATAGGTAATCGATACTGCTCTGCCAATTCCACTGTCACCACCTGTAATTAAGGCAGCTTTACCTGTTAATTTGCCAGATCCTCTATAAGCTAAAGGTTGGTGCGGAAGAGGATCCATTTTATATTCCAAACCAGGCTGCTTTGTTTGTTTTTGTCTCGGTGTTGATCCTTTTTGCATATTAGTTAGTTCCATGTTTTACCTCCATCTCTATTTATATTTCTTTTAGTTCAGAAACATCGACTTCAAAGTGTCCTTCTGAATCCTTGGTATAGGTTACTAAAGCTTTTTGTGATTCGTCGTCTACTTCTTCGATATAGACATATTTACCGTTATAGACAACATCTTTCATCACAGGATCGTCTTTGATTTCTTTTGCTCTCATTATATTCATTTGATAATACCTCCTTTAAGATTCCATCACCTTTATTATCCGATAGCCTTTTGAATGGTAACCTAAACATATCATGCGAATTTGAAAAGAAATTGTAAAAGTTACTTCATTGTAACCTCAAAAAATAAACTATTTGAAAATAATGGGTGAATAGTCCTAATAAACTGTGTATAATAGAAATATCTGGGAGATGAAAAAGGTGGGTGAAGAATGGCGAGCACTAGACGGACAAGCTTAAATAATAGGCTATGGACAAAGAGAATCCTTTATATCTATTGGTTAATGGTGATAATTGCCTTTCTCGGTCAAATAGTGGGCTTGTTCATAACCATTTATTATTATCCTGATGACACCGGTGAATTTACTGTAAAGAAATTAATAATTCCTTCCTCTATTCAAACTGTCCTTTTATTGATTACACATTACTTCATTGATAAGAAAGAAATATACAGTTCCAAACTATTATCTATTAGTGGCACGATGGTAGCTGTCGTAACCGTTGTTTTCCATCCCCAGATACCTGGAGTGGAAATTCTCTTTTTATTAGCGATGGCTGTTATCTTAATATACTTTGATAAAAAGAAACTGCGTTTTAGTTTAATCATTAATGTAATCGCATTAACCTCGTTATATGCACTACCATCCATTAGAGAAGCAAGCACATTTTATGAATATTTTATCTATCATTTTATCCTTTTTGGAGGCTATATCGTATATCTTCTTATTATGGAAAGAGGAAATGAGGTATTTCAAATTCTGCAACGAGCAGCAGAGAAAGAAAAAGAACTAATCGTTAAAAGTGCTATTATGGAACGATTAACAAAAGTGGATGCATTAACAGAACTATATAATCATAAAACATTTCATGAATATTTGGATTTTTTGTATGAGCAAAGCATTTCACAGGGGATGCCTTTACAACTTGCATTAATCGATATCGACAATTTTAAAATGATTAATGATCTTTACGGTCATAGTAATGGTGATTTAGTTTTAAAAAGAGTTGCAAGGGCAATAGCAAGTCAGATGACGGAAGATGACATTGCTGCCCGTTATGGTGGAGAGGAGTTTGCCATCCTTCTTACTAATAAAAGTCTTAAAGAAGCATATCATATCATCGATAATCTCCGGTTGTATATAGCAAATCAATATCATGAAGAATTAGATAAGAATATAACAGTTAGCATTGGTTTAAAAGCATTAACAGAGGATATATCGAAGGAGAGCTTCTTTCAAAGAGCGGATGAATTATTATATAAGGCAAAACACAATGGTAAAAATCAAGTGTATGAAAAAGAAGAACCTGAATTAGTTATATGAACCTTGACGGAGGTAGCCAATAGTATTACCTAAACCATAAATGTGACCGAAGGAGACAAGGATCGAATCTGATACACCGTTTATCTTTTTTCATTTACAATAATAAAACACCCCAACGTGAGCCTCTTTCCATTGGGAGTGCTAATGTTGAATCGGGGGTGTCATTATATATTGGTCATCATAAAGGGAAAGGTGAATTTCGTTCAACATGTTGATGGAAGCAAAAAATACTTCTTTCGGGTTTGTAATACCCTTTTTTCTAAGCTCTTGTAACAGCCATTCTTCACTTAGGTTTCTGGCTTCCAAGGCTTTTGTATATACGCTACCTTCCATAATCACCGGGATGGAAAAGCTAGAGATAGGTTGTTTGATTTCTAAATCTTCTGGAGTAACAGTTCTTTTTTCAGGCTTTTTTAACACGGTTAACGTACCATTTGCTTCAATAATAGCTATTTCCACTTCACTGATATCAAAAACATCTTTATCCCTTAGCATTTGTAAAATATTGTCTATTGAGAAGCCAGTATCCTTGAGATTACTTTGAAGAATAGTACCATCATAGATGACAATAGTTGGCTCAAAGGTTATTAATCTGCCTACTCTTCTGTTTGCGATTTTAAGATAGGATACGCATTTTTGCAATAGGCCAATCATAATAACTGCGATAATAGTAGGAAAATGATTAATATTTGGATCTGCAATATCTGCCCCGACGACAGAAGCTAAAGTAATAATCACTAAGAAATCAAATACAGGTAGCTCTCCAATTGCTCTTTTTCCCATGAAGATAGTAACTAGCAGAAGCAAAGGAAGAATGGTAAGTACTCTACCGACAACAATCAGCAATTCGGACATATGCACACCTCAATATGCAAGATTTTATGTTAGGTTTTCCTCGATTGCCCGAAGCATACATGAAAGAAGGTTAGTTGTTATATAAAAATGATCAAAGGAATTTTATCCAATGATCATTTTTATATTATGCTTTTTTATTGGCGAATTCATTCATTGCTTCACTCATAAATTTGGCTAAGCCTTCTCCAAACTGATCAATGTTCTTGGTAAAGCGTCTATCTTCTACATACATCCTTCCTAACCCTTGAAATGCTTCAGGGGTATAGGTAGTGAAATGGTCGTTTAGAAAATCATACCATTTTTTTATCGCTTGTTGTGCTTTCTCTGAAGCAGGATCCATATCACGTATGGCTGCTAATTCCTTGTATATCAGATTCATTTGATCTTGCAGTGCCTGATTCATGTTCATTGCCTTTTGATTCGCTTCGTCTACTTTTGTATCCCCCCATCGCTTTCTTGCTTCTTCTTCATAAGGGTTGTTACTAAAGTCAAAGCCTTGAAATTTCTCCTTTTGACTCATGTGGTAAACTCCTTTCTCATTTTGAATCGTTTTTTCAATCGTTTCGAGCATCATACTTATTTTCCTTTGTTTAGAAAGCAGCATTTTTTGTTGCATCTCAAGTGCTTCCAATCGGTTATAATAAGTACTGGACATTATTTCTTTTATTTTCTTTAAAGGAAAATCTAATGCTCGGAAGAATAAAATCTGCTGAAGGGTTGTCAGGTCATCGTCCGTGTAGATACGGTAACCATTCTCCGCTGATTTTTTAGGTGACAAAAGCCCGATTTCATCATAATGATGTAACGTACGTACGCTAACACCAGTTAATCTAGCTACTTCTCTTACTTTCATGTAGTTCACCCTTTCGAATCAAGTTTAAGCTATCACGTAACGTGAGGGTCAAGGTGTTTTTGAAACCTTTTCTGTAAAATGTTCGTATAAAATGACTAAGAATAGAAATGAGGAGATAGGATATGAATCAATATGAACAACAAGCATATCAGGAAATGCTGGATTGGGAATTAAAAATTTTAAAGAAAAAGAGTACGTTCCAACAATTATCGAAAAAAGCACAAAACAAGATAAACAGTTATATACCGGAAAAGGCACATCAAATTATGACGGAAGCAATTAAGCATATGGTGCAAACAACATTAGTTGGCTCTGATTTTACCACAAAGAAGAACCAAGATATCGGAGAAATGCTAGAGGAGAAGGAACAATTACTTCAGAAAAAATTGGAAACTTATCGCAAGACCGCTACGATTGAAGGGGCAGGTACCGGAGCAGGCGGTATTTTTTTAGGGATGGCTGATTTTCCCTTGTTATTATCGATTAAAATGAAGTTTTTGTTTGAAGCTGCGACTATTTATGGATTTGATACTTCAAAATATGAAGAAAGATTATTTATTTTACATGTTTTTCAACTTGCCTTTTCTAATGATGATAAAAGAAGGGAAGTATATCATTTAATTAAGCATTGGGAAGAAGAGAAAGATCGATTGACAGATATGGATTGGCGTGTCTTCCAACAGGAATACCGTGATTATATTGATCTTATCAAACTGCTGCAAATGGTACCCGGTTTTGGAGCAATCGTCGGTGCTTACGCCAACTACAATCTGCTCGATCAGCTTGGGCAAACAGCCAAAAACTGCTACCGACTGCGTGTATTCGAACAGTAAATATAGTATTTTTTACCACTTTGACTCTATACAAGGAACCAATTCGAGGGACGGATTGGTTCATAACTGCTTCGTCTTTTTTGAAAGAAGTTTTTCCTCCTATTTATCACGGTGTTAACCTTCTGTAATATCCTCACTGATCATCGTCTCATTTTATTCGTTATATGACAGATTAAGCGTTTTACAATTTTTTTACGTGCATGTGTTTTTTGCTTATGGTATATTTTAAAAAATTATACTAATTTGCGAGGTAACGATATATGTCTTTTCCTATTACAGACCCTGTGATCATATTTGCCATTGCGATGGTGATTTTCTTTTTGTCACCTTTAATAATGGAAAAAATGCGTATCCCAGGAATTATAGGTCCAATATTGGCCGGTGTTCTTATTGGACCTAATGGATTAAACCTTTTAGCAAGAGATCAAACCATTGAATTGCTCGGTACAGTTGGTTTGTTGTTTATTATATTTATTGCTGGTTTAGAATTGGATATTGATGGTTTTAAAAAATACCGCAATCGTAGCTTAATATTTG
Source organism: Gracilibacillus sp. HCP3S3_G5_2 (assembly GCF_052063305.1). Classification (NCBI taxonomy): domain Bacteria; kingdom Bacillati; phylum Bacillota; class Bacilli; order Caryophanales; family Bacillaceae; genus Gracilibacillus; species Gracilibacillus sp. HCP3S3_G5_2. The sequence goes on along the minus strand of NZ_JBQHXU010000004.1, from coordinate 264,624 downwards.
GTTCCATGAGCTTTGGTATGCCACTTATTTTAGGTACTGTTATCAGTATAATGTTAGGTTATTCGGTAACCGCCGCTATTCTGATTGGTTCCATTATTGGCTCACACACGTTACTTGCATATCCAATCGCCAGTCGATTAGGTATTTCAAAAAATAAAGCCCTGACAACCGCTGTAGGTGGTACGTTACTGACAGATACTTTTGCCTTGTTAATATTAGCAATCGTTACAGGTGTTACAGCAGGTCAGCTAACGATTCAATTTTGGCTTCAATTACTCATATCCTTAGTTATCTTTGTTATATTGATGCTTAAAGTAGTGCCGGTTGTTTCACGGTGGTTTTTCCGTAACTATGGAACAGAAGGGATTACTAACTTTACATTTGTGATGGTTGTCTTGTTTGTAGCAGGTCTTTTAGCAATTGTTGCTGGTGTAGAACCAATTATCGGTGCTTTCCTTGCAGGACTTGCTTTAAATCGGTATGTACTGGAACACGGTACATTAATGAATCGGATTCGATTTTTGGGTAATGGCCTCTTTATTCCATTTTTCTTATTATCGGTAGGCATGTTAATGGATTTAAGTGTCCTGTTTAGTAATCCACAAGCATGGGTGGTAACAGCAGCAATCCTGGCTGCTGTTATTATCGGTAAAGCTGTACCGCCGCTTATTGTAAGCAAGATTTATAATTATTCTCGAACTGAACAGAGGCTGATGATTGGTTTAACTATCCCTCAGGCTGCTGCTACTCTCGCATCTACATTAGTTGGTTATGAGGTAGGCTTACTTGATCAGATTACAGTAAATGCTGTCATTATTATGATCTTAGTTACATGTATTGCCGGACCGTATTTAGTAGAGAAATATGCAAGAAGACAAGCGTTAAAAGAGGAGAAGATACCGGAAGCAAATACGAATACACCGGAGAGAATCCTGATTCCAATTGCAAATCCGAATACAATGGAAGCATTGATTGATCTTGCTAACTCGATTAAACACGCTAATACAAACGATCAGCCAATTTATCCATTAAGTGTTGTACAACAGGATATTAAAGGGGCGAAGGAGCAGGTAGCTCAAGCAGAACGAATGTTAGGGCATGCCCAATTGTATGCTGCTGGAGCAGAAATTCCAGTACGTATTTTGACCAAGGTGGATAAAGATATTATATATGGCATTTCGAGAGCTATTATCGAGGAGCGTATTAATACGGTTGTTATTGGTTGGAATGCTAATTTAAGCAGTCATCATTTTAAATTAGGTTCGGTGTTAGACAGGTTAATTGATGAGACCAATCAGGCAGTACTAGTCACCAAATTGGGGCATCCTTTAGAAACGACGAAGCGATTAGTTTTCATTGTGCCTTTTGGAGCTGATCATAAACCAGGCTTTCAAGATGCTGTAGAACGAATCAAAATATTAACGAGTCGTCTTAATGCTCATTTACACGTTGTTATTATTAAAGGTATGCAGGAGCATTATGAGAATTACTTTAAGAAAATTCGTCCCAATCCACCTACCAATTTCTATAGAGTAGAAGATTGGCAGGAATTAAGGGTTAATTATGTGAATAAACATGTGAAGAAAGATGATCTAGTTGTACTATTAAGTGCCAGAAAAGGTACAATTGGTTGGCATCCTGAGCTAGAAGAAGCACCAAAATACTTGGTAGAAATTGTGCCGGATAGCTTTATTATTTATTATCCGACGGAGGAAAAAGAGATCGACCTGAGAGGCTCAAAAGGATTGGACATTCCAAAGGAAGTACTTAGATCAGTCGATTATGATAGAGAGTAAGGCTAAATCTGGTATTTAATGAATTATATCAGTAATATGTAGATTAAGGGTCAGTTTGAAATGCTAGAGCTGACCCTTTCATTAATTCGTAATTTAATTAGAATCGTTACGATTTTGGTCTTGATAAAGTTGTTGTTGCCCAATTTTGACTAATTCTTGAACCATATTCCCGCCTATATGACCACCTATTTTTCCAGCATCTTTCGCTTTAATATTCCCGTTATACCCTTGCTGGAGTGATACTTGTTGTTCTGCTGCTACTTTGTATTTTGCTTTTTGAGGGTCATTTGTATGGGTGACTTTCGCTTTTAATTGATCCAATCCTTTTCTAGCTTCTGGTACAAGTATCTTATTTTTGTTTGCCATTTTATTTAAACCCTTCTCTTGGAATGTCTTCCCCATCATGACTCGTTAATTCATCTTTTTTATTAATACGATCGATTTTTCCATCAATCGTACCTTCCATATAATCATCGGAAACTTGTTCATGTGTGATCGCTAAACCTTTTTCTGTCTGATCTTGACTGTCATAACCCTGTACATCATGCATTTTCTCAGCTACTTTTTTACTGTCTTTAATTGATTGTTGATTCTTCTTTTTCATTTTTAGTACCTCCTTTTTTATTATGTTTTACCTTCCATTAAAATTTATGAGTATCGATTAGCAATGCTCAGAAATTGTTCAAAAGAAATTTAACCATAACACTTGCATTGGTTTTCAAAGTTGGTTATTATGTTATTGATTGATCACTAATAAAATGGATGGGGGTTCTCACCTGTACAATGGTCAGGTCGACATCAAAGCTTTGTAAGGAGTAGTTTCTTGAAGCCAGGTTAGAAGTATTCGCGGTCCTACGAAAGAAACATTAGAATTTATGATGTTTTTAGCTATGGGTATGTTAGGTAATATCGCTTATCTTATAGGCCTTTCTGAACTTTTTGGTAAGTAAACAAAATAATATAACTGAGTCAAATCAGTTATATTACTTTTAACAACAAATTGTTATTGATTTATCAATAACAATTAAAACAATCTGACTTGTGGTGTCCATCTGATGAGGTATTGTCGTTTTAGTTCATTTTTATTGTTAACGATTTACGTTTAACTCACGCGTATGTTTTTTATAACATGTAACAAGCTTAAACGAAATGGAGAGCAAAAATTATCGCTCTACTTTCCTCATTTTTAAGTAATTTTATTAGTGATCAATCAATAATAAAATTTTAGGAGAGTGAATGTGGTGGATAATATTGTTACAAATAAAGAGACCAGTCAACGCAGTTTACACCGCTGGTGGGCTTTGGTCATCCTTGCTTTGGCCCAATTTTTAATCATTTTGAATTCCTCGGTTGTGAATATTGCTTTACCTTCCATAGGGGATGAATTGCTGCTTAGTACCGATACATTAAGCTGGGTGTTAACGGCTTACGTTGTACCTTTTGGAGGCTTGCTTTTGCTAGGTGGACGTTTAGCTGATCGATTTGGGCATAGGCGCATATTCATGGTGGGGGTGATCGGTTTTATCCTAGCCTCAGCAGTAGCGGGCTTGTCGAATTCCATTGAATGGTTATTAATTTCACGCACAATACAAGGTGTGTCTGCTGCCTTTTTAGCTCCTTCTGCTCTAGCATTGGTTACGCTGCTTTTTACAGAATCAGAGGAGCGTGCCAAGGCGTTAGGTATTTGGGGAATCGTTGCAGGACTTGGAAGTGGAGTCGGTGTTTTTCTTGGTGGAGTCTTAATATCTTTATTCGGTTGGTCGGCTGTGTTTTTTATCAATGTTCCAGTGGGTATTCTTGTGATTGTTGCTATTCCTCTACTAGTCACCAAAGATTCGAAAGCTCAGAACATGAAAACAGACGTGGCAGGGGCTGTGACCGTGACAGCAGGTTTAGTAGCGATTGTTGCTGCGCTTCAAATAGCGAATCAAGTTGACTGGGTGATTACGTTCATCCTTATCCTTATAGGTATCACGTTACTTATCACTTTTATCTTTATTGAAAAACGGACGAAAGCGCCACTAGTGCCACTAAGTCTTTTTCGTAATGCTTCGGTAACAAAAGGAAACTTAGCTGTGCTACTGCTAGGAGGTGCATCCATCGGACTATTTTATGGGCTTTCTGTGTATATGCAAAGTGTGCTTGAATATGACGCGTTTACAACAGGACTTGCACAGCTCCCACTCGTTGTAGCCTTGATTGTTGGTGCTGGATTAGTTCCAGCTGTCATGAATCGAATGGGTACAGAAAAGACGTTGGTCCTATCACTTGTGGTGTTTGCGGTTGGTTTAATATGGCTTTCTTATGCTCCAAGCAACGCTTCATTTATCATCCATTTACTTGGTCCAACTATTGTCTTGGGAGCAGGTGCTGGAGGGGCGCAAGTATCCAGTATTGCGCTTGCTGTTAGTGGAGTACCTAAAAGGGAGGAAGGTCTTGCAGGTGGCCTAGTTAATTCAAGTCAGCAAATCGGTGGTGCCGTAGGTATTACTATTCTTGTCATACTCTCTGCCATTAGAACGGATTCACTTACTTCCACAGGGCACAGCATGGAGGATGCACTCACTGGGGGTTTCAGTTGGATATTCATTGGATCCGCCATTTTTGCAATAGCTAGTGCTCTATTGATTATTTTTGTTCAACGTAAAGACATAAATCACCAATAAACTCAAAACGGTTTGAAGCATAAATCATCGTGATTTTTTGGCAAATATAGTTATTGATTAATCACTAATGGAGGGATTTAACAATGAATACGGCAATTGTGTTGGGAGCTACTGGGGGGACAGGGCAGGTCATTGTATCAGAATTACTGTCAAGAGGGGTCAGGGTTATTGCTTTTGGACGTTCTGAGACGAGGTTAGAGGCCCTAATGGAAAAACACGACTATCATCAACGATTATCCTACAAATTGGGAGATGTATTTGATTACCAAACAATTGTAGACGCAGCAGAGGATGCAGAAGTAATATTCAAATGTGTTGGTGTTGCTTATCAAGAGATGGAAGATAAACTTCTTTTGCTTGGCGAAAGTGTGATGAAAGCCGCAAATATTCTAGGTAAAAAGATTGCTATTGTAGATGGAATCTATGTCTATGGACATCAAGTTACGAAGGGTGATGAAAGGCATCCAAAAAAACCGCATACGAAGAAGGGAAGGTTAAGAGTAGAATACGAGAATTTGATATTCAGTAACAAGTGGGAAAATACCAAAGCAATAATTTATAGACTTCCGGATTACTACGGTGCAACGTCTCAAAGTTCATACTTGCAGCCAACTTTAGAAGGAATGGCTGCACATAATGTATCCCTTTTTATTGGAAACTTGAAAACACCACGGGAATATGTCTATCTACCAGATGCAGCCAAAATGATCGTAAATATTGCTGAAAAAGATGATGCTTATGGAGAGAACTGGAATATACCTGGAGCGGGTTTGATTTCAGGTAAAGAAATTATACAGATAGCTCGTGAAGTAACTGGAAATAAAAAAATGGTCCTTCCTTTAACGAAAAATGTCATTCGCTTTATTGGGCTGTTTGATTCGTTTATGAGAGAACTAGTTGAGATTATGTACCTCACGAAGGAAGGGTTTGTGCTAAGTGGTGAAAAATATGAGAAACGCATTGGTCCCATACCAGCAACTCCTTTCAGGAAAGGCCTTGAAGAAACGTTACAACTGTTAATGTCAAAAGGAGATTGAAAAGTACCTAGAATGAGACATTGCCACATAAAAATACACTCTCACAAATATAAAATTGTGTATGAGTGTATTTTATGTGTATAGAGATGGTTGGTCTATCATCACTCTGTTTATCGCTTTAATTAATTAAAATAGGTATTTCTCCAAGCAGTTTCTTTAAGTTAATGGAATCCCACGGCATATGCTCGGTAATACCTAATCCAACTACATTTGTTTCTTCGGAAAGTTCTTTCATCAGATCAAGTAGTTGAGGCATTTGCATGGTTCCAGCTGCAGAAAAATCATAAGGTGCTTCAGGATTGGCAAATAATAATGAACGAAATGCCTTAGGATCAAGCACATCTAGGTCAAGGTGAATAGCTAGATGTTTCACTTCACTTTCCTTAATCCATTCTTTAATAGTTTCCGTACTGTGCATTAATTCTTTCGTTCCAGCAGTTTTAATACCTAGTCTCTTAATGATTTCTGTATCTTGTTGTGTGGGAGTATCTAATCCTGCGATAAAGACTTGTTCAGGTTTTAGAGGAATGTCTACATGTTTAGCGAACTCTTCATCTCCCTCTCCTAAGAGATTTCCAAGCGGTAATGTATGACCGTAATCATATCCAACAATTCTACCCAAATCACTGTGAGCATCAATCCAGATTAAACCTAGCTCCCCACCGTAGCGTTTGTTTAAATAAGCAAAAGGGGCCTGTTCGACTAAGCAGTCCCCACCAAACATGACGATGCGATCTGGCTTATGAGCGTCAATGATATGTTGAGCAGCCTCTAATTGTTCAAGTAATTGTTTTCTCCCATTCGTACCGTTCTCGTTTTCCAGCGGAGTGCCATCATAAGCTTTAACTGGTACGTGAATAAGGGGTTGATTATTTTCTGGGGCTAGCCAAGCAAGTAATTCGGCTCCAAAAGAGTAGTTAGGGTTGTTTCCCCCTTGCCATTGTGGCATTAACATACGGATTGTTTTTTTAGCCATTTTGATTCTCCTTTACTTTAAAGTAAGATTATTATAAACTGAGCACAAATAAAAAAGTAGTACGCACTTTATTGATAGGTACTACCTGAAAGGATAGTGTGAAAATGAGTATGGCTGAATATAAAGGGAAAGTTAAAAATATTACAGATACCCCTTTTGGTTATACTGTTTCAGTTATCGGTGGAAAATGGAAAATGGTTATTATTTTCCTTCTTGCAGAGAATCAACCCGTTCGCTTTAATGACTTAAAAAGACAAATAGGAGCTATTACTTATAAAACATTAAGTTCACAATTAAAAGAACTGGAAGCAGATGGTTTAGTGAAACGAAAAGAGTATCCCCAAATTCCTCCTAAAGTCGAGTACAGTCTCACGGCTAAGGCGGAAACATTATTACCCATTTTGGAAGAGATGTGTGAGTGGGGTGTAATAAACCAAAATAATTAGCTTGAAAGAGCGTAAATGGGGTCTTGAATCGAGTTAAAGTAAAAACAAAAAAAGCATGCTATCTTTGCAGATAACATGCTTTACTAATTATATGTTCCCTTCGAGAGCATCGGTCCGATTCCTATACAGATAATAAATGCCTAGAGCAAGGACGGATAAAATGATTCCTGATAGATACGGCATAAAAATCGCAACGCCATACAATATCCCACCAAGTGGAGGCCCGATAATTCGACCCAAAGAATCGAAGGATGATAACAGTCCGGTAACCTGTCCATAGCCGGAAGTTGCTTTTTTTGTTAATAAGGAAGATACACTAGGGCGAATCAAGCCATTTCCTAAACCGAAAACCGTTAGGAATATTGCTGCAGTAAGAAAATCCTGTACAAACAAAATAAGCGTAAAACCGATAGCAGAGCCTATAATACCAATTTGAATAACCTTTCCTTCTCCTAATTTTTTCGTCATTTGGCCAACTAATCCTCCCTGGACAATTGCTCCTGCCAAACCCATGATCATAAAGATATAGCCGAGTTCAACTGTTCCAAGCCCAGCCCGATCATAAGCAAAATAGGCAAACGTCGCTTCGAGTCCTGCCAAAGATACAGATACAAACCCCTGTAGAATAAAAAGATTGGCATTCGGTGATTTAATGGCTTCTAATAAGGAAGGCCGTTTTTTATCATGTACAGTCCCTTTTTCCGTTAACGATTCCTTTAAAACAAAGGTAACTAGCAAAAAGGTAACTAAGGAAGATATCCCTGATAAATAAAACGGAATCGCTAAATTACTAGAGGAAAAAACACCTCCGATAGCAGGTCCGAAAATAAAGCCAAGACCTACAGCTGCACCAATAATTCCCATTCCCTTTCCACGGTCTTCTTCACTAGTAATATCTGCTACATATGCAGTTACTGTCGGCATGTTGGCGGCAGATAGGAAACCACCAATAATTCGTGCAACGAATAACATCCATAATTGAGTGGCTAAGGCAAGCAGGAAAAAGGATAATGCTAAACCGGCAATTCCAATCATTAAGACTGGTTTCCGTCCGATTTTATCTGACATTTTTCCCCACATCGGAGCAAATAAAAATTGCATTACCGAGTAGGTTGCCATTAATAAGCCTAACTCAAATGGTGATGCGCCAAGCTCTTCTGCATAAAAAGGTAGAACTGGTATAATAATTCCGAACCCAACCATCACAAAGAACATGACGGCAAATAATATCCCTAATACTTTTTTTGAATTCAACAATCTCACTCCAAAAATGAAAGCCACCAATTCATGATGTGATGTATTAGTTACTCTTTCATGGTATATTTTTCATTCGTCATCAATAGCCTGGAAAATATAAATCTCCCTAACTACTCCATTGACTAGCTATCGTTAAAATGTCATCTGGCTTCTCTACGGTATAATCAGGCATTATATCCTGTTGAGATGCTTTTCGCTTTCGATGGTTCATCCAAACAGCTTTCCAGCCAGCTCTTTTGGCACCGATGACGTCATTTTCAAATGAATCACCAATATATATAGTGTCCTGTTTTTTTAATGGAAGATTACTCTCTATATGTTCAAAGACTTTGAGACTTGGTTTCGAGTGTCCAACATCTCCTGAGACAAAAATATGCTCAGCAGGAATCCAGTTGGTTAGCTGCAGTTGTTTCACTTTCATCATTTGGTGATCAAGCTTGCCATTGGTTAAAACTGCTAACTGCTTACCTTGCTCGGATAATTGGTTTAACAGACGCTTCATCGGCTCGAACAATTGAATTTTTTGCAGCTCTTGTAAATAGCTTTCCTGAAATTGCACGGCATCTTCGTAGCTCAGTGTAAATCCATATTCTTCACAAGCTTTTGTGATCCGATAGGTTTGTAATTCCAATGCTGTTATTTCACCGCTCATCTGCTTTTCAAACACTTCATCACTATATTTTCTACTTGCTTTATATAACGCTCCAATCTCAGACTCGGAGAAGGAGGCATCTAATTGTTGATAAACTGCATTACGAAAAGGCAGTAATTGATCATATAATGTGTCATCAACATCAAAAATAATTGTCTGCATGTTATCATTCCTCGTTTTTTCTCACTTAGCCATTTTATCACATTTTTCGCATGCAAACTGTTACGAAATTCTTACTTATTTTGAGACGGCAAATATTCGAAAGTAGAATAGGATAATAATCGTATCATTATTGGAAATTTACTAAAAATTTAATTGAAATATCATGCGAATATTGTTATAATTTTCACAAAATAAAAGGCTGCGTGTAACTGGCGAGGGTGCGGATTAACCGCAAGGGAGCACGTAGTTTCGATAGCCGCTCGCCTGGGCAAAGGTAAGGATTTATTCCTTACCTCTTTCTATTTAATTTTAATTAGGAGTGTGGTTAAAGATGAAACGAGTACACAATTTCTCAGCAGGACCATCTATGTTACCGTTAGAAGTTTTAGAAAAAGCACAAAGAGAATTGCCAAATTATAAAGACTCCGGCATGTCGGTGATGGAATTAAGTCACCGCTCAGGGCTTTTCACGGATATTATTACAGAAGCAGAAAGTCTTTTACGTGAATTGATGAATATCCCAGCTAATTACAAAGTACTTTTTGTCCAAGGTGGTGCTTCCCAACAGTTTGCAGCTGTTCCATTGAATTTAAAGAAAAACGGCAAAGCTGATTATATCAATACCGGTTCTTGGTCTAAAAAAGCAATGAAAGAAGCGAAGAAGTTTATAGAAGTTAACGAGATTGCCTCTTCTGAAGATAAGAACTTTACTTATATACCGAAAGTTGATACAAGCACCATGGATCCAGAAGCAGACTATGTCCATATTACTACTAATAATACAATTGAAGGTACGGCATTCCACGAGATTCCTGATACTGGTAATGTACCACTTGTTGCAGATATGTCTTCCAATATTTTATCTGAAGAAATAGATGTTTCAAAATTTGGGGTAATCTATGCCGGTGCCCAAAAAAATATCGGTCCTGCTGGTTTGACTGTTGTAATCGTTCGGGATGATTTAATCGGTAATGCTTCGGAACAGTGCCCGACAATGCTGGATTACCAAACACATAGTGAGAGTGGCTCTCTTTATAATACACCACCTACATTCGGGGTATATATAGCAAAGCTAGTTTTTGAATGGTTAAAAGATTTAGGTGGATTAAAAGAAATGCAAGCTCGTAATGAGAAGAAGGCAGCATTGCTGTATGATTATATTGCTCAATCTGATTTCTACCGTTCTCCAGTAAAAGAAGACAGTCGTTCTCTTATGAACATTCCTTTTGTCATTCCAGACCGTGACTTGGATGCTGAATTCGTGAAAGCAGCACAAGCAGAAGGATTGGAAACATTGAAAGGCCACCGTTCTGTTGGTGGAATGCGCGCTAGTATTTATAATGCAATGCCTGTGGAAGGTGTAGAAGATTTAGTTGCATTTATGGAGAAATTTGAACAAAACTATCAGTAAAATAAAGGAAGCAGTTCTTGTGACTGCTTCCTTTATATCTAGGTAAGCTCGAGCTCGGGGATCTTCCAGTATGAAAGTTCCTCTATACAACATCTTTTCACGATATCTTTCTATGTAAAAGCATGAAGATAAGTTGGCAATTGTGATAAGTTCTGCTATAATTCCTTTTTAGACTAATTAAGCAGTTCGTGACCATCCTGCTTTATCAAAACTAGGAGGGATTAACATGTCAGAGAATTATTATTTACCTAGGTCTGGCCCGATGCCACGACCAAATAGTGTAGAAGAGGCAAGAGAAGTATTAAAGCAAGAAGCATTTGACGCACCAAATGTGCAAAATATAACGTTTCGTGCATTAGAATTTACTGCCGTTTGTCCGAAAACAGGTCAACCAGATTTCGGGAAAGTAGAAATTTCCTATACACCACGTCATAAATGTATTGAATCAAAATCAATGAAATTTTATTTATGGTCTTTCCGTGATCACGGTGCTTTTTGTGAATCATTAGCTGCTCAAATAGCGGATGATATAATGTGGGCGATCGAACCTGCATCTGTTAATGTTACGGTATATCAGACAGCTCGTGGTGGAATTGAATTAACGACAGAAGCACATAGAGAATATACAGAATAAATATAAAGCATACTAAGATTAGTGGGTCAGATCATCGACAAATGATTTTGCCCACTATTTTTCTATTTAGAGTTATAATGAGAAGTGAAAGAAAGCTCGATCAAAGCCTCAAGGGTCATAGAATCCGTATGTAAAACCGAGCTTCTTCACTTTCATTTTGAATCAAGTTTAAGGCTGGGATGATAGAGTTTTTATCCAGCAAATTCCGAACCATAAATGGTGCAAATACCTGCGTAGGAAATATACTTCGCTTTACGAATCACCCTACGATAAATAACTGGTGACTAGAGCTTAGTCATTCGTTTCAATAGTAATTTTGTTATAGGGGCGTTAGCACTTTCGTTTTTTTATTTGCTTTCTTCCTTCGTCGGTCCCATTACACCTGGTACCTTTAATCCTGCTTGACGAAGCAGTACGGTCATTTGACCACGGTGGTGAGTTTGATGATCAATTAACGCACGTAACATAGCACCACGTGTCGATTTTTTACCGAAGCTTTCGATTTCTTCCGTTAACTGCTCATCTGTTAGCAACTTTGCTTCCTTTTCTACATCTTCTGCCAGTTGTTTATATGCTTGGACAATTGATTCTGTTTGATTAGGTACTTCACTTGGATTACCAGCTGCTTTCACATTTAAACCGATCATCCCACCAAAAAAAGCAGGAGACGTTGCTAAATGCCAACCAAGCCAACCAAGTGTGCTATGTCCTTCCACAATAGCTTGATCAAGCTTTTCATCTGTTAATGATTCAAGTACTTGGATAGTTCCTTGTGCGCTACTATTCCAATCTGCTATAAAGTCATCTACTTTACGATACACCGTTCATCAACTCCTATTTTATAGTACTTACCATTATAAAAATAACAAATTATCTCTCATATTTCATTCAATGACAATTAAGATTTCATTAAAAGATAAATAAAATAACTACCACCAATTAACGAAACGATTAAACCTACAGGTATTTCGGATGGTGCAAGGATATTTCGCCCTAACGTATCTGCTACAAGTAATAACAAAGCCCCTAATAATGCAGAAGTAATGAGCATATGCTGATGTCGTGCACCAACTAATTTCCTTGCAAGGTGAGGAATCACTAAACCGAGAAAAGCAATAGCTCCACCTACCGCTACACTTGCGCCTGCAAGTGCTACTGCAATAAATAGTAACAGCATCCTTTCTCTTTCTACATGCGTTCCAAGACCTTGTGCGGTATCATCACCAAGATGTAAAGCATCTAATGTTCCTGCCTTATAAAAGGTAATCGGCAGAAGAATGACTATCCATGGCAATAATGCTAACGTATAGCTCCAATCTGTACCGGCAATGTTACCTGAAAGCCAAATGGTTGCCTGGGTAAAATTATCAGGATCCATTTTTAACTGATAAACGATAATTAAAGCTGAAAAGGCAGCATTAATACCAATACCGACTAATATTAAGCGAATGGGAGAGACCCCATTTTTCCAAGAAATTAAATAGATTAATACAGCAGCAATCGTTGCTCCCGCAAGTGCAGCTAACGGGAGGATGAAAACCTGAGCAGTGGGGCTTCCTTGCGTTAAGTAGATATATAAAACTACCGCAAAACCAGCTCCACTATTAATTCCTAAAATACCAGGATCGGCTAAGTCATTATGGGTAACCCCTTGTAAAATCGCACCAGATATCGCCATGCCAGCTCCAATCAAGAGTGCAATCACCATCCGGGGCAAGCGGAAGTCAAATAAGATAAGCTGGCTTTGTTCACTTCCTTGTCCCATGATTGTTTTCCATACATCCAATGGAGCAATACGCATCGTCCCAGTGTTAAGTGAGATGAAAAGTGTCACAATAATCGCAAGAATAAGCCCAATCAATAGCAACCCTGTTTTTCTTTTTTGAGCTACCATTACAATCCTCTCCCTTCACGTCTGGCAAGATAGAGGAAAAAAGGAACCCCTACTAATGCAGTCATCGTACCTACTGGTGTCTCAAAGGGTGGATTCACCATCCGTGAAGCTGTATCAGCCAGTACAAGCAATAATGCACCTAAAACAGCACTTGCAGGAATGATCCATCGATAATTAACCCCTACAAGAAAACGAGTGATATGGGGGATTACCAGCCCGATAAATCCAATCGTTCCGCCCACTGCGACAGCCGCTCCTGTCAATAAGAGCACCACTAATGTTGCGCTAATTTTAATGAGAGCAGTTTGTTGCCCAAGCCCTTTTGCAACATCTTCGCCTAAGTTTAAAACGGTAATTGATTTCGATAGCAGAAGGGCGATGATAAGCCCGATAAGCACAATGGGTGCCAGTAATTGGACATGTACCCATTGGACACTAGCAACTCCGCCTGCATACCAGAAGCTCATATCCTTGGCGATATTAAAGTGAATCGCAATACCTGAAGAAAGTGCACTTAACATCGCTGTTACAGCGGTACCAGCTAATGCTAACTTGACTGGAGTAAGGCCACTTTTAGAAATAGACCCTACACCAAAAACAATACCAGCACCTAATCCGGCACCGGCAAAAGCCCAAATCATCATAGTAAAAGAGGAAACCTGAGGCGTGATCGCCATTGCCACGGCTATCATAAAGCTAGCACCAGCAGTCACTCCCATAATCGAGGGAGAAGCCAAGGCATTTCTGGTCATCCCTTGCATAATCGCACCGGAGACAGCAAGTGCAGCTCCGATCAGTGCCGCTGCTAAACCACGGGGAATACGTAAATTTCGGATAATTTGATGGGCAGTTTCATTCGGATCAAATTGGGTAAAACTATTCCAAACAGTTGGCAAATCGATTTCTGCCGCACCATATATAACGGACAATACTAAGGATAGCAGAAGGATAATAACACCGCCGATAATGATAAAAGAAGCAACAAGCGGCCTAGATTTTTGTTTGTTATTTCTAGATACTGACATTCTTTATATACTCCTTCATAAATTGAGGACTATTATCATTCTAGTATAAGGGAAAAGGGGGAATATTGGTAGTATAGTCGTATTGATTATTGAAAGAAAATACTTGTAATTGAAAATGAAAATTGTTATCATTTACTTTGATAAATAGTATTACATAGCCTAAAGGGGGAACTTATAAAGGTGAAAGCGTATAGAAAAGGTTGGTTAATATGCGTAACTGCCGCTTTTTTACTACTAGTAGCAGCTTGCGGTAATAATGAAGATACAGAATCTGTAGATGAAAACGAAGCAACCGAAAGTCAAAATGCTGATGATTCAACTACAGTAGATGAAGATACAAGAACTATAACAGATGCAATGGGGCATGAAGTAGAAGTTCCAGCAAATCCGGAACGAGTGATTGGTTCTTACCTAGAGGATTATTTAGTTGCATTAGGCATTACACCAGTTGCACAATGGTCGGTGCGCGATGGTGAGGATATCCAGGAATATTTGCAGGATGATTTAGACGGTATCCCAACCATTCCAAGTGATTTACCGTATGAAGCAGTGACGTCATTTGATCCAGACTTGTTACTAATAGATTCAGCAAGTATGGTAGAAGATAATAAATATGACCAGTATAACAAAATTGCACCAACCTTTGTTGTTGGAGCAGAAGATAATAATGATTGGCGAACAAAATTACAATTGATCGCTGAAGTCTTTGGTATGGAAGAGAAGGCAGAAGAAGTGTTAGCAGAGTATGAAACAAAAGCGGAAGATGCAAAAGAGCAAATTCAAGGAGCTATAGGTGACGAATCCGTTGCTGCTTTATGGCTATTTGCTGATACCTTTTACATTGTAAGTGAGAACTTGTCCAGTGGAGAGTTATTATATAACGAATTAGGCTTGACAGCTCCAAGCGTAGTATCTGAGATTTCAGAAACGACAACGGCGAACTGGTCAGAAATCTCTTTAGAAAAACTAGCAGAATTAGAAGCAGATCACATTATCTTAGTGAATAGTGATAATGGATCAAGTGTATTAGACGACCCTATCTGGCAAAACATTCCGGCCGTACAAAAAGATAATATTTATGAGTTTGATCAGGATTCTAGCTGGCTGTATGCAGGTCCAATCGCTAATAGTCAGATGATTGACGATGCACTGGAAAGTTTAGTTGAATAAGGAAAAAAGACGCTGACCATTAGGTTCCAGCGTCTTTTTAAAGTATGAAGAGGAAATTTGCTTGCGCCAGTTACTGTTTTCTGGATGATCAATTTCTCCAGTAATGCTCTAGTAAATGCTTCATAGAAAGTATTACTAGGGCTCTGCTCTCATTTCCAGAGAAGTAATTGTAACGGTAAAACAAAAAAGAAAGTGAGAATTCCCATAACTTTCATAAATAAGTCATTAATAGGTGGTGGTTGTTGATTGTTGTAGATTCGTAGATTGTAAATGTATGAGACCAATTGCAGCTCTTCTTACTTTTTCCCTTGCTTGTAATATGGAGGTGCTTTCTAAGTGTTGACCTGATGGATAAATATTAGTGGCATTTCGTAAACCGAACTTTAACATGATAGGGGATGCAACTCTGACAATCTCAGGTATTTCATAATAGCGAATAAAACCTCCCAAATTATCAGGAGATTCGACATACATGTCCAGCGTTAAATCAATAGATTGTCGGAATGCGGAAATTTTTGCTAAAGAAAGATCACCAGGTATGTTTAACGTAGTGGCTCCCATGTCTTGGAACACCTTCCCTGTTACAGGATTGGTCGGACTCATTAGAGCGGAAACTTTTACAACAAAATCCTCTGGTATTTCTCCAGATTTTTTGGCTTCGCCTATAAGGTGAAGCAATCCTTCATCCGCTACTAAAATACTGTTAATTCCAAGATCGATAGCACGAAAAATGTCCTCTAGTGCATAGCTTAGCTGATCGATACCAGCATGACGCCAGCCTAAGGTCGGACTGATATGCGCGCTAGCTCCCGTATCAAAGGCCATTCTAGGTCCAATAAACAGACATACCTCGATGTTTTGCTCCCGCCCCAAAGTCACCATTTCTATTATTTCTTGATTACTAAGTAACATAATGCCGCTACCTTGAGATACACGGTTAACATGGACGCCTTGTTTTTTTGCCTCGTCAATCACAGCCTTCATCGTTGCCACACCTTCAACCGAAGGGATTTCAATACGGAAGTTCCCCCCATCCTTAAATGTTTGGGAGGAATCTGGGAGCTCGTGGCAATCTGTTACAGGAAATTTTAACCTTTTTAAAAGTGTTTGTGATTTTTTCAGCATTCGCTCAACTCCTATTTATCGAGTTCTTTTTTTTAGATCATCCAATAAGTCTAGTATATGGGATTTCATCAAGTTTCTTGCTTGAGAAGGGTTTCTTTCTTTAATTGCCTGTGCAATGAGAATATGATAGTTTGCAGCCTTCTCATTTTGTGATTTAATCTTCATCGAATGGCGACGGCTATCATATAATAAATCGCTAATAAGGGTCATCATTTTCAGCAACACGTCATTTTTGGCAGCTTGTGCGATCAAATAATGGAATTCTATGTCCTCAGCTAGAAAATCTTCCCCAGCAAGCATCTTCTTTTGCATCACTCTGGCACATTGCAAAATTCTCTTTACTTCATCTTCACTGCCTCGATCTGCGACGATTGCTGCTAATTCTGGTTCTATAACAAGTCGAGCTTCTGTGAGTTGTTCGATGGAGGAATTCTCCAGTAAATCAAATGTTAGATTCGGATTTTCACTTAACTGAGTTGCTACAAAAGTCCCCCTTCCTTGCTCCACCCGTAAAATTCTTTGCTGGCTCAAAATCTTTATTGCTTCTCTGACAGAAGAAATACTGACATTTAATTGCTCTGATAATGCTTGCACCGTTGGGATTTTATCGCCTGCCTTCCATTTTCCCTCCCGGATATTTTTCTTAATTTCTTCATAAACGATTTCATAGATTAATTTTTTCTTTTTCATTATGTTAGTCGTCCTTTTAGTGATTGATTTTTTGTAAATATTTAGAATTTTCCTATTTACATTTTATAGCATTTATCATATGATTTCAATATATAATAAAATTCATCATATGAATTAAGAGGGGTGTTGCTTTTGTGAAAATTACAGACGTAAAAACGTACATTGCGGGTAATGGATGGAAAAATTGGGTGTTTGTTCAGGTTGAAACGGATGAAGGGATTCATGGTATTGGGGAAGCAACCTTGAACGCATTCGGAAAAACTGTCGAAGCAGCAGTACATGAATTAAAGCCATATGTGATGGGAAAAGATCCATTCGATGTGGAAAAGCACTCACTTAGCATGTTCCGAGATGTATTCTCAGATGGTGGCCAGATTCAAGGAGCTGCCTTATCTGGAATTGAGTTTGCTTGCTGGGATATCATCGGGAAAGCGTTAGGTCAACCTGTTTATAAATTGTTAGGTGGAAAATGTCATGAACAATTACGTGTTTATGCCAATGGCTGGTATACGAGTGGTGAAAGAACCCCAGAAAACTTTTATCAAATGGCTAAAAGAGTTGTAGAAAAAGGTTATACAGCACTAAAATTTGATCCTTTTGGTTCTGCCTGGAAGGTGGTAGATCGTCCGGATTTCTCCTTAGCGATTGAATTAATCGCTGCAGTAAGAGATGCTGTGGGAAAGGATGTAGATGTATTGATCGAGGGTCATAACCGTTTTAGTGTGCATACGGCAATTCGATTTGCAGAGGAAATGGCCCGATATGAACCCACATGGTTTGAAGCACCGGTACCACCACAAAGCGTCTCTTCGATGATTGAAGTTGCTAAGCGAAGTCCGGTTCCTATTGCCTGTGGTGAAGATTACTATTGTAAGGAGCAGTTTGCTGAATTGTTATCCTATAACCAGGTCCATATTATTCAATTAGAGCCACAATTTATGGGGTTAACTGCGGCTAAACAGGTGGCTGGAATGGTGAACGCTTTTAATGGAGTAATTGCTCCGCATAGTGCCCAAGGACCATTATGTTCCATCGTTTGTACTCATTTAAATACAGCAACACCGAATTTCTTTATTCATGAAATATTTGATGATTTTAATGAGCCTTGGACGAAGCAGGTACTTACAGATACATTAGAAATCAAAGACGGCTATATTGCGGTAAGTGAACGACCTGGCTGGGGAACAGACTTGAATCTAGAAGAAATTAAGAAGCATCCGTACCGAGGAGAAAATTTTTTGCCTTTATTTAGGGATGGATGGGAAAAGCGAGAGCCGGTTAAAAACTTTATGTAAAATTGGTTAGATAGTAATACATGACATTCAGGTATGTTGAATAGTGTGTATTCTATATAATGTAAGCGCAAACACAAAAGGGGTGATAATGTAATGGTAAAGAAAATTATGTTGTTAGTACTGTTGGGATTGATGTTTGCCTTTGTGGTAGCTTGTAATAATGATGATGTAGCTGATTCTGGAAGTGATGCAGAAGAGACAGAAATGAATGCAGATGCAGAGGCTTCAGAGATAATGGGAGGCGATGCAGAAAATGCTACTGAATTAACTTTTTGGACATTTCAGGAATTGCACTTAGACTTTTTCCGAGTTGCAGTAGAACGTTGGAATGAAGAGTTCCCTGATCGGGCTATATCATTAAAAGCAGAAGCATATCCATATGATAATATGCACAATAATTTGTTACTGGCATTACAATCAGGTACGGGTGCACCAGACATAGCAGATATTGAGCTGAATCGATTCCCTAATTTCATGCAAGGAGAACCACAATTATTACCAATGAACGATTATGTAGAGTCCGTGTTAGATCAATTTATAGAATCACGGTTTGATATTTATGCTAAAGATGAGAACTATTACGGAATCCCATTTCATGTAGGAGCAACAGTTGCTTATTATAACCAGGAAATTATGGATGAAGCAGGGGTAGATATCGACACGATTGAAACTTGGGATGATTACATGGAAGCTGGTCAACAGGTGGTAGAAAATACAGATGCAAAAATGATTACTTTTGAGACAGGTGATATTTGGTCATTTTGGCCACTAATTCGTCAACAAGGCTCTGACTATTTTGATGAAGATGGCAATATTATTATTAACAATGAGACAAATGTTAACACGCTACAGCTTATGTATGACATGATTTATGAGCAAGAAATTGCTGATATTACCCCAGGTGGAGAAGTACATGTGGAGGAATTCTATGGCTTTATGAATGATGGTGGTCAAGCATCATTGATAATGCCAATGTGGTATATGGGTCGCTTTACGGATTATATGCCTGATTTAGAAGGGAAAATGGTAATCCGTCCAATGCCAAAATGGTCTGAAGATGGTAACCGATCTGCGGGTGCAGGTGGAACGGGAACTGTAGTCACGAATCAAACAGAACATGCTGAATTGGCGCAAGATTTTTTAGCATATGCAAAATTATCTGAAGAAGGAAATATTGCCATTTGGGAAGTTTTAGGATTTGATCCGCCAATGTGGACGGTATGGGATAGTGAAGAAATACGAAAAGATAACAAATTCTATCAATATTTTGGAGAAGATATCTTTGATACGTTATTAGAGCTTCGAGATGAAATTGAATCAATAAACATTACCGAAAAGAATCCCGATATGCAGCAGGAGCTAACGACCAACACTTTTAACAGTGTATTACGTCAGCAATCGCAAACAGCACAAGAAGCACTCGATCAAGCTGCGGCTACATTAGGGGAATAGTTGAAACAGATGTAAGTTTTTATAGAAGACTTTGAGAGGCTGGGACAAAAGAATTGTGAAGAAGGAAAAATCCGGAGATTAATATCTATTCGCACTCCGCTCTTCGGTTAAATACTTCGCTTTCAGTGGGCACAGCTTCAGCTTGTGCTGATCCTACAGGAGTATTCGTATTTTACCTACGTTGAATCAGATTGTTCGGATTCTCATTCTTCCTATTTCGTTTTGTCTCAGTCTTTTATATGAGTAGATAGGCAAGCATAATCCCAATCGCACCAAACACAAAAGAATAGCTTAGATTGTAATAAGTAATATAATATGGACTTTGCTTCAGGCTCATCGATGTAATCGTAACAACAAGGCCATAGGTTCCGATTGGTACGGTGGACACCCCGCCAATTATTAAGCTTACAGCTAGACTTAACGGGCTTAAAATGTCGATCAACACAGGACTAATCCCACTTAAAATCCCCATTGTCGCAACCGGATGAACACCAAACATACTCAATACGACAAAAAGTAATTGGATAATAATTAGTATTAATATTGGATAATCAGATACAAATAAAAGCGGATCCTGCAACATCAACAGGACAGAAGATTCATTTAACATACTTGTAAAAAGAGCTAACGTTACAAACAACACGACGAAATTATCCATATTATTCATGCTGTTCTTCCAACGATACCAACCAATTGTCCAAAAACTTTTCCATCTACCAATAGCAAGTGCCCATAAACAAGCAAAAGGAAATACTAATAACGTAACAGTTAAGATAAATTCTAGGTCAAACAAATTACCGATACCGATTACTAATAAGAGAAATGAGCATAAGGCAACTACCAATTGAATGACCTTTGATCGATTTTGATTGTTTTGTTGGTGAGAATTGGAAAATTGAACGTCTGGATAAGGATATTTTTTAAAATATAATCGCCCCCACAAACTATCCAGTCCATACATGAGAGCGGTGATGAGTATCATCCATGGTAGTAATTCTGCATAGTTAACTCCGGTAATAAAAATCCCCATTGCCAGTAATACCTCTAAAGGACTCCAAGGTAGTGCTAGTGAATATCCTCTTAACGTTGCCATCATAATAATCTTATTAGCAACTTTCTTCTGAACCGGCTTTAAATTATCCACTAGAATATCTTGTGCAATCGTTGCAGAAGATACATTTAAAAATGCTGTTAGCGACATCATTGCTGTTGTGCTTCGTTGATATAACTGACCTAAATTCCGGACATTCCCTCTTAACAAATGCTGCATTAATTTATCAAATCGTCCCGCTTGAACGGCACTATTCATCCAAGGTAGGACGGCTAGCAATGTTAATAACGATAAGTTCCCAGCAAGTAAGGGGATCACTTCCCACACTGTTAGGGTAGTAGAGGAAAATAATAATACCCCTATAACAGAAAATCCTAAACCTAAGGTTTGAAACAATCGAGAAGCTCTACTAAAACTAATGGCAAGCATGATGATAGAAAACGCTCCTAATATATAGGATAGATAGGGGTTTGGGAAAAATACCGAAATAATATGTAAAAGAAAAATCAATGCGAAAAAGATGTACAGATTCTTCATGAGATGAACCTTCTTTCTTATCTACTGTCCTTATCATAACATATGATACAATAGATAAGCTGACTGCAATTGATTGTTTATGATCGTATATGATTGACAATGATTACTTGTGGTTGTAAAATAGATGTAAGCGATTAACATGCTAATGGGGAGAAGTGACTTATGCTGACGATTGAACGGCACCAAATTATTTTATCGTTATTAAGAGAAAAAGATGTCGTAACAGTGAAAGAAATGTGTGAAATTACCAATGCTTCAGAATCAACCATTCGTAGAGATTTAACAGAGTTAGAGAAACAGCAATATATTAAACGAGTTCATGGTGGCGCATCTTTATTAAAAAAGAAACGAGAGGAACCAACCCTTCTTGAGAAGTCGACGATCCATCAACAGGAAAAAAGCGTGATTGCGCAAAAAGCCGCTTCTTTTATTGAAGAGGGTGATTCGCTATATTTGGATGCTGGTTCATCAACAATCGAGTTAATTCCTTTTTTAACGAATAAATCAGTCATGGTTGTTACCAATGGGATCCCTCATGTGCAATTACTGATTGAATATGGGATCGAAGCCTATTGTATTTCTGGGAAGGCTAAGAAGGGGACTGCTGCTCTCGTAGGAACGAAAGCAGTCGAAGCAATCAAAGAATATCGTTTTGACAAATGCTTTCTTGGTATTAACGGTATCCATCCTGAACAAGGATTAACCACTCCGGATCCGGAAGAGGCAAGTGTAAAACAAACAGCATTGGCACAATCACAATCGAGATATGTATTAGCAGATCCATCGAAGTTTGGAGAAGTGTCATTCGCTAATGTAGCCGATTTAGCGAGTGTGCATATTATTACGACCGACGGTTTATCAGACGAACAACAAGAAGCTATTAGCAAGCAAACAACTTTGGAGGTGGTACCGTTATGATTTATACCATAACGTTAAATCCGGCAATTGATTATGTCGTTAGGCTAAAAGCTTTTCAACCCGGTAAAGTAAATCGAAGCGATTCCGATTATAAAGAAGCTGGAGGTAAAGGAATCAATGTCTCCCGTGTATTGAACCGGTTGGGGGTGCGATCAACAGCATTAGGCTTTGTAGGAGGCTTTACTGGGACCTTTATTACCGATTATTTGACGAAGATAAAGATTGACCATGATTTTGTTTCCTTAAAAGAGGATACGAGAATAAATATCAAGCTAAAAATAGATGGAGAAGAATCGGAAGTAAACGGCGCTTCGCCGACTATTGAGGAAGAAGCATATCAAGAATTTCTTCGAAAGCTTGAGCAATTAAAACAAGGTGACATCGTTATTTTGGCAGGAAGCTTGCCAAACTCATTGTCAACAAGTGTATACAAGGAAATTGTTGTGATGCTGAAACAAAAAGGTGTGATGACGATTTTAGACACGAGTGGGACACCTTTCGCAGAAGCGATTCATGCGAGTCCGGCGTTTATAAAACCAAATCATCATGAATTAGCGGAGCTGTTTCATACATCAGTAAAGGATGCTGAGGATGTTATACCATTAGCGACAAGACTTCATCAAGAACAGCAAATTGATCATGTACTAGTATCGATGGCAAAAGAAGGAGCTATTTATGTGGGTAAAGGTGGTGTGATGAAATTAACTGCACCACAAGGAACAGCAGTCCACTCAGTAGGGGCCGGAGATTCTGCTGTAGCTGGTTTTATCTACGGCTGGCAGTCATTCGAAAATGCCGAAGCAGCTGCGAAATATGCAGTTGCGGCAGGGAGCGCTACGGCATTTTCTAAAACATTATGTACGAAGGAAGAAGTGGCAGCATTACTACCACAAGTTAGCGTAACGTATATATAAACAGTACTTTAAGAAAGGATAGGAGCTATGAAAATAACAGAGCTATTAAAACGTGACATTATTGTGATAGATGCTAGTGCACAATCTAAAGAAGAAATAATAGAAGAAATGGCTACTAGATTAGCTGAGGGCAATTATCTTCATGATAAGGAGCAGTTTGTCCAAGCGATCTGGGATCGAGAAAAACAAAGCAGTACAGGTATCGGGGAGAATGTAGCCATTCCTCATGCTAAAACAAGTGCCGTATCTAAACCTGCTATTGCCTTTGCCAGATCTATAAGTGGACTAAATTATGATTCATTGGATGGTCAACCGGCACATTTATTCTTTATGATAGCTGCCAGTGAAGGGGCTAACAATGATCATTTACAAACACTATCAAGATTATCCACTTTACTAATAGATCAAGATTTCCGTGAACAATTAATGGAAGCAAAGGACGAAGCAGATATTTTACGAATAATTGATGCAAAAGAGCAAGAAAAAATAGGAAAGGCAGAGGAAGAAGCAGCAAATAACGAAACTTCTGGTCCGGAATTATTAGCTGTAACAGGATGTCCGACAGGTATCGCCCACACCTATATGGCAGCAGATGCTTTAAAGGATAAAGCAAAAGAATTAGGTGTCTCCATTAAAGTAGAAACAAACGGTTCTGATGGAGTAAAAAACCGTCTAACAGAGGAAGAAATTAAAAATGCTAAAGCCATTATTGTTGCAGCAGATACAAAGATAGAGTTGGATCGTTTTGCTGGTAAGCAAGTGCTACGTCGTGGGGTAACAGACGGTATTCGCAAGCCTGAAGAATTATTGAATACAGCATTGAGTGGCAATGCACCGGTTTATCAAAGTGATGGTAGCGGTGAGGGAGCCAGTTCAAGTGGTGAACGTACAGGGTTCTATAAACATTTAATGAACGGTGTATCCAATATGCTACCTTTCGTTGTCGGTGGTGGGGTATTGATTGCCATTTCTTTCTTCTTTGGTATTCATTCGGCTGATCCGGATCATGCAGATTATAATGCTTTTGCAGCAGCGATTAACACAATTGGTGGAGAGTATGCCTTTGGTTTAATGGTTGCGGTATTAGCAGGTTTTATTGGTATGAGTATTGCCGATAGACCAGGGTTTGCTCCAGCTATGATCGGTGGTTTGATGGCATATGCAGGTGACGCTGGTTTCCTTGGTGGTTTGATCGCAGGTTTCTTAGGTGGTTATGTCGCATTAGGTGTAAAGAAGCTCTTAGCAAATTTACCAAAAGCATTTGATGGGATTAAAACGATTTTATTTTATCCGGTTATTAACATTTTTGTTACCGGGATGATTATGTACGTGATCATTGAACCAATTGCAGCCATTATGTCTGGTTTACAATCATGGCTAGGTGGTTTAACAGGTACAAATGCATTACTATTAGGTTTGATTTTAGGTGGAATGATGGCTCTTGATATGGGTGGTCCAATTAACAAAACAGCTTTCACATTTGGTATCGCAATGATCGAAGCAGGAAACTTAGGACCACATGCGGCTGTTATGGCAGGTGGTATGGTGCCACCATTAGCATTGGCACTTGCAACAACCATCTTCCGTAATAAGTTCACACAAGCAGAGCGTGATGCAGGTAAGACAAACTATGCTTTAGGAGCATTCTTTATTACAGAAGGCGCAATTCCGTTTGCGGCATCAGATCCAGGAAGAGTAATTCCTTCTATGACTGTGGGAGCAGCAATTGCCGGTGGATTGGCACTATTCTTTGGAATTGGTTTACCAGCGCCACACGGTGGAATATTTGTTGTTCCGACGGTTGAAGGAAGCTGGCTAATGTATGTCGTCTCCATTCTTATTGGTACTATCGTTTCGGCATTAATGATTGGCTTGTGGAAGAAACCATTGGAGAAAAAAGAATAAAGAGGGTCAAAAGGCTATTTCGCTTGTTTGCGAAATAGCTTTTTCATATTTGTTTTCAGATTAGTTATGTCCCAGCGACTTTTACTAATCAATTATTCTGATAGAATCCATTTTATAAAAAGTATAAAATGGGAATTATATATTCATAGAAAACAGGCTTCTAGGCTTCTTAGCAAACGTAAGATTATCCCAGCAGTATTGGAATGATATCATCTAACCGATTGTCAATAGATTTTACACGCTTCTTTCTAATATATTACAAAAATATTAAAATATATGAAAACTAGTATTTTTTTCTATCTTATTTCATATATTATATTAATTCTATTTTTAGGAGGGAAGTATATGGCACAAAAAGAGGTTAAATTGATACCTTATACCATTCAGTCGATTGAGGATAGCAAAAATGAAACACCAGAGGGAGTTCAATTGATACAGGCCCCCTCTCTATGGGAGAGAAGTGATCAAGGTGAAGGCATTGTCGTTGCAGTAATAGACACTGGGATTGCAAGCGATCATTCAGACCTTAAGGATCGTATTATCGGTGGTAGAAATTTTACAACAGATTATAACGGAGACGTCGATAATTTTGAAGACAATAACGGTCATGGAACACATGTAGCTGGGACTATTGCAGCAAGCCTTGACGGCTACGGTGTTGTAGGAGTTGCCCCCAAAGCAAAGCTTTTAAGTGTAAAAGCATTAACGGGAACTGGATCAGGCAATTATGAATGGATCATCGATGCCATAAATTATGCTGTCGAATGGCGTGGTTCTCAAAATGAACGAGCTCGAGTGATTTGCATGTCACTAGGCGGCCCGAATGATGTACCTGAATTGCATAAAGCGATCCAATATGCAGTTAGTCAAGATGTATCTGTAGTAGTTGCTGCGGGTAATGATGGCGATGGTCAAGAGGATACGTTTGAGTATGCCTATCCTGGGGCGTATAATGAAGTCATATGTGTTGGTGCCGTTAATATGGACTTAGAGATTGCCCCATTTTCGAATTCCAATAATGAAGTAGATCTTGTCGCTCCAGGTGTAGATGTCATTTCGACGTATTTAGATAATAAATTCGCAAAACTGTCCGGAACCTCTATGGCTACCCCACATGTAGCTGGTGCCTTAGCCTTACTCATTAATTTAAGCGAAAAAGAGTTTGGTCGATCTCTAATTGAATCGGAGATTTATGCCCAGCTTATTAGAAGAACACTACCCCTTGATTACCGGAAAAGCACTGAAGGTAATGGCTTTCTCCTACTTAACTTAGTGGATCAATTAGATAGAAGATCATTACTCGAATATGAAAAGAAATGATCAACATTCATGATTACTAGAATTTAACTAAACATACTATTCTATTAACGAACAGGTAGGGTATTTCCCTCTTTCCTGTTCGTTTTCTTATATCAACCATCTTCATTAATCGTCCATGATCTGATCTGTATTTTTTTTAGGAGAATAGCCAAGATCATCTATAGTATTAGATAGATCCCACGGTTTATTAATATTATTAGACACGCCATAATACGTACCAAATTTAACTTTCGCTTCAATGGCAGCTGAAAAAAGCTTGACGAGATCATCTCTTGAAAGTAAGGTTCTCCATAATCGATCATGTTTCCTTAATGCATCAGTTTCATCTTCATCAGGTACAGAACCAATTCTAATATTAATGACAGATAAGTCAGTATGCAAAGTAAAAATAAAGCCAGCCTGTTCAGATGCAAGTTTCAATACACCATATAATCCTTTAGAATAAGGGTAATCTTTGGTTGTGATTTCACGGCCCAGTTTAGAATGCCCGTTGTCCTCATAGTAATCTGTAACATGATTACTACTGGCAAAGATGATCCTAGGTATTCTGTTTTTATTAGCAATTAACATTAAATAATAAGTTGCTTTGAAAAAGACATCTGTCATTTGGTCAAACATTTCTGCTTGTTCAATTGCATGAGTAGTACTTATTCGGAGTAAGTTTATGATTACATCTGTGTCTGCAGGAATTTTAGAAGCTAACTGTTGGAAATCCGTAGCATCTACATAGCGATGCGTCGCTGTATTATTTTGGATGTTTTTATCGAGAATGAGTACATCATAGTTATGCTGTAATCTTTTAAACAAGATGTCACCAACGGTTCCTGATCCCCCGATGATCGTGATTTTTTTCAACATAATCACGTCCTTCCATTTTACTTATTATTAGTCTAGCTCATTTATTTCGGAACATACATGAGCAAGTAAGCTATTTTGGATAAATTCTTTGGAATGGTAACTGCAATTGCTGGACGCTAATGCCGAGAAGCAACCCCATCTTGATTTACTAAAAAATCATAAAAAGCAATTACAGACAAAAAGCAATCAATCAGATTATAGATCGATGGAAAAGGAAGTGTTATGATGAATATACTTTAGCAAATACTATTTCTACAATAAATGTTAAGGGTGATGAATGATGAAGCTATCTGTTTTTTCTGTCATGACACCGGATCTCAATCCAGAAGAGTTGATCGATGAATTAAAACAATTAGGTTTTGACGGTGTAGAGTGGCGTTATAAGGAAATTCCCACAGAATTAACGAAGGACCCAATTAGTTTTTGGGGGAATAACAAATGTACCCTTACTCCAGATATTTCTGAAAAAGCAATCAAACAGTTAAAAACCAAAAGTGATGTGGATAATATCGAGGTAGTGAGTATCACGCCTTATTTAACATCGGGTGATTTAACAGAAACGGAACAAGTATTAAAGGTCGCCAAAGCTTTTGGTGCAAGCTTTATTCGACTTGGTGTTCCCCGATATAATCGATCAGAGAATTTCCATACCCTATTCGAAGATTGTAAGCGTTACCTTGTCGAGTGTGAAAAGCTGTGTAAGAACTATGGGATAAAGGGCCTTGTTGAAACACATCATCAAACAATAGCTGCAAGTGCAAGTGCAGCTTATCGGTTAGTGGAAGGATTGGACCCGGAAGCTATTGGTGTTCTATTTGACCCTGGTAATATGGTACATGAGGGTTATGAGAATCATCGAATGGGTATGGAGATGCTTGGTCCCTATTTAGCACATGTTCATGTAAAGAATGCAAAATGGATAAAAGATAATGCAAGTAATAGCAATCAGTGGAAGGTAGCTTGGGAACTGATAGACGAAGGTATTGTAGATTGGGACCAGGTGATCGACGATTTAAAGGCTGTTAATTATGAAGGATACATTGGCCTGGAAGATTTTAGTGCAAGAAAGGAAACAAAAGCAATTCTAAAATATAATATTGACTGGCTTAAAAACAGGTTATAGGAGGAAATGATGAAAATAGGATGTTGTGCCAGTATCGAACATATGAATTTGGTGGCTGCAGCAGGCTTTGATTTTCTTGAGTGTACAGTTGTATCTCTCGTCCCAGAAAATGATGCAGACTATGAAGTCATTCGTAAAAAGTATCAGGCTAGTGATTTACCAATAGAAGTGTGTAATGTTTTCTTGCCAGGGCATTTAAAAGTTACAGGTAACAATGTAAATGAAACAGCAATGGAAACGTATCTGTCAAAGGCTATCCCAAGAGTGAGAGAAGTTGGAGCAGATACAATTGTTTTTGGAAGTGGTGGTGCAAGATCATATCCAGCACATTTCTCCAAAATAAAAGCAGAAAAACAACTAGTACAATTTTTACATATAGCAGCCAAATATGCAGAAGAACAGGATATTACGATTGTCATTGAGCCATTAAACAGAAAAGAAAGTAACATTATCAATAATGTTCCGGAGGCAGTGGAGCTAGCAAAAAAAGTCAATCACCCGTCGATTCGCGTATTAGCAGATTTTTATCATATGGAAGAGGAACAAGAGCCTCTACAGCATATAGCGGATGCAGGTTCTTTATTAGGGCATATCCATGTAGCCGATTCCGATCGCCTAGCACCTGGAACAGGAAGATATCCTTATGAAGCGTTTGTGAATTATTTAAAGGAAGTAAATTATCGTAAACGGATATCGGTTGAATGTGATTGGATGAATTTTGAAGAAGAAGCGGTCAGAAGTTATCGATTTTTTAAAAAATATTTTAGGAGTGACAACGATGAATAAATCAATTGAAAATCTATATTTCTACTACAGAAATATAGATGTGGATTTTCGAAAAAGTGATTTTTTTGTTCACTCACATGATTATTTTGAAATTTATATGTTTCATAAAGGAGACTGTAAATATTTGATTAATGACCATGTCATTCAGTTGCATGAGAACGACATTATTGTAATGAATGGATCAGCATTACATGGCCCAACACCTAATGAGGGTAAGCCCTATGAAAGAACAGTCATTGAATTTTCACCAGAATGGATGCGGTCTATTATTCATCAGCTAAATGTCCCTGAAATATTAACGCCATTTGATCAACTGGGCAATATGTTATTGCGAGATATTGATGCGCAGAAATTTGAAGAAATTCAATCTTTATTACAAAAAATTTATATAAAACAATTAAATATGAAAAATTTAACCAATCGGTCGATTGAGAAAAGGATGCTGAATGGCGAAATTACGACATTATTAATTGAACTATTATTTATTATTTATAAGCTAAGCAAATCTAAACTAACGAGTATGCCGATAGGAAACTCGAACAAAATGAAACATGTCAACAAAATTATTAAATGGATCGACTATCATTATCAACAAAATTTAACACTAGACGAAATTTCGGAGCAATTGCATATTAGCAAGTATTATATGTCTCGGATATTTAAGGATGTTACCGGAATTACGGTGATGCAATATATGATGCAACGGAGGTTATTGCGTTCAAAGTATTTACTGGAGATGCATCCGGAAAAGTCGATCCTAGATATTGCATTAGAATCAGGATTCGAAAGTGCTTCTCATTTTAGTAGAAAGTTCCGTAAGCATTATCAAATTACACCATCTGAATATCGAAATCGAGAAGAAAAAGATAATCATACCTTCATCAATCATTTTTTCTAATAAGAGTAGAGGAACTTCCATTATGTGTTGCTATAGAGGATGCAGGTAATAAATAATCTACAAAATGAAAACGTTAACACGCAAACTCTTGTTTTAGAAGGAGGGGAAAGATGGTTAAAGGAAAGCTGCAAGTTAATGAGAATGTTGGAGAAAGTACGGTCACTATCAAGGACGATGTAGAAACGATTAAAAGTAAAAAAAGAAAAGCAGCCTTTACATGGTATCTATTTCTGTTACCAAGTTTTATCGGTATTTTACTATTTATGGTTTATCCGATTGTGGAATCATTCCGGTTAAGCTTTTTCAAATCCAACGGAACGATTGAAACATTTATTGGATTACAAAATTTTCAGTTGGTACTAACATCCAAAACCTTCTGGAATACCGTATGGAACACATTTTTTATCGGGTTCTTCCAAATTTTAATTACCATACCTCTAGGATTTATTTTTGCTTCATTAATCAATTCAGTCAAACGTGGACAAAATTTCTTCAAAGTCATTTATTTTTTACCAAATGTAACCTCAATCGTTGCAGCAGCTATGATCTTCCAATTTGTTTTACACCCGGAGATGGGAGTTACCAATTACGTGTTAAATGCGATTGGCTTACCTACTTCTACATGGTTTTCTGACCCGTCTACTGCCAAATGGGGTGTAATATTACTGGCAGTTTGGCATTGGATAGGTTTTGTCATTATTATTTGTTTAGCTAATTTACAAGCCATTTCCCCTGAAATGTATGAAGCAGCAAAAATTGATGGCGCAAGCAATTTTCAGCAATGGTTATTTATTACAATACCCAACATGTCTGGGACTTTTGCTTTTCTATTAATTACTGGTTGGATTGGAAGCTTGCAACGTTTCAATGAAGTATATGTGTTAGGCGGTCCTAACGGTAGTCCGGCCAGGTCGATTCAAACGATGGGTGCCTTTATTTATGAAAGAGGTTTTACAGGATTCGAATTTGGCATAGCCTCAGCAGCAACCTACATTATGTTTGTAATTATTTTAATATTCACTTTCATCAATCTGAAAGTTTCGAGAATGCAATTATAGGCTAAGAAAAAGGGGGGTTGGATATGAACCATACAACTAGTGAAAAGCTATTGAATATAGTAAAGTTTATCATCTTGCTTGTATGTGGTTTATTGCTGATGATGCCATTTATTTGGATGGTAAGTGTTGGTTTTGATCGAACGGCTAATATTACGATGCCTTTTCCACCTCGATTAATACCAGAAACGATATCGGGCTTTAACTATGGCATAGTTTTTGAGAATGGCAGACTGATTCAATCTTACATTAACTCTGGGATTGTAACGACTTGTTCCGTTTTTCTACAAGTATCTGCATCATTACTAGCAGGTTATGCCTTTTCAAAAGGTACCTTCAAATATAAACGGCTTCTGTTCCTTTTCGTTTTGTGTACGTTAATGATCCCGATGGAACCAAGGCTAATCCCATTATATACATTGTTTAATAGCTTTGGCTTATTGAATACATTCTGGCCATTGATTTTACCAACAGTTATAAATGGTATGCTTATTTTTCTCTGTAAGCAATTTTTTGATCAGCTACCCTCGACGCTACGAGAAGCAGCGCAAATCGATGGGGCTGGAGAGTTTCGAATATTCTTTACCGTTTATTTACCACTAGCAGGTCCTATTGCAGCTACAATGGTTATTCTTTCCTTTATTTGGAGCTGGAATGATTTCATGTGGCCGTTAGTTGTGTTAAACAATCAGGATCTCCACACTGTTCCATTATATCTCGCGAGCTTTTCTTTAGAGAATGGAACAAGTTTAGGTGGATTAACGATGGCTTTAGCTACTGTAAGCATATTACCTATTGTAGTCTTGTATCTTTTTTTACAAAGATACATTATACAAAGTATTGCCTTAAGTGGAGTGAAGGGAGAATGATAGTTGGTTTTCGGTAATTTAACACTATAAGGGGGTAAAAACATGAAGAGAGTCAAGGGCTTTTGGATGATGTTGTTGGTTTTGGTAGTGGCCGTTTTTACAGTAGGTTGTAGTTCGGATGATACAACAAGTGATGAAGAGGGTAGTGAGAATAGCTCGACAACAAATGATGATGTTGTTGAAGGTGACTGGGAAGGTCAGACAGTAAAAGTGCAGCTGATTGGAGATTTTGATATGGAGGACTCCACCGATCCTATTACAGGAGAACGTACGCAAGGGCTTCACGTTATTAAAGATGAATTTGAAAGTCTATACCCAGGTGCGACAGTCGAGTTTATCATCATGCCTTGGGAAGGTTATACAGAAAAGACGCAAGCAATGATTACTTCAGGGGAAGCAGATGTGTACCAAATGCCAGGTGTTGCAGACTTTGCAGCTCAAGGAGTATTGGAGCCATTAGAGCCATATATTGAAAATGATCCAGATTTTGATTTGGATACCTTTATTGATAACCAAGTAAATGGCTGGAAAGCATTAGGTCCTGATAGTAATGAGTTAGGGATTTTTGGTTTACCATTCTTGGGTGATGCACGTTTTATTGCTTATGATAAACAACTATTTGATGAGTGGGGAGTTGAATATTTATCTGATTACCCTACGATGGAAGAAATAGCAGAAAAAGCGCAACAAATGACAGGTGAAAATCCAGTTACAGGTGAACAAAACTATGGTATTTGGTTCCGTGGTGATTGGTCTTCTGCGTTTACGTTAATCAATCTTGCAGAAGGTCAAAATGGAAGCTGGGGCTCTGGATTTGCTTGGGATGAAATTGCGTTTACCTTTGATAGTGACGAAATGGTAGCTGGATTAGAGTGGTTATTGGAAATGCAAGAATATGCACCTGACGGCTTGGTAAGTAATCAGGGCAACGAAAAATGGCTGACACCAGCGAATGATATCGCAATTATGCTTAATCAAGGTCCTGGCGATACTGTCATGCCAGCATATGCGCAAGGACTGGGAGATCGGATTGGGATAGTTCAAGAGTTTAAAAATGATGAGGGGATCGGCGGAATGTTTGCAGGAAGTCCGATAACCATGGCAAAGGATAGTGAGAATAAAGACTTAGCTTGGGAATGGATGAAATTCGCAACAAGTGAAACAGTGCAGCAATATGTATTTGAAGAGGCAAATGGGATGCCAGCTATACAGGCTGCAGAAACCTGGGATAGTTATGCAGAGGTAGAAAACTTAATGGCTCCGACTATGGAAGCAATGAGTACACCATGGACGCCTAGATATCCTTGGGCTTCATCACAACCACGCTTTATATTAACATCGGAAGTAGAAGCAGCGCTAACAGGTGAAAGATCGGCCACAGAGGCAGTTGAAAAGGCACAAATGGAAAGTGAAGAATGGTTGGAAAACAGAAATTAATGGTATCTTGACGGAAAAGGAGGCCCCCCTCCTTTTTCGCATTTCTTTGAACAGTCTTGGAGAGAGCAACAGAAAGAAAAAATCATAAGAATTATCTACGAAAAGTTACTCTATGAGATTATCAATAACAATAAAATAAAGGATAAGGGAGGTAAAACATGTACCATGAGGGGATGTTATACAAAACAATGGTATGGTTGACGCGTCTTGCTTATTTAAATTTACTATGGTTATTTTTTAGTATCGTAGGTTTACTATTGTTTGGTTTTTTTCCGTCTGTAGTTGCTGCAATGGCTATTGAAAGAAAATGGATTCGTGGAAATCGAGATTTTCCTTTGTTCAGACAATTTTGGTCAGAGTTCAAAAATAATTTCATGCAGGCAAACGTAATTGGCTATTTTTTTATTTTGCTAATAATGTTAATATATGTAAATATAACACTCGTACAGTCGATGGATCATTGGCTTCAGTTAATACTTTTGTATTTGTTATTTGGTTTGGCTTTTTTAGTATCTATTATTTTCGTATATATTTTCCCAACAGTTGTCCATTACGACGCTACGTTCTTTGAATATATAACGTATGCATTTGTGGTAGCACTTGTATCTCCTTTACATACGATATTGATTTTGATAAATATAGGCGCTTTTTTCTTTATAGGTTATTACTTTCCAGGTGTTGTATTTGTGTTTACAGGAAGTGGATTAACATTTATAACGATGTGGTTTTCCTATCAATCTCTGAAAAAAGTCGAAAATAAAACTTCTCTATACATGGATGGTGAGTAATTAATGACTGATGAACGATTATATTGGTTAAAAACAATGACAAAGATTGCAGACCCTTTGCTTTTAGCATTAGATAAAGAACAACTCAAGCTGCAAATGCCTGTTGAACAACAAACAAATGGTAGCCGCGAAGCATATTCACATTTAGAAGCTTTTGCACGGTTAGTAAATGGAATGGCTCCATGGTTAGAATCGCATGCTGAAAATGAGTCAGAGGAGAAACTTAGAAAAGAATATGTACGACGAGTAAGAAAATGTATGGATCATGCAACAAACCCTGAATCAAGAGATTATATGAATTTTTCAAGTGGTGATCAACCTATTGTGGATACAGCTTTCTTAGCTCAAGCGATATTAAGGGCTCCTCATACTTTATGGTATGGCTTGGAAGCCAATGTGAAGCAGAATGTCATTCGTGCATTGAAGGCTACTAGAAGCAGAAAACCTTATTTCTCTAATTGGTTACTATTCTCCGCTATTATTGAGACAGCTCTATACAAGCTAGGCGAAGAAGACTGGGATCCAATGCGTATTGATTATGCTGTTAACCAGTTTGAACAATGGTATGTCGGAGATGGCTTATACAGCGATGGCAAGTCTTTTCATGCTGACTATTATAATAGTTATGTCATTCACCCAATGTTGTTGGACATTGTAGAAACAATCAGTCATAAATACAGTGACTGGTCGGATAAATTAGAGAATATCCGCAAAAGAGCTATTCAATATGCACGAATTCAAGAGCGGCTGATTTCTCCTGAGGGTACATTTCCACCGATTGGTCGATCTTTGGCATATCGATTCGGAGCTTTACATCATTTAGCTAATCAAGTATTACGACAAGAGCTACCCCCAGAGTTAACAAAAGGTCAAGTGAGAGCAGCATTAACAGCTGTTATAAAGAGGACTTTATCAGCTAAGAACGTTTTTGATAAAAGTGGCTGGTTAAAAATTGGCTTTACAGGACACCAGCGAGATATAGGGGAAGGCTATATTTCTACAGGGAGTCTATATTTATGTGCATTTATTTTTCTACCACTGGGATTGAAGGAAAGTGACCCTTTTTGGCAAGAAAATGAGCAGACATGGACTAGTAAAAAAGCTTGGTCTTCGGATAATTTCCCTTTATTTAAGTCATTAAATTAAATAATTAACTGTTTCATTTCCAAGTTTTTTCGACAAGGATTTTAGAGATCAGTGTTTCTCTATCCTGTTGAAAAAGCTTTATTTTTTGTAAGGGCTTTCTTTTGCAGGCTTTTTTCTGTATCATGAATTTATACATATAAATTCATGGGGGGATGTTGGTATGCCTAATCTAAATGGTTTTTTAAGATTATTTTACAATTTTGGTAATTGGTTAGCTAAAATGATGTATCTTCACGTACTGTGGCTTAGTTTTACTCTTCTTGGCCTTGGCATTTTTGGGGTAGTGCCAGCAACAATGGCAACGGTCTATATTATTCATAAATGGTTTGCAGAAGGTTATGACATACCTATAATGAAACATTTTTGGACCTTTTATAAAGCGAATTTTTTAAAAGCAAATGGCCTGGGCTTGCTTTGGGCCATTATAGGATTATTTCTCTACGCAGATTACTACATTTCTAAGCAATTTATTCAGTCCTTTTATTTCCACAGTTTTCTTATCATTTTAATTGTATTATTTATTGTCAGTTTATTTCATTTTCATACGATCTACACTCGATACGACTTGAAGTTTTTTCAATACTTTAAACAATCATTATTTATAGGTCTAGCTCGACCAGTTGAGTCGATAGCAATGTTGATAACACTAGTGCCAATGTATTACTTATATAATATACTTCCGATATTGCTAGTATTTATGGGGGCTTCTTTAAGTTTATACCCGATTGTATGGTTTTCTTATCGTGCTTGTCTTTTAGTAGAGGTGAAAAGAGAACGGATACAGAATGAAGCGTCTGTACATTATAATTAAGGTTTTTGCTTGTCTAGTACTTAGTGGAGGGGCTGTGTCATGCTTAAGTCTAAATTATTAATAAAATATATTATTTCTTATTTAGTTGTATTTTTGGTCCCTTTTATTGTCATGAGTTCAATTATATACTTAAACTCAGTTTCTAATTTAAAGGAAGAAATAGAACAATCAAATATCAGTAAATTAGAGCAGGTCGCAGCACTTACTAACGAAAGGGTGAGTGAGTTAGAAACAATTGCTAATCGCATATCGTATGATCCTAGATTAACGCCATATATGCTCAATCATGAATATTATGGATCAGAAGCTATCGATGAGTTGAAGAAATACAAGGCAAATAGTTCAATCATTGAAGAATTATTAATATATTACCATGGAAATAACCTTATTTATTCTTCAGAAGGTTCCTATACTGTCCCTGCTTTAATCAGAAAATATCAATTTTATAATTGGGATAATAATAACTTATTGAATAGTTTAGAAACAAATATCCCGATTAATACAGTTGTTGACCAATTATCGAATCATGATAGAAACAACCATTATATTACATATTTCTTTCCTCTAACATTAGGCAATAACAATAGCTATGGATCAGTTGTTTTTCTTATCAAAGATCGTACCATTAATGAATTAATAGCAAATACGATGAGTGACTTTAAAGGTAACGCCTATATACTATCTGATCAAAACCAAATTATTGCTTCCACGATAAAAGATAATAATATTAATAGTAGTTTTATAAAAAAAATTGAAAATAAAAGCTATGGAGAAGTAAATACTATTGAGTTAAACGGAAATAAGTATTCTCTTGCAATTGTAGAGTCTGAAATAACAGGCTGGAAATATATTATTATGATGGAAACACACCAGTTCTTTGAGCGATTGTCTAATACAATCATGATTATGGTCATATTATGTTTAAGTGTATTTATAGTGGGAAGTATTCTAGCCATTTTTCTAGCAAAAAAACAATATCAACCGATTAGATCTTTATTTGATTCCGTAAGCAATAACAGAAAATTAGAA
The DNA here is from genome assembly GCF_052063305.1 of Gracilibacillus sp. HCP3S3_G5_2. Taxonomy (NCBI): domain Bacteria; kingdom Bacillati; phylum Bacillota; class Bacilli; order Caryophanales; family Bacillaceae; genus Gracilibacillus; species Gracilibacillus sp. HCP3S3_G5_2. The sequence goes on along the minus strand of NZ_JBQHXU010000004.1, from coordinate 227,491 downwards.
CTCAAAGGGATTAATGAACTGGACACGATAAAGAGAACCGTCACCTCTGTGTTTGAAGACCATGAAATGCTAAGTGAAACAATATTTAAACATCAAACATTTGCGAAGGATCAATTTTTAACGAAGATAATAAAAGGTGATTTTAATACGGAAGAAGAGATTAATAGTTATAATGAAACATTGTACCTTGACATCCACGGTGACTATTACTGTTCCATGATCATTTCATTGGAGAAGCAGCAGCTGTCTAAGGAAAAGATAACAGAACGTGAAACTATTTATGAATTATTTACTAATATTACATTGGAAGATGTTACAGCATATGGTATCGATTTGTTATATATGGATGGCATTGCTTTGGTGGTAAAGATTAATGGCGACCGATCAGTTGCCCAACGCAAACGTAATGAGTTTGTCAAACAATTAAAGCAAGACATCAAACAATTAACTGGTATTAAACCAATGATCGGAATAGGGACAGTTTATGACAAGACCACAATGATTAACCGGTCTTATATTGAAGCTTTAGTAGCATTAGAGCATAAATATTTTTATAGTCAGGGAAGCTGCATATATTTTGAAAATATTAAAGAAGAAAAAGAATTTTATGTAGGATATCCTAAAGAAGATCTATTAAAAATTGTTCAGAGTATAAAGCAAGGAGATAGTAAAGTTGCCAATGAGGCATTATTAGCTGTTTTTGAACATTTACAACAAGATGAATTATCTTTATCCTTTTTAAAAGCAATATGCTTTGATATTATCAATACGGTTATAAAGACAATTACAGAAATGGGCGTTAAACCATCTAAAAAAACATGTGAACAAATTTTTGATTTCCAGACTATAGAGCAATTGTTTGTGCATTTGAATGATCTTATTTCTCAAGCCTGTAAGGAAGTAAATGATAATAAGAAGAGCCATAATGAACAACTTAAGCATGATATTATTCAATATCTGCATAAGCATTTTGCCCTTTACGACCTGTCATTGGAAAAAATAGCTATAGAGTTTCGATTGTCTGCATCATATGTCAGTCGATTTATTAAAGAACAAACGGGCTATACATTTAAACAATATGTACAGTCTTTGCGTTTGGAAGAGGTAAAGAATCAATTATTAGAAACGGATAAACCCATTAAAGCAATTGTGCTGGATGTAGGTTATAAAGATGTAGCTAATTTTACTCGTAAATTTAAGAATGAAGTAGGCATGACGCCAGGCAAATATCGGCAAATTCATGCGGAAACCGCGAATGATAATTAAGTAAGGAATTGATCAAAAATAGCTAGTCAGATATGAATAATCTAAGGGTACAGCCTTAAAGAGAGGTTAATTGTTTATCATCTCCATTACAAACAATTAACCCTCTATGTCATTCATATCTATTAATTTAACCGACAAATCCTAATAATCGATTTTTCCTCCTTTCTTTCATGAGCATTTCTATGTAGAGGTATTAACTTAGGATAAGAAGAAAAAAATATACTTACTCATTCATCCAACAACAACAAGCCTTCGGTTTTTATATTTCGTTTACTACTTCTGCCTGTTGGTCGGAGTGTCAATTTTTACATATTGAACAAGTACTACATATTCATTAGGAAGAAAACCCTTTATTACCAAGGGTTTCTTTTTGTATATCTCCATAATGACAATTAAAAGCAAAAACTACATATTGATAACGCTTTCTTGTAACGCTTATTATGTAAGCAGTTACATATCGCCAAAATATAAAAGGGGGAAAGCGTACATGAGTTTAGGAACCACTATTACTGATAAATCAAAAGATGAAACTAACGTGACAAAAATAAAAAAAACGAAACTAAAAAAAATACTGCAAAATTGGCAACTATATCTTTTCATATTACCAGCATTGTTATACTTTATTATCTTTCATTACGTACCGATGTATGGTATTCAAATTGCTTTTAAAGATTATGTACCATCTTTGGGATTTTTAGGAAGCGAATGGGTAGGGTTAAAGCATTTCGAAAGGTTTTTTAATTCTTATTATTTTTGGGATCTTTTAAAAAATACATTAGGCATTAGTTTATATGAATTAGCTGTTGGTTTTCCTTTACCAATTATATTGGCGTTGTTATTAAACGAAGCTAAAGACGGGTTATATAAAAGAACCGTCCAAACAGTTACATATGCACCACACTTTATTTCCGTAGTGGTTATCTCAGGTATGATAATTGCTTTTCTTTCACCTACAACAGGTATTATTAACCATATTATTCAATTCTTTGGTTTCGAACCTATTAGTTTTATGTCCGATCCAAAATGGTTTAAAACCGTATATGTACTTTCAGGTGTATGGCAAAGTACTGGATGGGGGACCATTATTTATCTTGCTGCCTTATCAGGGGTAGACCCACAACAACATGAAGCAGCAATAGTGGATGGAGCATCGAGATTTCAAAGAATTCTCTATATAAATATTCCAACTTTAGTGCCAACTATGGTTATTCTATTAATTATGAATTTAGGAAATATCATGGCATTAGGCTTTGAGAAAATTTTGCTGTTACAAAACCCGTTAAATTTAGAATCATCTAATGTTATAGCAACTTTTGTGTATCAAGCTGGTTTATTAGATGCACAATATAGCTTTGCAGCAGCAGTAGGTTTGTTTAATGCTGTAATAAATGCCATCTTGTTAGTTACGGTTAACCAGATTGCTCGTAAAACAAGTGAAACAAGCTTATGGTAAAGGAGGTCTTGCACGATGATGGATTCTGCATTATATGAAACGAAAGCTGATAAAGTGTTTAAAATCTTTGTTTATTTTTGTTTAACCATTGCTCTAGTAGTGGTGCTTTACCCATTAATTTATATTGTGAGTGCCTCTATAAGTAATCCGACTTATGTGAATTCAGGAAAAATGTGGTTGCTCCCAAAAGACATTACATTAGAGGGGTATAGATTAATCTTAGGAAATAACTCGATTTGGCGGGGATACTTAATGACCATTGTGTATACAGGTTTGGGGACATTAATCAATCTCTTGGTTACAATTCCTGCCGCATATGCATTATCAAGGAAGGACTTCTATGGAAGGGGATTCTTTACAGCATTATTTGTATTAACTATGTTTTTTTCAGGAGGATTAATCCCTACATATCTACTAGTAAGAGATTTAGGATTAATCGATACGATTTGGGCGATGGTCTTACCTAACGCTGCAGCTGTTTGGAATATTGTTATTGCTAGGGTATATTTTCAATCTACTATACCGAAGGGACTAGAAGAGGCTGCCACGATTGACGGCGCATCTAATTTTAAATTGTTCTTTAAAATTATTCTACCTTTATCTGCTCCTATCATTGCTGTAATGGCACTGTTTTATGGAGTTGGACATTGGAACGGCTATTTTAACGCGTTGATTTATATTTCGGACCGGGATTTATTCCCGCTCCAATTAGTTCTAAGAGAAATCCTGGTTTTACAAGATATGTCTAGTAATAACACACCGATGACGGGAGATGCTGCCCAATTGATTCATAGTAATCAACAATTGGCTGCCATCATTAAGTATGGGGTAATGATAGTTTCATCACTTCCAGTAATTATTGTTTATCCATTTCTTCAAAAATATTTTGTTAAAGGAGTTATGATTGGATCACTTAAGGGCTAAAAGCAAATCCAGTGAACAGGATGATGAAGGAGGTGGTGTTGTAATTAACGTTATCCACTGGATTCTATTGATAATAAAAGAGAGGGGTTAAATAATGAAGAAAAAGTTATGGTATTTATTAATAAGTTTTATATGCTGTCTAGTTATTGTCGGCTGTAATAATGATGAAACTACTGGTGATAAAGGTGAGCAAGAAGATGATGAATCAGCTACTTCTGATGTAGAAGTAAATAAAGAAGGTTACCCAATAGTGGATGAAGAGATTACGTTGACATTAATGGCACCAGGTACAGGATTGGCAGAATGGGAGGATATGCCAACATTACAACAATACTCAGAAAAAACAAATATACATTTTAAATATGATACACCTCCATTAAGTGATTTTCAGACTAAGTTAAACTTAGCATTTGCAAGCGGTGACATCGCAGATATTATCTTCGGGGCTGGAACAGGAGACCTAACACCAGGGATGGAAGTGGATTATGGACAGCAAGGTGTTCTACTACCATTGGAAGATTTAATTGATGAATATGCACCAAACTTTAAAGCTTTAATGGAAGAAAATCCTGAGATCAAAAGGTCGATTACAACAACTGATGGGCATATTTATGCACTGCCTGCAATCAATCAGCACCCTACATCTGCCTGGCCAGCGGGGCCAATGTGGTTTAACGGAAAATGGTTGGATGCATTAGGTGTAGAAGAATTACCAAAAACGACAGAGGAACTATATGAGTTATTAGTACGTTTTAAAACAGAAGATCCTAATGGAAATGGTGAAGCAGATGAGATTCCGTTAACAGATGTACAAATGAATAGTACAAGAAGGTGGTTTTTGGCTGCATTTGGTATGAAAGAATGGGGTATTGAAGAGGTAAATGGCGAAGCGCGTTATGCACCTATGACAGAAAACTATAAAGAATACTTAACTTATATGAATAGACTATATGATGAAGAATTATTAGATCCAGAAACATTTTCACAAGCAGATGAGCAAAAGAAAGCAAAGGGTCAAGAAAACCGCTTAGGATTATTCCCGGATTGGTTCTCCTTCTTTACAACAGGTGAGACGGAGGAGGAAGCCATTAATAATCCGATGTTTCAGCCTTTAACAAGTGACATATCTCCGGAAATTGTTTTACCAGGTAATCCTGGTATTAGTAGAGGGGCATTTGCTATTTCGAAAAATAATGAACATCCTGAAGCTTCCATAAGATGGGTTGACTACTTATATTCACAAGAAGGTAGAGACTTCTTTGATCAAGGTCCTGAAGGTTACTTATGGGAAGAGGGAGAAGATGGTCAGAGAGTATTTTTAGATGTTCCGGAAGAGTTTGATAGTAGTGAAGATTATCGCGGCACCCTGACTCCAGCATACGGGATTACCACACCGATGCTAGTAGATTTAGTAGAAACTGCACCAAGATCAGATTTTGATTTGTTTATTGAAAGTGAAACACAAGAAAAAGTCGATCCATATGCTGAAACACCATATCCTCTAGTTTACTTAACAGAAGAAGAACAAGAGGCAATTAACACCATCGAGGTAGACTTAAAATCATATGTGGAGCAAATGGAAGCTAAGTTTATTACAGGGGTAGAGCCGCTTTCTAAATGGGATGATTATATTCAAACAATTGAAAATATGAATATCGACCAATATATTCAAATTCACCAAGATGCATATGATCGTTGGGCAGCGAATTAATAGAAATGAATAATCAGATATGGCTCGTTGAAAACACACGAGCCATTCTTACATATGGAATGGGCTTGAGGTGAAACTTGTATGCTTTTAACAATGGATAAACTAAAAGCGAGGATAAATGAAGTAGATAAATATCGATACCGAGAGGTTATCGAGCTTAAAGTAAAGTTTTATATTAAATCATATGAAATGAAAACCTTTTTAATGGAATTTGAGCGTTAATTTGGAGGTATAGCTGTGAGACAATCGGACAATAAGAAAACCGTTCATATTATTTCTCATACACATTGGGATCGTGAGTGGTATCTACCATACGAAAAACACCATTTCTTATTAGTAGAATTTATGGATCAATTAATAGATACATTAGATAATGAACCAAACTTTAAAAGCTTTCACTTGGATGGGCAAACTATTATGTTAGATGACTATTTGGCAGTGCGCCCGGAACAACGAGATAAACTTAAACAACTTATAGAGCAAAAGCGCATTTACGTCGGGCCCTGGTATATTTTACAGGATGAATTTCTAACAAGTAGTGAAGCTAATATTCGCAACTTGCAATACGGTATGAAGGATGCAAGAAAGTGGGGGAATGTATCGAAGATTGGATACTTCCCTGATTCATTCGGAAATATCGGGCAAGCACCGCAAATATTGGCACAGGCCGGGATAAAACATGCCGCTTTTGGTCGAGGAGTTAAACCCACTGGCTTTAACAATTCTGTCAGTGAAGCAGATGTGTATGAGTCTCCGTATTCCGAGATGAAATGGAAGTCTCCTGATGGTTCAGAGGTAGTCGGCATCCTGTTTGCTAATTGGTATTGTAATGGAAATGAAATTCCTACTGAAAGAAAGGCAGCAAAAAAATATTGGGATGGCCATTTAGAAGCGATGGAGAAATATGCATCCTCTAACCATTTATTAATGTTAAATGGATGTGATCATCAGCCAGTACAAACAGATCTATCTAAGGCTATTGAATTAGCAAAGGAGTTATATCCGGATGTAACATTTATTCATTCTAATTTTAATGAGTATCTGGAACAGCTGAACCCTCAGCAAAGTGAAGGTCATTTAAAAACTGTTGAAGGAGAATTACGAAGTCAACATACGGATGGATGGGGGACACTAGTCAATACAGCTTCCTCCAGGGTTTACTTAAAACAAATGAATCAAGAGGTGCAAACTTTATTAGAGAGTGAAGTAGAACCATTAGCCGCTTTTGCTTATGTAATGGGTGATAAGTATGAGCATGATGTATTGGAGTATGCTTGGAAAATGCTTATGAAAAACCATCCTCATGATAGTATTTGTGGTTGTAGTGTAGATGAAGTGCACAGGGAGATGGTTACTAGATTTGAGAAGAGTAAACATATGGCAGAAAGCTTGAAAAGAAAGCTATTAGCAAAACTGGCAAGACATATTAATACCACAGTATTTGAGAAGTATGGGGAAGACCCTATTCCATTTGCTATTTTTAATACAACAGGGCAAAGTCGAACAGGTGTGGTAACAGTAGAGTTGGATTTAAAGCGGGAATATTTCGCAGATGGTGTTCATCGTAAAAAATTAGAAGATTACCTGATAGATAATAGAGTTTTAATGGATGAGAAAGGTAATATCCTTGATTATCAAATAGAAGATTTAGGGGTTGTTTTTGATTATGATTTGCCAAAAAATCAATTCCGGCAACCTTATTTAGCAAGAAGAGTAAAAATAACGTTTGAAGCACACGACGTAGCACCTTTAAGTCATCAAGCCTTTGCTTTCGTAATAGGAGAGAAAGAAAGTAACGCTATAAATCGAATTGCTTCAGCGGAAAATGTACTCGAAAATGAGTATATGTATATCAAAATCAATATGGATGGTTCACTCCATATACGTAATAAAGCAACTGGTCAAGTTTTTGAGAATCTATTAGTTTACGAAGACACTGGAGATATCGGTAATGAGTATATGTATAAGCAACCCAATCAAGATCTCCCTATTACGACAACGGGATTACAGGCATCTATCAAGCTTGTAGAGAATACCTCTATCCGTGCTACCTATGAAATTATTCATGAATTAGAAATCCCTGAAAGTGCGGAGGATAAACTAGCGAAGGAACAGCAAGAGCTTGTATGGTTTTCCGGTCGTAAAGCAAAGCGAAGTAAAAAAATGATTCCATTTACAATCAAAACACATGTTACTTTAGAGCGATATGGTAAGGGAGTCGATGTTCATGTTTCCTTCCATAATGTAGCGAAAGATCACCGTTTCCGTGCTCTGTTTCCAACAGATATAGATAGTAAAGTACATTATGCGGATTCTATATTTGAAGTAGCTAAAAGAAATAACAAGCCATCAGATCAGTGGACGAATCCGGATCATTCCCAGCATCAGCAGGCGTTCGTTAGTATGCATGACTCAGCGAAAGGTATTACCATTGCTAATAAGGGATTAAATGAATATGAAGTACTAAGAGATGACAGAAATACCATTGCGATTACATTAGTTCGAGCAGTAGGTGAATTAGGAGACTGGGGTTATTTTCCGACTCCGGAGGCACAATGTTTAGGTGATCAATACGCTGCTTTTAAAATTTTTCCGCATGTTAACAAGGAGGGGCCTGCTGAAGTGTATCAGCAAGCTTATCAATACCGAATACCATGGTCGGATGTTCAGTTACCAAATCAGGATGGTTCCATCTCGACTAGTCATCCATATATTTCGGTAGATACCTCAAAGGAGACAGTTTTAACATCGCTCAAGGCTTCTTCCGTAACGGATGATCTGCATATGCGTTTTTTTAATATGATGAATCAAGATGGAACCGTTCAGGTTAAGAATAACAGCAAGGTAGAGCAGTTTTATCTAAGTAACATTCTAGAGGAACAAGAACAAGGTGAAATATTAGCGGATTCCAACGAATCTATCACCTTATCAGTAGCACCTTTTGAGATAGTAACAGTGGGATTAAAGGTAAAGGAGTGAATAGAAGTGACACAACAGCTAACACCATCTATCCAAGGGTTAATTAAAAAAGTGCAAGAATATTACCAAGTAGATCAAAAACTACAGACTATGTTTGAGGAATGTTTCGTTAATACGTATCAAACAACGATACGGCCTCAATCAGATGGGTCTACTTTCGTGATTACTGGAGATATACCAGCAATGTGGTTAAGAGACTCTGCAGCACAGGTTCGTCCCTACTTATTATTAGCAGATCAAGATCCAACGATAGCACAAATGATTCAAGGAGTTATTGAAAAGCAGGTGTCCTTTATCAATCATGATCCTTATGCCAATGCATTCAATGAGCACCCTAATGGTAACCGTTATCATCAAGACCGAACGAAGATGACAGATTGGATATGGGAACGGAAATATGAAATTGATTCACTTTGCTATCCTATCCAGCTCGCTTATTTGTATTGGAAAGGAACGGGTATTACTACACATTTTAATCAGCAATTTAAAGAAGCGATGGAGAAAATAATAGATGTTTGGACGACAGAACAGCATCATTCAGATCAATCAGCGTATCACTTCGTGCGTGATAACTGTCCACCACAAGATACATTATCTCACGATGGATATGGGGCACCAGTGGGATACACAGGAATGACATGGAGTGGCTTTCGTCCCAGTGATGATGCTTGCAAATATGGTTATTTAATACCCTCCAATATGTTTGCAGTTGTTTCCTTACAACAATTAGCCGAAATAGCTGTTGCTATTTTAGAGGATGAGTCATTAGCTAACAAAGCAAACAAATTAGCATTAGAAATCGAGCAAGGTATTCAACAATTTGGTATTGTGGAACACCCTGAATTTGGTTCTATTTATGCTTATGAAACAGATGGCTTGGGTAACTATGTATTAATGGACGATGCGAATGTTCCAAGTTTATTATCGATACCTTATATCGGGTACCGACCGTTTGATGATGAGATTTACCAAAATACAAGAAGGTTTATCTTAAGTGAGGAAAACCCCTATTATTTTAAAGGAAAAATAGCAAGTGGTATCGGTAGTCCACATACGCCAGATCGATACATTTGGCATATTGCACTAGCCATTCAAGGCTTAACCTCTATAGAAAGAGAGGAAAAAGAACGCTTAATCAAGGTATTCAAAGAAACAGATGCTGGACAAAATTTAATGCACGAGGGCTTTCATGTTGATGACCCGAAGCAATTTACTCGACCTTGGTTTTCTTGGGCTAATTCCATGTTTAGTGAATTTTTATTAAGTGAGGTCGGGCTTGTGGTAAAAGGTAGTCCATTATATGACTGGAAGAGTAAAGGAGGCTGAATAGAGTGGCAAACGATCAGCTAGTAGAAAATGGTGTTCACAATTACAGTTCAGAACAGAAATGGGTTAAACCAAATGATCCGATCTTATTGGAAAGATTAGAGTGGTTTAAAGACCAAAAGCTGGCCTTAATGATGCATTGGGGGCCATATTCTCAATTGGGACTAGTAGAATCATGGGCTTTAAGTGATGAAGATGGTGAATGGTCTAGAGATGATATCGATTGGGAAGAAGATATGGAAGAATTTAAAAGACAATATTTTAATTTAAATAAAACCTTTCATCCAATTAGGTTTCAGCCAGATAAATGGGCTAATCTTGCTCATAAAGCAGGATTTAAATATTTGATTTTTACGACCAAACATCATGATGGCTTCTCGATGTGGGATACCAAGGAAACAGATTACCGTATTACAGGAAAAGACTGTCCTTTTCACACGCATAAATATGCGGATATTTGCCGGAATGTATTTGATGCTTTCCGTGAGAAGGGAATCGCAATAGCAGCGTATTTTTCTAAAGCAGATTGGCATACACCATATTATTGGGCGCCAGGGATGGAAAGAAAAAATCATATGTGGAGAGGTCCATCTTATGATCCGGAGCAATATCCTTGGATGTGGGAGAAGTTTATATCATTTACTCACAATCAAATAATGGAATTAATGACGAAATACGGAAGAATAGATATCCTGTGGCTAGATGCAGGTTGGGTAGGAAAGCGGAATCAGGATATCAAGCTTGGTGAAGTCGTAGAAAAAGCCCGGCAACATCAGCCATGGCTGTTAACAGTAGATAGAACAGTAGGAGGGTTATATGAGAACTATATTACCCCAGAGCAAACAATTCCGGATCAACCGATCGATGTACCCTGGGAAAGTTGTATAACAATTGGAACTTCCTTTTCCTTTAAATATCAAGATGAATATAAAAGCTTAAGAGAAATCATTCATACACTTATTGAAATAGTAGCAAAGGGAGGGAATCTAGCTCTTAATGTTCCCCCTCAACCAGATGGTCGACTTCCAAGAAAAGCGTGCGAATTAATGGAAGGTATAGGTGAATGGATGGAATTGTACGGTGAATCAATCTATGGAACAAGGATGGTTGCTCCGTATTATAAAAACAATTTCGCTTTTACCACTAAGGATGATAACGTTTATTGCTTCCGTTTATATCAAAATAATGATCGTTCCTATCAAGATAAAGAAATAGTTATCCCTTATGTTGACAAAGTAGAACGAATTGACTTGCTCCATGTAAGTGATTCACTCGAATTCTATCAAGATAATGATGGATTAACGGTCAAAATGCCACCTATGGAAGAAAGAAACACACCAATTGCACATGTATTCAAGCTTTCATAAAAAATCTACTTCTCATAGGGCTAGGCATATAGAAGAGAGGAGGTTAACAGTTGATAGAGAGACGAGTCGATGATTTGCTAAAGCAAATGACTTTAAAGGAAAAAGTAGGACAGTTGAACCAAAAACTATATGGGTGGCAAGTATATCGAAAAAATGGAAACCAATATGAACTAACGGAGATCTTTAAAGAACATGTACAAAAGTTTCAAGGGATTGGTGCTTTATATGGTTTGTTTAGGGCTGATCCTTGGTCTGGTATAAACTTTGAAAATGGCATCCCTGTTGAGGACTCTTTGCATGTTGTAAAAATGGTACAGGACTATTTAAAAGAACATACTAGACTTGGGATCCCAGCTCTTTTTTCAGAAGAATGTCCCCATGGTCATCAAGCGTTAGATAGCACCGTCTTCCCTACTCATCTAGGGTCTGGTGCTACATGGAATCCTGATTTACAATCAAACGTCTCGGAATATATAGCATCAGAATTAAAGGAAAGAGGTGTCCATTTAGGATTAGTTTCTACACTGGATATTGCCAGAGATCCCAGGTGGGGAAGAACAGAGGAATGTTTCAGTGAAGATCCTTATTTAGCTGCCCGTATGACGGAAGCTGTCGTGAAAGGTATGCAAGGAGATAATAAAGAGTCTCCCAATATTATTGCTGTTTTAAAACATTTTGCTGCACAAGGTGCTGCTGTTGGTGGACATAATGCAGGTCCAGCACTAATAGGCGAAAGGGAGTTAAGAGAAATTTATTTGCCGCCAATGAAGGCAGGGGTAAAATCGGGGGCTTTAGCGTGTATGGCAGCCTATAATGAGATTGATGGAATTCCATGTCATGCTAACCGAAAATTACTAACCGATATACTTCGTAAAGAATGGGGTTTTAAGGGAATTGTGATGGCAGATGGAACAGCATTGGACCGATTACTCTTACTTAGTGGTGATAAAGAGCTGGCTGCAGCCTATGCTTTAAATGCAGGTGTCGATTTAAGCTTGTGGGACGATGTTTATACACAAATTGAAGCGGCTGTTATGAATGGAAAAATAAAGGAGTCACTTATAGATCAAGCAGTTAAACGGGTGCTATATGTAAAATTTTTATTAGGTCTCTTTTCAGAAGCCGATGACAAATCAAGAAGTGTTTTAGTGAATAGGTCGCAAGGCCAAAGATTAAATCTAGAAATGGCTAGACAATCTATTACACTATTGAAAAACAAAGATAATCTATTACCTTTAAATAAAAGAACGAAAACGATAGCTGTTATCGGACCGAATGCAGATAGTGTTTATAATTTATTAGGAGATTATACAGCTCCTCAACGAAGAGATTCAGTTGTAACAGTAAAACAAGGTATTACAAATGTTGTGGAGGAAGCGTGTGAAATCCTTTATAGCAAGGGATGCGGCATTCGTTCTACAGATATGTCCGATTTTGATCGTGCAAAATCGATTGCAAGTAAAGCAGATATTGTTATTTTAGCGTTAGGTGGATCAAGTGCAAGAGAATTTGGTATGGAATTTGAGGATAACGGAGCAGTAACGGATTATGATCAAGCTGAAATGGATTGTGGGGAAAATATCGATGTAGCAAATTTGGACTTAGGTGGTGTCCAGAAAAAATTAGTACAAGAATTAGCGTCTATCGATACTCCTATGGTCGGCGTGTTTATCCAAGGAAGGCCATATAGCTTAAAAGATATTGAACCCTATTTAGACGCGATATTAATAGGTTGGTATCCCGGTCAACTAGGTGGCCAGGCGATAGCCGAAGTACTATTCGGGGATGTTAATCCAAGTGGGAAATTACCGGTATCTATCCCATATTCCGCAGATCAATTACCGATATATTATAATGTCAAAAATAGTGGTGCAAAACAAGATTACTATGATGAAGTAGGCCACGCGATGTATAGCTTTGGTTTTGGTTTGTCGTATAGTACGTTTAAATGTGAATTTACTTCAAAAGAACAAGAAACAGTTAGTGTCCATTCATTAACAAAAGGTGAACGTCTACCGATATCCGTTAATATTTCCAACACAGGGGAATATGATGGCTTTGCTGTTGTACAGCTATATATAAAAGACGTAGAAGCATCTGTAACAACAAGAATAAAAGAATTAAAAGCATTTAAGAAAATATGGATACCTGCTGGAGAAAAGAAAAATGTGGAATTACAATTAGGCTTTGAAGAACTATCCATATGGAATGTAGAGATGAGGCAGGTAGTTGAGCCTGGTACGGTCATATTGCTAGCAGGTGAATCATCTGATCAATTGGATGAAAAGAAATTAGTGATTCAAGAAGAGTAATGGGGGATAGTCATGCAAAGAATTCATCGTTTGATACGATTACTTAGAAACAATCAATATCTCGCAACAAAAGACATTAATAATTGGGAAATGAATAGTTTTAAATATGAAGGCCCGAAGAATTATCAGTCACTGGAGAGAAAGAATTCATCCAAAACAGTTAATATTGGGGAATTACTCATTGAATCTGGGGTAACTGTTTTTTTGAAAAATAGTATAGAAATTCCGAATGAGTGGCCTTCAAGTGATGTTGGAATCCTGTTCAAAGCAGGTGGACCAGGAGGTATACCATCTCATTATGAAGCATTAATGCATATCAATGGAGAGCCTGTTCAAGGTTTTGACCGCAATCGCTCTTTTTGCTTTGTAGCAAATCATGCACAAGACAGCCATGTATTAAAGATAGAATTGGAACTATTTAACCCTGTCGGAATTCCGGAAGATTCTTTACGAGGCTTTAATCAAGTAGCAAGTGCGGAAACTGCACCACCTCCTATTTTATTAGAGAACAGTGCATTGGTATTCGTTAATCGAGCTGTACAAAGCTTTGTTTTTACATTAGAAACCGCTTGTGACACGTTAGCTCTCTTAGATGATGCGGATGCTCGAAAATCAGTCCTTTTCAAGGCATTAGAAGATGTAGCGAATGAGTGGAAGATACCTAATCAGAAAGATCTAGCTGATCAAAAGAAGCTATATGAACAAGAACAAAGCATTCAATCACTATTAAAAGGCATGGCGGGCTATCGTGAGGGAACAATTTGGGCAATCGGTCAATCACATATAGATGTTGCTTGGTTATGGCCGATAAAAGAAACTGTCCGAAAAGTTTCTAGAACATTATCGACAGCTTGTACATTATTGGACGAATACGAAGAATTTCAGTATGCACAAAGTCAACCGCAATTATTTGAATATCTAAAACATTATTATCCTCAAATTTTTGACCGAGTTAAACAAAAAATAAAAGCAGGTCGATTGGAAATTATCGGAGGTATGTGGGTTGAACCCGATTTAAATATACCCTCTGGTGAGTCATTAGTAAGACAGCTATTGTATGGTAAACAATATTTTAAAGAGGAATTTGGAGTGGAGCCAAAAGTGGAATGGCTACCGGACACGTTTGGTTATTGTGCCTCACTACCTCAAATTCTAAAGAAGGCAGATACCGAATACTTTATGACGACTAAGTTAAATTGGAATGATACGAATCGTTTTCCATATGATTTATTTCATTGGGAAGGTATCGATGGAACGACAATTCTATCTTATTTACATACTGTTTTAGGCCAGCAAACGAAGCCGAAGGATATAAAAGAGACCTGGGATGATTTTAATCAGAAAAGTGCTCATAATGAAAGAATGCTGGTATATGGATTCGGTGATGGGGGAGGTGGGGTTACTAGAGAAATGATCGAAACAGTGAAACGATCTGAATCATTACCTGGACTACCCGATGTGAAATTTAGCAAGGTACATGATTTCTTTGAACGTATTAGTCAACAAGGACCAGTATTACCAAAATGGTATGGTGATTTGTATCTGGAATTGCACCGTGGAACCTATACAACACATGCTAAAACAAAGAAATATAACCGGCAAGTTGAATCATTGTTTCGAAGCTTGGAAATATGGCATTCCTTTGCATATCTATTAACAGAGAAAAATTATCCTGCCAAAAGGATAAAAGAGCTTTGGAAATTAATCCTGTTGAATCAGTTCCATGATATAGTTCCTGGTACATCTATTGAACCGGTCTATGAGTTATCAGACCAGCAATATAAAGAAGTGTTGACTGAAGGTCAATTCTTGCAGATGGAAGCAATGAAGCAAATCGCAAGTAAGGTTAATACACAAGGGCCTGGTGAGCCCGTAATAGTATTCAATAGTTTGGGTTGGGATAGAGATCGTCTAATTCAAATAAATGGTGGTCTAGAGTTATTATCTAAAATAATTGTGGATGAAGAAGGAAATCCTTATCCAATGGAACATGTAAAGGTGGATGATGCAACGCTTGTATTACAAGCTTTCATTCCGAATGTACCACAGTTTGGCTTCACAACGGTATGGTTACAAGAAGCGGAAGGAAAATGCCTGGCACCTTCTAAACCATTTAACGGTAAATGGGAAACGGTTAACTATAGGCTTGAATTTAATGAACAAGGCTTTATAACCAGATTATATGATAAGCAAAGTGATAGAGAGGTTATCCAAGAAGGTGCTGTAGCAAACGAACTACAGTTATTCGATGACCTACCCACAGACTGGGATGCCTGGGACATAGACCCAAATTTCGCTTCTCAAAAAGTCGAAAATGTAAATCTAATAGAGGCAACAATTCATCACACAGGAAAATTAACAGATGAGTTGCATTTTAAATGGAAGTTAAATGAATCTACTATTACGCAAAAGATTATATTCCACCATTATTCTAAGTTGATTGATTTCGATACAGAAGTCGATTGGAATGAAACGAATAAATTGTTAAAAGTTGCATTTCCGGTTAATGTTTATTCATCACATGCTACCTATGAGATACCGTTTGGTACGATCAACCGTCCGACACATAATAATACGACATGGGAGCAGGCACAATTTGAAGTATGTGGTCAGCGATGGGCAGATGTATCTGAAGGCAACTTTGGTGTCAGCCTTTTAAATGACAGTAAATATGGATATGACATCAAAGGCCAGAATATCAGACTATCTTTATTGAGATCGCCCAAGTGGCCAGATCAAAGCGCAGACATTCACCGTCATCAGTTTGTATATTCTTTATATCCTCACCAGGGTGATTGGAGAGCGGCGGAAACAGTAAAAAAAGGCCACGAGCTTAATACAAGAGATACAATCATGCAAACAACCATATCGTCAGGTGAATTAAGGAATTCGTTATCATTTATTAAAATTGACAGTGAAAGCGCTATACTAGATACCGTTAAATTAGCTGAAAACGAAGAAGGTATTGTTATTCGATTATATGAGTCTGAAGGGAGCGAGGTATCAGCATCATTAAGTCTACCCGAAAAAGCTGTGATCCAAGAAACCAACCTTCTTGAAAAACCAATCAATCATTCAATAGTAAGGACGGATTACTATAAAACAAAATTAAAGCCTTACGAAATTAGCACATACCAAATTAGCAAAGAGAAAGGGTGAAGAATAATGAAAAAAGTTACGTTAATAGGTAATGAAGCCGAGGTAAACAAACATTTACCTTTTTGGGAGTCGATTCCCGAAGTGCAGGTGGAGCAAGCAATAATATCAAATGATAACCTAGATTCACTACCTGCTTTTCGTTCTTCTCACGATCAGTCAGAATTGTTCGATGTATGTGTATCGGCAGAATTAAAGCCTTCTATCTTAAAAAGACTTAGAATGGACGTCCCTATTATTCTAGTATCACCTATAGCCTCTAGTCTAATGGAAACAAAAGACTTATTAAACTATCTAAAAAGAGAGCAAATGCTGGTTCGAATCGTCAATCCGATGATGACGTCGCCCGAATTGATGAATTTACATCAGACATTCAGTGGAGATCAATTAGGTCATAGTGGTGTTAATCGTATATCTTTTCAATCAGAAAGATTACCTTCTAATGGAAGGTTCCTTCAACAGGAATTCGAATTAATTGGGTGGATTTATCAAACATTTGGCGATTTTAAAACTATTTTTGCAAAAGAGATAAATAATCGTTTTATATCGATTCATATCAGACACGAAGATAACAGTTTCACTCATCTGGAGTTCGCTCGTGGTTTTGGTAAAGAGGAATTAAACATCGAAATGACTGGTTCTGAAGGAATGCTTACCTATAAAAGTAGCGAAGCTAATCCTATAAGTATTGTAAAAACAAATCAAAGCACACGGAAGGTTCATCCGATTGGAATACCGTTGATTCAACGTCAATTGGAAGATGGATATGAAGTGTTAACGAAAAATCGTGATTCATTTAATAACATAACCGAGATAATGAAAGCAATTGAATGGGTGGAAGCAATTGAATCTTCATTAAATCAAGCTGCACCTGTTACAAAAGGAGGGGTGTGAGATGTTAAAAATTGGGATCATTAGTTTTGCTCATATGCATGCATATAGTTATGCCAATGCTTTAAAGAAAAGTAAAAATGCCTCCCTTGCATGTATTTGGGATGATGACAAACAAAGAGGAGCAGATATAGCAAAAAAATGGAACACCTCCTATTATGCCGATTTAGATGCCATGCTGCAAACCGATTTAGACGCTGTTATTGTTTGCTCTGAGAATGCAAATCATAAAGCACACGTGGTGAAGGCTGCACATTACAAAAAGCACATATTATGCGAAAAACCGATTGCAACAGAAATAAAGGATGCACTAGAAATGATAGAAGCATGTAAGCAAAATAATGTTATTTTACAAATAGCTTTTCCAGTTCGTTTTACCCCAGCTATTCAAGAAGTACAAAAATTAATAAATGAGCGAGAAATTGGCAACATTTTGGCAGTTAATACAACGAATCATGGACAAATGCCAGGTGGTTGGTTTGTGGATCCAAACCTGTCAGGGGGAGGCTGTGCCACCGATCATATCGTTCATATTGTAGATACACTTCGCTGGATTTTAAACGATGAAGTAAAAAGCGTGTATGCAGAATTTGATACAAGATTTTACGAGATAGAGGTGGAAGATTGTGGCCATGTGATTTTGGAGTTTGAATCAGGGACTGTGGTTACGGTTGATCCGAGTTGGTCACGTCCGAAAACTTTTCCAATATGGGGTGATGTAACCCTAGAATTCTTTGGTGAACAAGGAACATTGGCTGTTGATGCCTTTAAACAGCATACATTACTATTTAACGATCGTGATAATAAGTTGGAGCATCTCGTTTGGGCAGATGATATGGATGAAATATTAATTCAGGACTTCTTACAATGTGTAAACCAATCGCGGGCACCTTTTATTACAGGAGAAGATGGTTTGAGAACATTAGAAGTTGTAAAAGCAGCATATCAATCTAATCAGCAAAAAAAGGAGATAACGTTAAGTCATAACTAGAGGAGGCCTAAACAATGAAATTAGGGATGAGCTCATATAGCTTGGCAAATGCCATCCATGAAGGGGAAATGACGATATTAGATGTGATGCAATGGGCAAAAGAGCAAGGTGCAGAACATATTGAAATGGTCCCGATTGGTTATACGCTGACTAACGATCCGCAATTGGTGGCAGACATAGTTAAAAAAGCTAAGGAAGTAGGAATAGATATTTCAAACTACGCAATTGGAGCCGACTTTTTGAGTGGTGATGCGAATGCGTTTCAAGCAGAAATAGAACGAGTAAAACAAGAAGTCGATATCGCGAATCAACTTGGTGTACGGAGAATGAGACATGATATTTCATTTAAGCCACCAGCAGATGCTGGCATGAAACAGTTTCATCAGGATCTGCCTAAGATTGTGGAGGCGTGCCAGGAAATTGCTGATTATGCTAAGCAATATGACATTGTGACAAGTATCGAAAATCATGGTTTCTATATTCAAGCAAGTGATCGTATCAATCTAATTGTATCTCAAGTCAATCGTTCTAACTTTGGACATACGTTAGATACCGGTAATTTCCTGTGTGCGGATGAAGATCCAATCACCGCTGTCAAGAAATGTATGGACAGCGCGACAATGGTGCATATCAAAGACTTTTACATTCGTCCCCAATCATGGCCAAACCCTGGAGAAGGCTGGTTTACTTCAGCAGGTGGACAATATTTGCGTGGTGCTATTACAGGGCATGGTGATATTGAATTAGAAGCTATTTTAAAAGTGATAAAAGATAGTGGATATGATGGATATATTTCGATTGAATTTGAAGGAATGGAAGAGTGTAAGCAAGCAAGTGAAATTTCGATGCGGAATGTTCGTAATATGTGGAATCAACTTTAAGGGGGTTAAAAAATGAGTAAAGTAAAAGTTGGGATTGTTGGTTTAGGATCCATTTCTGACATGCATATTCAAGGATACCTAAAAAATCAAGATGCTGCGTTGTTTGCTGTATGTGATATAAATGAAGTTCGTGCAAAACAAAAGGCTGAAGAATTAGGTGTAGCGCATTATTATACCGATTATCAAGAGATGTTACGTAATCGTGAGATAGAGGCAATAAGTATTTGTACATGGAATAATACGCACGCTGAAATCGCAATTGCAGCACTAAATGCAGGGAAAAATGTCTTAATCGAAAAGCCATTGTGTAAAACTGTGGAAGAAGCCCTAGCGATAGAAGAAGCTGTTCACAATAATCCTAATCAATTCTTGCAAATTGGGTATGTAAGAAGATTTGGAACAAACACACAGGTACTAAAGCGGTTTATTGACAATGGTGAACTAGGAGATATCTATTTCTCTAAAGCCACCTGTTTACGAGTCCTAGGAAATCCTGGTGGTTGGTTTGCAGATCAGGAACGGTCTGGAGGTGGACCATTAATAGATATTGGTGTTCATGTTATCGACCTTTGCTGGTATTTAATGGGTAAGCCGAAAGTGAAATCAGTAAGTGGTAACACGTATCACAAATTAGGCAACCGTTCAAATATAGAATATAAATCTTTTTATAAAGCAGCTGATTACGATGCCAAGCAAAATAGTGTGGAAGATTTAGCAAATGCAATTATTCGATTTGAAAACGGGGCCTCTTTAATAGTCGATGTTAGCTTTTCGCTACATGCTAAAAAAGAAGAAATACGTGTCAGTTTACATGGTGATAAAGGTGGTGCTGAAATAGAACCGGCATTAGAAATATTCACAGAGAAAAATAATATTATGTTAAACAGTACCCCGCAAATTGATCACCTAACATTTGACTTTGCACAAGGTTTTCAAAAGGAAATCGATCATTTTATTAACTGTGTCAAAGGAGAAGAGGAAACGATAGCACCAGTGGAAGACGGAGTGGAAATGATGAAGATGTTAACGGGTGTATATAAGTCAAGTGAAGATAAAGCAGAGATCCATTTTGACTGATAATAGACGGAGGTATATAGATGAGTAACGTTAGAAAAAGCGTAATACAAAATTGGTATTTCAAAACAGCAGGCGCAAATGATTGGAAATCGGCTGCGGTTCCTGGGTGTGTACATACCGATTTGTTAAAGCATGGCATGATACCAGATCCTTTTGTAGGGGAAAATGAGCTGGATTTGCAATGGATTGATAAGCAGGATTGGGAATATAAGTCCACTATTTCCGTTTCAAAAGAATGGTTACAAGAAGACAGAGTAGAGCTTGTATTTGAAGGTTTAGATACCTATGCGGAAGTATATGTAAATGGTGAGAAGGTTCTGCAAGCAGACAATATGTTTAGAATCTGGAAAGTGGATGTCAAATCCTACTTGAAGGCGGGCGAGAATCAATTACTCGTATATTTCCATTCACCGATAAATCACGATATAGATAAGCCAGACCATTTAGGTTATAACTTCCCAGCTGATAATGATCATTCGGAAGATGGGGGAGTCGGAGAAAAAAAGCTCAGTGTGTTTGCGCGAAAGGCCCCTTACCATTATGGTTGGGACTGGGGTCCACGCTTTGTAACCAGTGGTATTTGGAAGGACGTATATTTGGAAGCATGGTCTGATGCAAGGTTAACAGATTTTTATATCCAACAACAATCGGTATCATCCGAAAAGGCAGAAATAAATGCTATTTTAGAGATAGAAGCAACAAAGGAAATGGAAGTAGAAATAATGATTTCCGATCAGCATGGATTGGATGTAAACAAGGCTTGTAAACTAGTAAAAGGATCACAAGTATTAGAGGTTCCGATTTTGATTGAAAATCCTCAATTATGGTGGAGTAATGGTTTAGGGAACTCTTATTTGTATCGGTTTCAAGCAGATGTACAGTTAAATGAAAGAGTGCAAGATACAAGTGTTGTAAAAACAGGCCTTCGATCCATTCGTTTAGTTAGAGAAGATGACCAACATGGTCAAAGTTTCTATTTTGAATTAAATGGTGTTCCTGTTTTTGCTAAAGGGGCGAACCATATTCCGAATGATAGCTTCCAAACGAGGACAACAAGAGCCGAATATGAGCATGAAATCGCCACAGCGGCAGCTTCCAATATGAATATGCTTCGTGTATGGGGTGGAGGTATTTATGAAGATGATATGTTTTATGAATTGTGTGATGAATACGGCATCTTAGTTTGGCAAGACTTTATGTTTGCATGTAGTATGTATCCGGGTGATCCTGATTTTATGAATAGCGTAAAACACGAAGCCATTGATAATGTGAGACGATTACGAAATTACGCATGTATGGCATTATGGTGTGGCAATAATGAAATGGATGCTGCTTGGTCCGAATATGAAGAGGATGCTGGTTGGGGCTGGAAGCAACGGTATAATGCTTCACAACGCGAAGAAATCTGGAAAGCATACGATGACATTTTTCATCATTTATTACCATCTATTGTAGAAGAATATGACTCGAATACGGATTATTGGCCAAGCTCTCCAATGAGAGAACTATCGTATGATCAAAATCAACATGCAACATTTGTAACGGTTGAGAAAGGGGATATTCACTATTGGGATGTTTGGCATGGG
Organism: Gracilibacillus sp. HCP3S3_G5_2; assembly: GCF_052063305.1. Classification (NCBI taxonomy): domain Bacteria; kingdom Bacillati; phylum Bacillota; class Bacilli; order Caryophanales; family Bacillaceae; genus Gracilibacillus; species Gracilibacillus sp. HCP3S3_G5_2. Next base: position 205,571 of record NZ_JBQHXU010000004.1, on the reverse strand, counting down.
CTAAAGCCAATCGAAACCTATAAAGAAAAAGTTGGGCGTTTTATGAGTGAATATGGATTTCAGTCTTTTCCTGAGAAAAAGACAGTTCTAACTTATGCGAAAGAAGAGGAATTAGCATTAGAATCAGATGTTATGTTACATCATCAGAAAAATGGTGCAGGAAATCGCCTGATTAAGAATTATATGGAAATGTACTATAAAGAACCAAAGGATTTTTCAGCTTTTCTACATCTTAGTCATATATTGCAAGCAGATGCGATCAAATCAGCGGTGGAAGCACACAGGCTGAATATGCCATATTGTATGGGAACATTATATTGGCAAATGAATGATTGTTGGCCAGTTGCTTCTTGGTCGAGTATGGATTATTACGGGAGATGGAAGGCATTACAATATGTTATCAAGGATCGTTTTAAAGAAACTGTATTAATAGTAGATCAAAAGGAAGATAGGTTATCCGTGTATGCGGTATCTGATCAATTAGATGATAAAAAAGCACAGCTTACGCTTCATCTCTATGATTTGAACGGGCAACCACTGTATCAAGAAAACAAGGCTGTTAAGGTAAGAAAGAATACTTCTACCCTTATACATGAAACCGATATCCATTCGTTACGACTTATGGAAGATAGCAATGTCATATTAGCTGCTCAATTAACGGTGAATGGAGATGTAATCGACAGTGTAGAGCATGTAATGGTGAAACCGAAGGAACTTGTGCTGCAAGACCCTAAAATTCAACTTTCTTATGTGGAGGGCGGTGTTGAATTAGAAAGTCAATCTTTTGCAATGAATGTCTGGCTCGAAGCAGATAGAGAGGGAATTTTTGAAGATAATAACTTCTCCTTGATTCCAGGGGTGAAAAAATTTATCGCCTACACAGATTCAATTCGCGACAATATACACTTTAACAAGAAACAAGACATTACCAATGTCAACGTTTCGTCAATGTATGATTATATAACGCAGTCCATTTAGATAATAACTGCGAACTAAAGAAACTTGTTTTTTAGTTTAGCTTTCTTCATCTTGATTGAGGATGAGTGCATGTATTCACTCCGGCAGAATACTACGTTTTCCGTGGGCTCGGCTTCAGCTAGCTTGTAAAGAGACCCACTTTACCAAGTGGATCTTCAGCTTTTGCTATCCCACGGGAGTCTCCGTATTCTGCCTACGCTAAGTGAAATGGATCTATCTTTTGTAAGTGGAAGACTAAAAAAATTACTAAGAATCTATGTTTTCTATAATCAGAACACTACACTATACTACGCGAAGTGTTTTCCCGTAGCGTATGCATGCACTCATCAAAAGTAGAATGAAAGAGAGCAAATTTCTAACAGTTTACACGGTATATAGATAATTTGCAACAAAATTCACCAGGATTTCCGGAAAGGTTGATCCGAACTACTCCGTTTGATAATGGAATCTTCGTTCGGATTTAGCTTTGTTAAAATACTTTTGTCTCAGGCGCTTTGCGGGTAGTGACTTAAAAGGAAAAGAGAGGATAAAAGGATGGACTTTCCTGTTATTGCAAAAGAATTTAGAAATGGAAATGTAGAGAATATCCATCAAGGTGTTATTTGTGTCATAGATCAGAACAAAAAAGTAGTTTTTCAGAAAGGGGATATAACCCAAGCCTTCTATTATCGTTCAGCTATGAAACCAATCCAAGCTATACCTGTATTCTCTAGTAACATAATAAATACTTATCAACTGACAGGAGAAGAAGCGGCACTGTTTACTGCATCACAACGAGGAGAAGAATATCACGAAAAAGCATTATTCAGTTTAGCAATAAAGCTAGGCGTTGAAGAAAAACAATTAGTGTGTAACAAGAGTTATCCATTAAATACAGCACCAAAGGAAAAATTTCTGGCATCTCATAAACCGAGAAGAAAATTACTGCATAATTGTGCAGGTAAGCATTTAGGGTTTCTTGCCTATGCAAGGGAAAGAGGATTTGCCATGGATGGTTATCATCAAATGTCTCATCCCCTTCAGCAGGAAGTACTGGACTATGTATCTATGTTATCAGAAACACCAAGAGATCAAATCATTACAGGTTTAGATGGGTGTGGAGTACCTGTACACGCTGTTCCACTGCGAAATATGGCGCTCTCTTATTTAAAGTTTGCAGATACTTCCTTGATTAATAGTGAGTCATTACGTGAGCCTGTTGATCAAATAACACAGGTGATGAATGATTATCCAAATATTGTTGCATCCCATCAATTTATTTGTTCTGCTCTTTTAGAAGATCGAAATATTATCGCAAAAGGTGGTGCTCAAGGTGTGTATTGTCTAGCTTTAAAGAAAGAAAAAATCAGTATTGCTATTAAAGTATTAAGCGGGACAGAACATCTTTGGCCGCTTCTTGTCGCCAAAATATTGGAGAAGCTTCCATACCATAATAAAGAAACGATTGATCGTTTATATGCTATAAAAGATTCGAAAATAACCAATGACAGTGGGGAAATAGCAGGTCATACAGAGATATACTTGTAAATAAAAGTAAATCGTTTGAGGATAAGATAGGAAAATGTGAGATATCGAATGAGAAAGGAGGTTTCTGCATGCAAGCTAAAGTTAAATTCCTTTGTAGTAAGAAAGATATCACCTCCTATCCTTTTTTACAACATAGAGAACAGTTTGGTGCAAGTTATTTCATATACGAGAACGGTCAAGCAATCTTTTTAATTAGTCTTAACGAAGAAGTACCTTCACTTGAAACGATTAAAGTAATGGCCGGAAATCTTCGGAAAAAAGTAGAAGAATATTTAATCAGTAAATTAGAGGTCTCTTTTAAACCACTCATTGACTTTATCCGTTCTATGCCAGCAAAAGATACGGTTAAGGCTTTTTTAGAAGGTTGGCATTTAGCTGGTTATCGTTTTAACCTTTACAAGTCAAATTCACAACACTTAGAGATTACTTTGTTGTATGAGGAAGAATACAGAGGCGTAGAAGAAGAGGCTTTAAGAGTAGTACAAGCAGTTGATTTGGCAAGGGATTTATGTAATGAACCTGCAAATAATTTAACACCTACTAAATATGCACAACGATTAATCGAAATATTTAAGGATACGGAAGTAAACGTAAACATTCTTCATGGAGAAGAATTACGTAAAAAAGGCTTTCATGCTACCTATTTTGTCGGAAAAGGTAGCAATGATTTCCCCAAAGTAGCCCTTCTAACCTATCAAAATCAAGGGAAGAAAAAGATGGCACTAGTGGGTAAAGGGGTAACGTTTGATACAGGTGGAATCAATTTAAAGCATGCGAATGATATTACCGATATGAAGATGGATATGGGTGGGTCTGCATCTGTTGTAGGAGCGATGAAATTAATAGAAAGTGTGGGAATGCAAGTTGATTTGACTGGTATTATTCCACTAGTTGAAAATGTACCTAGTGGCACGTCTTATTTACCATCAGATATTATTACTTACCAAAATGGTAAGACTGTAGAAGTTGTTAATACAGATGCTGAAGGTCGATTAATTTTAGCTGATGGGTTATTGTATGCTCAAGTTCAAGGTGCGGAATGGATCGCTGATATAGCTACATTAACCGGCTCAATAGGCAATGCTTTAGGATTGAAAGTAGCAGGATTATTTAGTAATAGGTTAGAAAGTTTAGTGGAATATACACGTATTAGTCAGGAAACTGGAGATCATATATGGCCAATGCCAGTGACCAAAGAATATGAGGGTCTTCTTAAAAGTGAAACCGCCGATATGAAAAATAGTACAACTACACCCTTTGGTGGAGCGATAACTGCCGCTATTTTTCTACATTCCTTTATAGAAAAAGATGTTAAGTGGTACCATATTGACATGGCTAATACAGTAAAGTCAGTTGATGCCAGTGGGTATTATGTGGAGGGTGCTAGTGGCTTTGGTGTCCGATTATTAACAGAACTTATAAGGAAAGAAGTTAGGTGAAATGATAATAGAAGTAATAGTACAAAACGTAATAGATGCCATGGAAGCAGAAAAAGCAGGAGTAGATAGACTTGAGCTAGTGTCTGCAATAGAACAAGGTGGGCTGACACCGAATGTTCAAATAGTGAAAGAAATACTTGAACAGATATCCTTACCGGTTCAAGTGATGATTCGACCACATGCCAGAAGCTTCTGTTATTCTGAAGAAGACGTCTATATCATTAAGCAATCGATTGAAGAAATGATAGAAGTTGGTGCAACTAATTTTGTTTTTGGTGCTTTAAAAAAGGATGGTACTATAGATGAGGAATTATTGGATGAACTAATAGCAATCTATCCACACGCGCGCTTTACATTTCACCGTGCTTTTGATGCGTCACGTGATGTAATGGAAGCTTTCCATAGTTTAGTACCATATTCGGGAAACATTGAACGTATATTGACGTCAGGTGGTAAAGAAGATTGTATGAAAGGAAAAGGTGTTCTGAAAGTACTTGTCGAACAATCAAGATCTATCAAAGGTCCATCTATAATGCCAGGTTCAGGATTACAAGTAGAAAACTTTTCGTCCTTACACTCTTTTATTCAAGCAGATGAATATCATTTTGGAAGAGGTGTCCGATTGAATGGATCATTTCAAAAGACATTTGACCATGAAAGCATTCTTACAATTAAGTCTACCATTAAGGGTGGTTGAGATAGAACACGATTGATCACACTGACGAGTTGAAGAGATTTTGCTCTATAAAAAAGTTCGCTGTATACAAAAACATTGTCAGAAAAACTCATACAACTAGTCTGTAATTGTAAAAAAGTCCCCTGTATTTACTTGATAATATAGGGGGTATTTTCGTAGTGAAAAATAGATAAATGAAAAACTGAAAAGCTATTCTCGAATAATCCTATAAAAAATTTTAGGGAATCTACATTTCTCATTTCCAAATAAAAATAGAAACGGAGACAAGTGAGTAGTGAAGAAGGGGAAAAATCCGAACGTTATTATCTGTATGCTCTCACCGTTACGGCAAGATACTTTGCTTTCCAAAGGCACGGGCTTTTAACTGATGCTATTTAGAAGAGCAGGACGTTCAAGTGTCGGCGTTGGTCACAGGACGTGACCGAACTTAGCCGACCTGTAGGAGTCCGTATTTTACCTGCGCTAGGCGGATTGTTCGGATTCTCATTCTCTCTATTGAGCTATGTCCGCCCCTATTTTTTTAGTTGGTAGATAAAAATGGAGGAAAATCATTTAGATATAACGTCTATCTTTTAAATATACTAATATCTTTTTTACCGCCTCCTCCACTGTGCTATTTTCCGTATCAATCACTAATTCAGGAGAAACAGGCTCTTCATATGGTGCATCAATGCCGGTAAAACCTTTGATTTCTCCTGCGCGTGCTTTTTGATAAAGTCCTTTTGGATCGCGTGCTTCACACTTTTCAAGACTGCATTTCACATATACCTCGATAAAATCGCCATCAACTAGAAGGTTTCTAACATTATCACGATCCTCACGATAAGGCGAGATAAAAGCGGTAAGGGTGATTAAACCAGCATCATTTAATAATTTTGCTACTTCACCAATCCGTCTAATATTTTCTTTGCGATCCTCCGGACTAAATCCTAAGTTATTGTTTAGTCCGTGACGAATGTTATCACCATCTAAGCGATAGGCTCGAATGCCTTTTTCGAAAAGTGCTTTCTCCAGCTCCACTGTGATCGTAGATTTACCTGAACCTGAAAGTCCAGTGAACCAAAGTACTGGGCTTTGATGGTTATTTTGTTTGATGCGATCCTGTTTGGTTACAGCTGAGTCATGCCATACGATGTTGTTCGTTTTTGTCATCCGTTTGTACCCCTTTGTAAACCTTTGATTAATACTTCCGCAACTTCTGGTCTTGAAAATTGCCGTGGTAAGGCTTCACCATTGCGAAGCTTTTCTCTTACTTTTGTTCCGCTTAAATGTACATGTTCGGATTTATCATGTGGACATGTTTTCTGTGTAGCCATGTTCTCGCATTTTTGGCAATAGAAAGCATGCTCGAATTTAAAGATTTGAATACCAAGCTCTGCTTCAAATTGGGAGATTAATTCCTGTGCTTCATACGTTCCGTAATAATCACCGACACCGGCATGATCACGCCCCACAATAAAATGTGTACAGCCGTAATTTTTACGGACAATTGCATGTAAAATTGCTTCACGCGGACCTGCATAACGCATGGCAGCAGGATAAATGACAAGACGAGTGCGGTCTTTTGGATAATAATGCTTGAGAATTACTTGGTAGCTTTCCATCCGGATATCTGCTGGTATATCATCCGATTTTGTTTCGCCAACTAATGGATTTAATAACAGACCGTCGACGGATTCCAGGGCACATTTTTGAATGTATTCGTGCGCACGATGAACTGGGTTTCTCGTCTGGAAGCCGACAACTGTTTTCCAGCCTAAATCTTGAAAAAGCTGTCTTGTTTCTGAAGGATCCAGATGAAAATCTTTGAATTGATCGTGTGATGGACGATTTAGTAAGGTGATTGGGCCAGCTAAATAGACATTACCTTTCTCATAAAGCTTTTTAACACCGGGATGCGCCTCGTCTGTGGTTCCATAAACAGCTTGTGCCTCTTTTGCCTTGTCATAGGTATATTTTTCTACTAAATCCAATGTTCCATAAAGAATTCCATCCTCACCATAAAGTGCGATCTTTTCTCCGATGTCTAAGTTGTCTGCTTCCTCTTCCGTTACTGCTAAATTGATTGGAATACTCCAAACCGTACCATCTGCCAAATGTAGATTGTCAACTACTTCAAGATAATCTTTTTTCGTGAGGAAGCCTGTAAGGGGACTAAACCCACCGATACCAATTAGTTCAAGGTCTGAAATACTCCAAGCATTGATCGTTAATGTTTTGCATGTTTCCGCTTCTTTTAATAACTTCTCACGTTCTGAACCTTTTGCTTCACAATTGATTAAAGTGCCACCATGTGCTTCGATTGTTTCTTTTGTTTGTTCTTTAATAGCTACCATTATAAAACTCCTTTCGTGTCACGGTGGAAGTTTTGGCCGTCGTACACTTCGTCCACATAGCCTTTGCGGACAACAAAGTCACCAAAATGTTCTTTTGCTTCACGGTTATTCGCAAAATCTTTAAAAATATCTTTTAAGGTTGCTAGAATCTCTTCTTCGCCAATGTTTTCGCGGTAAAGTTGATTTAGACGATCACCGATAAAGCTTCCGCCAAGGTACAGATTATATTTCCCTGGTGCCTTACCGATAAAGGCAATCTCAGCTAAAGCTGGTCGTGAGCAGCCATTTGGACATCCTGACATCCGGATTACGATCTCTTCATCCTTCAAGCCTTCTGCTGCTAAAAGATCTTCTATTTTATCAATAAGGGAAGGTAAGTAACGCTCTGATTCTGCCATTGCTAATCCACACGTAGGTAAAGCAACACAAGCGATTGAATTCTTTCGTAAACCGGAGTATTGTTTTCCTTCTCTGATTCCATACATGTCAAGAATCTCATTAATTTTTTTCTTTTTCTGTACAGTGACATTAGCGATAACTAAATTCTGGTTCGGTGTTAAGCGGAAATCCCCGGTATGAATGTTGGCAATCTCTCGGAGAGCTGTCATCAGTTTATAGTCATCTGTATCTTTTACTCTGCCATTCTCTACAAAAAGTGTTAGATGCCATCTGTTACTTCCTTTTATCCAGCCATATCTGTCACCATTATGGTCGAAATGAAAGTCTTTTGCCTCTTCCAACTCCCATCCAAGTCGTTCTGCAAGCTCTTGTTTAAACCAATCAAGTCCATTACGGTCGATTGTATATTTAAATCTAGCATTCTTACGGTCGGAGCGATTACCAAAATCTCGTTGAATGGTGACGATTTTCTCCGCAACATTTACGACATCTTCTTTTGAGCAGTATCCGGCAAGTTTCCCTAGTTGTGGATAGGTATTGGTGTTGCCGTGTGTGGATCCCATTCCGCCGCCGACTACGACATTAAAGCCCTGTACTTGATTATCTTCTATAATGGCAATCAGCCCGATATCTTGTGAAAATACATCAACATCATTAGAAGGTGGTGCGGCAATACCGATTTTAAATTTTCTTGGTAAATAAGTTTTCCCATAAATCGGCTCTTCTTCCTCTTTAGAATCAATAATTTTCTTCTGATCTAGCCATATTTCATGATAGGCACCTGTTTTGGGAGAAAGATGATCACTGATTTTTTGTGCCCAATCCTGAATTTCTTGGTGGACTTCAGATTGGTAAGGATTCGGGTTACACATGACGTTTCGGTTAACATCTCCACATGCGGCGATTGTTGTCATCAATGCTTCATTAATCGTTTTAATTGTCTCTTTTAGATTCCATTTTAATATTCCGTGCAGTTGAAAAGCTTGACGAGTTGTCAGTTTAATCGTATGATCGCCATATTTTTGAGCTAGCTCATCTGTTGTTAGCCATTGCTTAGGAGTTGCGACACCACCTGGAATTGCGATACGAAGCATGAACTGGTAGGCAGGTTCCAGCTTTTGTTTCCGTCGTTCATCTCTAATATCGCGATCATCCTGCTGATAGCTTCCATGAAACTTTAATAGTTTTGTATCATCGTCGGAAATCGAAGCGGTAATTGGGTCTTGTAACCCTTCTTTAATGGTGCCTCTTAGAAAACGGCTTTCTTCTTTTAGCTTTTCGATCGGGTCCAGTTTATTTGGATCGTTTACCATTTTTGTTCCCCCTTAATACACATCACGTTGATATCTCTTTTCTTGTTTTAATTTATTAACATATTCTTTTGCGTCTTCTTCACTAAGGTTTCCTTCTTGGCTAATAATCGAGAGTATAGTTTCGTGCACATCTTTTGCCATTCTTTTTTCATCACCACAAACATAAAGATGTGCACCAGCCTCGATCCATTCAAATAATTCTTTTGCTTTCTCTTGCATGCGATGTTGCACATATATTTTTTGTTCCGTATCCCTTGAGAAGGCAACGTCCATTTTCGTTAGGTAACCTTGCTTTAACCAATTTTGCCAATCAACTTGGTACAAAAAGTCAGTGCGGAAATGTTGATCACCAAAGAAAAGCCATGTTTTTCCTTTTAATTCCAACTCTTCCCGTTCTTCGATATAACCTCTAAATGGTGCTACTCCCGTACCAGGCCCAATCATAATCACCGGTGTTTCCTCATCCATTGGGAATTTGAAATTCGGATTTTTGTGTACATAGACATTCAACTGGTCACCTGGTTTAATGCGGTCCGCAATTTCTCCTGAGCATACACCACTTCGCTCACGACCATGTGTGTTGTATCTTACTGTTGCCACTGTCAGATGAACTTCATCAGGATTTGCTTGATAACTGCTGGAAATAGAATATTGTCTAGCAGGAATTTTTCTTAAAAAATGCATAATAGATGTTGGATCTAGTTGCTTTGGTGGGAAGTCGATAATTAAATCTAATAAATCACGTCCATCCATATAAGCTTTGCTTTTTTCTGCATCCTTAACTAATTCATGTAGTTTTTCGTTATCGAAATAATTGCTTGCTTTTTCTAACATGCCTTTCGTAATTCTCGTAATCTCAAAAATCGAGGTGAGGGCTTCTTGCACCGAACGAATTTCTCCTTGTTTATTAATCGGTATTGTCTGTTCAGCATTCCATTTCAGTTCGTCAATAACTGCCCTGACTAAAACAGGGTCATTCTTTGGAAAAATTGCTAAGCAATCTCCTGGTTCATAACTGAGATGAGAACCTTCCAAAGAAATTTCGATATGTCGAGTTTCTTTGTTGGATCCTTTGCCGCTAAGAACGATATTGTCTAATACTTCAGCAGTATAAGGATTGTTCTTAGAATAAATTGGCTGTTCAGCTGGTGTGGGACTGGTTGCAGCTGTATTCACCGAATTTCCGGCATCTTTTTTTAGCACAGTCAGTACATCTGAGATCCATTCTTCAGCGGGTTCATCATAATCGACATCACAGTCAACCCGAGGATGTATTCTGGTAGCGCCTAATTCTTCTAATCGTTTATCAAATTCCTTGCCTGTTTGACAGAAATACTCATAGGACTCATCGCCAAGTGACAAAACGGAAAAGTTTACCTTTTCAAGCTTTGGTGCCTTACGGCTGTGCAAATATTCATGGAATTGAATCGCATTATCAGGAGGATCTCCTTCACCGTGTGTTGCTGTGATAATGAGTAAATCTTCTACCTCTTTTAGTTTCTTTGGCTTAAAGTCATCCATGCTAGAAACTGTAACATCCCTCTGGATATCTTTTAGCTGGTTAGCTAGCTGTTCTGCTAGTGCTTGACTATTACCTGTTTCTGATCCGTATAAAATGGTGACGGTACGGGTTTCCACTTGAGCAGGTGCTGGCTGTTCAGCCGTTGTCACGGTTTGTGATGATTGGGAAGCGGCTAAATATCCAGCGAGCCAATTTTTTTGTGCATCTGTCAGTGTTGGTAGAATCTGATTCAATATTTCCGTCTGTTTTTCATCAAACGGACTGTTTACCACTTGTAATGTCAACATTTTCACCTCTTTTAATTAATCCGATAGACTTACTTGCATTTGGTGATAAAAAAATAGTTACTTTGATGATGGTGGAGTAGCATGTAAACCACATTCCGTTTTTTGAAAGTTAGCCCATCTCCCTGAACGCTCATCGTTAGCATCTGTAACTGGTGATGTACACGGGATACAGCCGATACTTGGGTAGTTTTGGTCATGCAGCTTGTTGTATGGTAATTGATGCTTTTCGATATATTCCCAAACATCCTCCCAAGTCCAATAAATTAAGGGACATACCTTAATGGAGTGGAAACGCTCATCCTTGTTAAGGAAATCTGTGTTTGCTCTTGTGGGTGATTGTGCTCTTCTTAACCCCGAAATCCATGCGGTAGCTCCGCTAAGTGCTTCTTCTAAAGGCTTTACTTTTCTGATATAACAGCATTGGTCTGGATTTCGGCTCCATAATGCTGAACCATATTGCTCTCGTTGTTCGTCTACCGTGAGGGAAGGTTTCTTCATTTCGATATCTAATAAAGGATATCGTTGTTTGACTTTCTCAATCAGGTCATAGGTTTCTTGAAAATGTAGGCCAGTGTCTAAAAATACTAAACTAGCATCTGGTTTCACCTTAGCGATCATGTCAATTAAAACCATGCTTTCCGCTCCAAAACTACAAGCATAGACCAAAGACTTTCCATACGTTTGATATGCCCATTCTAAAATTTTCTGTGCTCCTTTTGTCGGATCTTGAGGGTCAGGTGTCTCTCCGTTTAATGGACTTTCATAATAATTTTCATAAGTCAGCATGTATAGCTTCCTCCTCATTAAAAAAACCTTCTTATCAAAAGATAAGAAGGTAAGCAATGTGTATTTCTCCCTTCTTATCTTTCGGTTCAGCATATGCTGTTCCGCAGGATTTGGCACAGTGTTACGCTAGCGAACCTGTTGCCGAGGATTCACAGGGCCTGCCCCTCCACCTCTCTGGATAAGAATTCCATTTATGTTCGTTACTACCATAGTATACACAAATAATGGAAAAGTCAATGTCTTTTTGAAAAAACTGTAAAAAATAATACCAAGTTACTAGGTTTTTATTGATTACCGTTGTAATATATTTTCTATCTGTTCAATTGTATCTGGAGAAAGTTTTACACCAGCTGCTTTTGCGTTTTCTTCAATCTGAGCAGGTTTACTTGCACCGATAAGGGCACTTGATACATTATCTTGGCGTAAAATCCAGGCAATCGCTAATTGTGCTAATGAAAGGTTTTCGGTAGCTGCGATTTCCTGCAATGCCTCGACCTTTTCCAAGTTTTTCTCTGTTAATACTCGTGATAGATCTAAATTATCTTGAGCAGCTCGACTATCTTTTGGAATAGCCTCTCCTTTTTTATATTTTCCTGTTAGAACACCTTGAGCAAGGGGAGAGAAAACCACTTGGCCAATTCCATGCTTTTTACTTACAGGGATGACTTCTTTCTCGATATACCGATGAAGCATGCTATAGTTTGGCTGATTGACAACAATGCGATCTAACAGCTTTTGGTCAGCAAGGTGAATAGCTTCTGTCATTTGTTCGGCAGTCCATTCGCTGACTCCGATGTATAATACTTTCCCTTGGCGAACAAGATCATCTAATGCACGTAATGTTTCTTCTAATGGTGTATCAGGGTGGTAACGGTGGCAGTAGTAAATATCGACATAATCGAGGCCTAACCGCTGTAGGCTGGCGTCGCATTGCTCCATAATATGTTTACGTGAAAGACCTTGATCATTTGGTCCATCTCCCATTTTTCCAAATACCTTTGTAGCAAGGACATAGGAGCTGCGGGGATATTTTCTTAATGCTTTTCCAACAATTTTTTCTGCTTCGCCACGCATATAGACATTGGCTGTATCAAAAAAATTAATCCCGAGATCATAGGCTTTATCAATGGAAGCTTCTGCATTCTTTTCCTCGACATAGCCACCATATGTAAGCCAGCTACCTAAACTAATTTCGCTTACTTTCAGACCTGTTTTTCCTAAATGACGATATTCCATGTTTTACAACCTCCTGTTATTAAGCGTTTTCATCATTATAATAAATGGAGAGAGGAGAAGCGAATAATTTGTTTGGTGTTTGTTATGGAGATCACGAAGAAAAGAAGGTAGTGGTCTAGCTTGGAGCAAAATACGTAAGCATAGTGTTATTATTGTAGGGTGAATGAACCCAATGGAAGGAGAATTTAGTTGCTTGTTCGAACGCTTTTGACATGTGTCCTACCCTTAAGCTATACAAGTAATATAGGAACCAGGGAAGGGGGGATGCGCTCCAGGCTTTGACCAACATGTATAAAATAGGATAATAACAAATACATGAAAGCAAAAAAGGCAACAGCTCAGTACTTTACTGAACTATTGCCTAACAAGCTGTATAACAAAATAGCTTGGCTAACTTTTAAAATTTAATGAACCAAAGATGTTTAGATAACACCTTGTGCTACCATGGCATCCGCTACTTTGATAAAGCCAGCAATGTTTGCACCAACAACAAGGTTACCTGGTTGTCCATACTCCTCTGCTGCTTCTATACTGTTTTTATAGATATTTGCCATAATATCCTGTAGCTTTTCATCCACTTCTTCAAATTTCCAAGAAAGACGAGCACTATTTTGAGCCATTTCTAACGCAGATACGGCTACACCCCCAGCATTTGCTGCTTTTGCAGGGCCAAACAATACATTATTCTCTAAGAAAACATCTATAGCCTCTAGTGTTGAAGGCATGTTAGCACCTTCACCTACTGCTTTTACGCCATTTGATACAAGTGTTTTTGCAGCATTTTCATTTAATTCATTTTGTGTTGCGCAAGGAAGAGCGATGTCACAAGGAATGTTCCAAATACCTTCAAAGCCAGCAGTGTACTCTGCTTCAGGATGTTCGTTTACGTATTCTTTAATACGTTTTCTTTCTACTTCTTTTAGACGTTTCACTGTCTCTAGATTAATCCCGTTCTTGTCATACACATATCCACTTGAATCGCTACACGCCACAACTTTGGCACCAAGCTCTGTTGCTTTTTCAATAGCATATGTAGAAACATTACCAGAACCAGAGACAACCACTGTTTTACCTTTGAAGCTATCCCCTTTATCTTTTAACATTTCCTGTACAAAGTAAACCGTACCATATCCAGTTGCTTCCGTACGTGCTAGACTTCCGCCGTAGTTAATCCCTTTACCAGTTAACACACCAGCTTCATAACCACCACGCATTTTCTTGTACTGACCGAATAAATAACCAACTTCACGTGCACCTACACCGATATCTCCTGCTGGAACATCTATGTCAGGTCCAATATGTTTTGACAATTCACTCATGAAGCTTTGGCAAAAACGCATAATTTCTCCATCTGATTTACCCTTCGGATCAAAGTCAGAACCACCTTTGCCGCCACCAATTGGTTGACCAGTTAAGGAGTTTTTGAAAATTTGTTCAAAGCCTAGGAATTTAATAATACTAGCGTTTACCGATGGATGGAAACGAAGCCCTCCTTTATAAGGGCCAATTGCACTATTGAACTGTACACGGAAACCACGGTTAACTTGTACCTTTCCTTCGTCGTCGACCCATGGTACGCGAAAAGATACAATTCTTTCAGGCTCTACTATTCTTTCGAGAATATTGTGTTCCATATAGACGGGTTGTTTTTCGAATACCGGAATTAAGGAATCGAATATTTCTTTTACTGCTTGTTGGAATTCCGTTTCATTTGGGTTACGTTTTTTGACTGTTTCGAATACATCATTCACATAATTTTGCGCAACTTGGTTAGCATTTGTCATATCCTTTTTGTTCTCTCCTTACTGTTTATTTTATCATGGTAAACAACGGTCCCCACTCTCTTCACTGACTATGTGTAAAGAAGTTAAGTGAAGTAGAGTTGGGAGCGATGATAATACTTAAATAAAGTTGATTATCAGGGGTGAATAGAAGAACAATTTTTGTTCCATCTAGATTAATTTTGTCTAATATTTGTAAATTATCTCGTTAACATAAAGTTTATTATACCAAATAGGCATAAACAATGCTCAAGCGAGATATAATTAATGCTGATTTGAGATAGGTTTTGCTGGTGTCTCAAACATTTTGTCGGAAGGAACAAAAGAAAGAACAATCATACCAATGACAAATAACACAATAAGACTTACAATACCTGCATTTGACCGGCCAGTAATTTGTGCCGTAACACCTAAAAGCAGTGGACCTGTAATTGATGCAAACTTACCAAATATGAGGAAACCGTCATAAAAAACATTTGCACCAGTAGAACCAAGTGAAGCTAGTGTGAAGAAAATCAAGAGGAGTAACCATTGACCTTCAGGTACGAAAATAAGAGCGAAAGTCGAAAAAAATCCCCATTGCCATAAAGCTTATAAAGAATTTCTTTTTAAGTCCCTTGTAGTCTGCTATCGTTCCTAAGATTGGACCAAGCATTGCTAGGATAAAGGTAAAGATCGCAATGGTATACCCGGGATATGCGGTAGAATCAGCTCCTGCGATCCCTGCATCGGTTTATAGTAAATGGGAAAAATAGCCGTGGTAATAATAACAGAAAATGCAGAACTTCCCCAATCGTAAAACATCCAACTATTCCCTTGTTTTGTAAACCTTTTCATAACTTCACCTGCCTTTTTCTTTACTTTACTTGATTTGGAAAAGGAAAACATATAAGAATTAATCGAAATTTCCAGAAGTTTAATATTGATGGAAACGGGTACATTAAAAACAGCTATATATAAATTAAAGTGAAAAGGAGGATAATGATGTATAAGTCAATACAAGCGTTTTTCAAGACGGAAGATGATGCGGAAACTGTAAGAGCTGAACTGAATAAACTGAAAACGAATGATATTCGTGTTGATCGATTACAAGACACAGATAGAACTATATTACTTGCGCCAATAACGTTCTCAGGTAATTATTCTACAGGTATGGGTGCTGGTGGTGGGGGCAGTATCGTACCAGGCTTTATAACGCAAGATGTAGAAGGAAATGATGATCCTAGAGAATATACAGTTGAATGTGAAGTAGCAGAAGATGATTACCCAGATGCATTAAAAATCATTATGGACAATGATGGCCACGTGGATAAAAATGCATTTGAAGGATAAGCTATAAAAAGCAAAGGCTATGATGGTCTTTGCTTCTATTTATTTTTGAAATTAGCTTTTAACGTATATTTTTTTGTTGACAAACTTGTATATACAAGATAAGATGAAAACGTAATCACTTGTATATACAAGAATCTTTTCATCGAGGAGGAAAAATAGTGAGTAAGTTTACAGATCCTGCAAAAGAGTTGTTGGATAAAGTTGGCGGTAGTGAAAATATTTCCGTCGTTACACATTGTGCGACGAGAATGCGATTTGTATTAAATGATCCTGAAAAAGCGGATGTTGAGGCTATTGAAGATATTGATATAGTTAAAGGAACTTTTACACAGGCAGGACAATTTCAAGTTATTATTGGAAATGAAGTAGCTTCTTTTTATAATGAGTTCACGAAAATAGCGGGAGTAGGAGATACTTCCAAAGAAGATGCAAAAGAAGCAGCAAAACAAAATATGAATATGGTGCAACGATTGGTATCACACTTGGCTGATATCTTTACACCAATTATCCCTGCATTAGTTGTTGGTGGTCTTATCTTAGGTTTTAGAAATGTTATCGGGGATATTGAAATGGTGAATAACGGCACACAGACGTTAGCAGAGTCTTCTCAGTTTTGGACCGGTTTATATGACTTCTTATGGTTAATTGGTGAAGCAATATTCCACTTCTTACCGGTAGCTATCACATGGTCCATTTCAAGAAAAATGGGCACAACACAGGTACTCGGGATTGTATTAGGTATTACGTTAGTATCTCCACAACTGCTGAACGCGTATGGAGTTGCAGAGGCGCAAGAAATTCCGGTATGGGACTTTGGTTTTGCGCAGTTTGAGATGATTGGTTATCAAGCACAGGTTATTCCAGCAATTTTAGCTGGTTTCGTATTAGCCTATTTAGAAATATGGTTACGCAAAGTCATTCCGCAAGTAGTATCGATGATTTTTGTACCGTTCTTTGCTTTAATTCCAGCTGTTATTGTAGCACATGTCGTTTTAGGTCCAATCGGATGGGAAATTGGCTCTTGGATCTCCAATGTTGTATATAGTGGTTTAACTTCAGCATTTGGTTGGTTATTTGCTGCTGTGTTTGGTTTTGCATACGCACCTTTAGTAATCACTGGTTTACACCATATGACGAATGCGATTGACCTGCAACTAATGAGTGAGTTTAATGGAACAAATCTGTGGCCGATGATTGCATTATCGAATATTGCGCAAGGATCAGCTGTAGTTGCCATGATTTATCTAAATCGTAAAGATAAGAAGGAGCAACAAGTTTCTGTGCCGGCGGCTATTTCCTGTTATCTAGGTGTAACCGAACCAGCATTGTTTGGTATTAACTTGCGTTATTTATTCCCGTTCATTGCAGGTATGACCGGTTCTGCAGTTGCGGCAGTGATATCTGTCGGATCTGGTGTTATGGCGAATTCCATTGGTGTTGGTGGTATACCGGGGATTTTATCTATTCAAGTACCACATATGCTCATGTTCGCGGTGGCGATGCTAGTAGCGATTATCGTGCCATTTGTTTTAACGGTAATCCTAGCCAGAACAAAAATGGGCAAAGATGCTTACAATCGCCTAGGAAAAACTACACCATAATATACAAAAAGATCAACTAGGCGCTATTTCAGACAAAGACTAGCTCTCACATTCTTCGGGAATGGAGAGTGAATTTCGTATTCTATCAACAGAAAATGATAACGCGTAGGCAAGATACGCCGACTCCTGTGGTTCGGCTAGTTACGGTCATATCCTGTGACTATGGCTGACACTTGATTGTCCTACTCTTTGAAAGAGCATGAGCCGAAGATCCACTGGTAAAGTGATCTTCTTGACCAAGTTAGCTGAAGTCATATCCATGGAGAGCGAAGTATCTTGCTGAAGCATATCCGAGCAAATTTTTACAATGCTTTGGAAAATGACCGTTATTTCACGGTTTCTCTTTAACAATGGAATAAAGAAAGTATTATTCATCACAGAGCAGCAGGAGGGTTTAATAAATGGACGAGAAATGGTGGCAAAAATCTGTTGTTTATCAGATTTATCCGAAAAGTTTCAATGACACAACGGGAAATGGTGTAGGTGATATTCAAGGCATTATTGAAAAATTAGATTACTTAAAGAAGTTAGGTGTCGATGTTATTTGGCTGACACCTATTTATGCTTCACCGCAAAAAGACAATGGATACGATATATCTGACTACTATTCCATTCATCCAGAATATGGAACAATGCAGGACTTTGAAAAGCTATTAGATGAAGCACACCACCGTGAATTGAAAATTATTATGGATATTGTCGTGAATCATACATCGACAGAGCATCAATGGTTTAAAGAAGCGAGACGTTCTAAAGATAATCGATTTCGAGATTATTACATTTGGAAAGAAGGCAAAGTAGGTACTCCACCCACTAATTGGCAATCGAAATTTGGTGGTTCTGCATGGGAGTTTGATGAAGGAACGGAAGAGTACTATTTGCACTTGTTTGATGTTACCCAGGCAGACTTAAACTGGGAAAATGAAGAAGTGCGAGACGATGTTTATCAAATGATGAACTTTTGGCTGGATAAAGGGGTAGACGGATTTCGCTTAGATGTCATTAATTTAATTTCAAAGGATCAACGTTTCCCGGATGATGATGGCAGCGTACCGCCAGGAGACGGAAGAAAGTTTTATACAGATGGGCCAAGAGTACATGAATATTTACATGAAATGAATAAGCAGGTTTTTCAAAAACGTGAAACAATGACGGTTGGTGAAATGTCCTCTACAACGATCAATGATTGTATTCAATATAGTAACCCAAAAAATGAAGAATTGGATATGACATTCAATTTCCATCACTTAAAAGTAGATTATCCAAATGGCGAAAAATGGACCAAAGCGCCGTTTGATTTTTTAGAGTTAAAGCAAATCCTTTCCAAATGGCAGATAGACATGCAACAAGGTGGAGGCTGGAATGCATTGTTCTGGTGTAACCATGATCAGCCAAGAATTGTGTCAAGATTCGGTGATGATCAACATTATCATAATGAATCTGCCAAAATGCTAGCTACTACCATTCATTTAATGCAGGGGACTCCTTATATTTACCAAGGCGAAGAGTTCGGTATGACAAACCCCGGTTTTGACAGTATCGATCAATATCGAGATGTAGAGTCGATTAATATGTATAAGATGAAAAAAGAAGAAGGAATGTCGGAGAAAGAGATTCTGGACATTCTGAAGGAAAAATCACGTGATAATTCCCGGACGCCGGTACAATGGAATGCTAAGGAAAATGCCGGGTTTACAGAAGGGACACCCTGGATAGATTTACCGGATAATTTTAAAGAAATTAATGCTGAACAAGCCGTAGGCGATAAAAAATCCATTTTCTACCATTATCAAACGTTGATTCAAATGAGAAAAAAATATCAGGTAATCACAGACGGTAGGTATCGACTAATTTTACCTGATGACCTTGCTATTTTCGCATATCTAAGAGAAAATGATCAAGAGAGCATGCTAGTTGTAAATAATTTTTACGCTGATGAAGTGAAGTTAGACTTACCAGCTGAAGTAAAGGAAAAATTTCAAGGTGGAGAGGTTATTTTGTCTAATTATGCAGAGCCGCCAAATCAGTTGGAGAAAATAACCCTTCGTCCTTATGAATCATTTGTTTATTATATTACGTAATAGATGAGGGAATTTAGAATGCGAAATAAATATTTAGTTATATATCAAGAAATGGTTCAACAGATTGAACAAGGGAAATTTAAAGCAAATCATTTTTTGCCCTCTGAAAATGAACTGACAGATACGTACAAAACGTCTAGGGAAACGATAAGAAAAGCATTGAATCTGTTAGCACAAAATGGCTATATCCAAAAAATAAGAGGAAAAGGTTCGATGGTAATTGATCGCAATAAATTCGATTTCCCTGTTTCAGGGCTTGTCAGCTTTAAAGAGTTAGCGAACAAAATGGGAGAGAAACCAAATACAACGGTACATCAATGTCAACTGATTAAAGCCACTCCGTATCTTAAAGATCAACTAAAACTAAAGGGAAATAAGCATCAGTTGTGGGAAGTCATTCGTTCCCGTGAATTCTCTGGTCAGAGTATTATATTAGATAAAGATTATTTGGTGGAAAAATATATTCCGTATATGACGGAAGAGATTGCCAAACAGTCGATTTACGCCTATATAGAAGACGTGTTAGGACTTGTCATTAGTTTTGCTAAAAAAGAAATTGTCGTGGAAGAACCAACAGAAGAAGATAAGCAGTTATTAGATCTCGAGGGCTTTCACAATATTGTGGTTATTAAAAACTATGTCTATTTAGATGATGCTAGTCTATTTCAATATACCGAATCAAGGCACAGACCGGATAAATTTCGTTTTGTAGACTTTGCTAGACGTAATCATTAAATAAATTAGTAAAATATCCAATGATGGAGGCAACTGGAATAGAAAGGACTCTTTGTGGAGAATATATTCCAGTTGCTGCATACTATTTATTTAAAAGTGGTAATGAATATAGCATATCAATAATATCGCCCTCTACCAAAAGAAAAATGGTAAAAATGCAATTGTTGCGATAGCGCCAAGAGCAATACCAAGGCCTAGCCCCCTGCCATACCCAAAGTAGCCATACCCATATCCGCCAATTCCTCGCCTTGCATCAAGTGGATCTATAAATACCTTAGAATGATTGACTCCTTTAATTATTCCTCTGTGTATGATCCCGTCATGGGTAACAATTTTCACGGGACGTCCTACGTTTTGTCGGCAAAAATCATAATGTGACATTATTAACCTCCTTCCTCGATACATAGCAGTTCGGATAACTACTAATAGAGTATGCTGGAAGGAAATAATATTGTGGTCACTTGTTCGTCGGCATTCGCCTTAATTATTATCCGTCAAAATGTCAACTTTTTTTACTATTTCCTCGTTTGGAGTAGTTAATAATGTAGTTATCGAGCCATTTTGTTTCATCATATAACGGTAAATAATATTGTAGCCAATAATATAGCCAATATTTTTAGGAGCACCATTCAGTCCATACATAATCATGTCGTGCTTAGGATGATTTCTTTTCAATTGTTGATTAGGGACAAGCCACTTTTTCCATAATTTTAGCAAATAACTATCTGATACTTTTTTTATTCTTTTATTTCCATATGGATCTCCTACCTTTTTTCGCACAATCCATTCAGCAATACCTTCTAACATAATAGCGTCTAACAACGTGTACTCCATTTCTTGCTTCTGAAAATGATGTAATCTGCAAATATGACTGTATTCATGTAGAAATAAAGCCACTATTTCTTGATTTGTTGCCTTTTTATTTAAGAATAAGAAAAGCTTGTCTGGATAACTTAAACCTGCATTACTGTTATACCAATCCTTAAGCTCTCTACTTTCTTCGTTAGAAGGAAAAATAAAAATATCTGGCTCAGGTCCGTTCCATGAAGTTTTACATTTTTTATAAATAAAGCTTACTTTAGCAAAAAAGTTTTGTTCTAACCATTCCTCTCCCTCATCTTCATTTAAAAATGGTGAGAAAAGCCCATGCCGTAATAAGTGATCTTGAATTATTTCCGCTGGGACCTCTTCAAAAAAAGTGGTCAACGGTTCACAAATAATTGATTGATGTAAGAGGTGCTGCTTTCTTCGACTTTTATCCTTTTTTTCAGCAATGAAGCTTTTTAGCCACTTATCAGTAGAGTGTATCGTCATGTTTTTCCCCTCGCTTCTTTGCTATAAACAGATAAGTATGAAGATCTTCAGCGTAGACAATATTTAAATAGTGATGTTCACTTAACGTTTGAAGCATATCATTCGTCATATTTTGAGATAATGTAATGGGTGTTTTCGCCGTTTTTTCGACTTTTTCCACATATACGGTTTCATATTGATGGTCTAACAACTGCTTTAACCATTCCTCTTTTGTTAATAATTGAGGTAACTGATAAAATGCTTTAATTTTTTCGACATCCCTATCTGGTAAATTAGTTGATTTTACCATCTCTAAGAGTATTAATTGTCCGTTTGGTTTGAGCAAGTTTGTCAGTGTTGGCAGGCTGTCTTCGATAGTGGTAAAAGCTAAAACAGATTCGGAAATAATCACATCAAAGAAATGACGAGTAAATAGCAGATCTTCTATTTTTTGTTCCATGATCTCTAGCTTGTCAAGGTTCTTCGTTTTTTCCTTAGTAATTGTTACCATGTTGGCAGATCTGTCGATTCCATATAAAAATGCATTTGTTTGTTGACGTAATTGTCGGAGTGTTTCGCCTGTTCCGCATCCAACCTCGAGGATATGATGGACCTCTTTTGGTATTTGTTTTAACCATATGTCTGTTGCTTCTTTTCCACCAGGATGTGTATAAGCTAGACCGAGTTTTGCTATCAGCTCTTGGTAACTCATCATATGAATGAACATTCCTTCCAGAGATTTGAAGTTTTCATTTTGTGAAGGTTTATATTTAAGGCTAATTGTAGTATGATTAAATATTAGTTAGAATATATAACAGTTGTATATAGTGTATACACATCAGGTAAAGAAGGTGAATGGGTTGGAACAAAAAGAGATTGAATTATTGAAATTGTTAGAAAAAAACGGACGTATGGATATTGATACTATTAGTAAAATGCTAGATGTACCTCCTGTTGAAGTGGAGGAAATGATTCAAAAATTAGAAAAAGAGCACGCTATTCTAGGATATTCTACTCTAGTAGATTGGTCTAGTGTCTATGAATATGAAGGAGTGGCGGCTTTAATAGATGTAAAGGTTACACCAGTTAGAGGTGTTGGGTTCGATAAAATTGCATCGAGAATTTATCGATTTCCAGAGGTGAAGGCTGTTTATTTAATGTCAGGGTCATATGATTTAAGTGTTTCTGTCGAAGGGAAAACAATGATGGAAGTAAGCCGTTTTGTATCGGATAAATTATCTACGTTGGATACGGTGCTCTCTACTACTACTCATTTTATTCTGAAAAAATATAAGCATGATGGCATTATATTTGATGAAGGTGACGATGATGACAAACGAATCATGGTGACGCCATGAGTAGATCATATTTAGCTAAACATGTAAAAGAGTTACAGCCATCTGGTATTCGTAAATTTTTTGATCTTGCGTCTCAAATGGATAATGTTATCTCTCTAGGGGTTGGTGAGCCTGACTTTGTGACACCATGGAATGTAATAGAAGCAAGTTATCATTCGCTGGAGCAAGGATATACCGCATATACAGCCAATGCGGGTTTGCTTGAGTTAAGAGAAGAGATCAGTAAATATCTACAGGAAACATTTTCTATCTGCTATAATCCAGAGGATCAAATTTTAGTAACAGTAGGTGCAAGTCAAGCGATTGATGTAGCTTTACGAGCAATTGTTGATCCTGGAGATGAAGTAATTGTGGTGGAGCCTTGCTTTGTATCATATAGCCCAGCTATCTCGTTAGCTGGTGGTGTCCCTGTTTCCGTAAGTGCTACGGCTGATAATGAATTTAAGGTTACTCCAGCACAACTCGAAGCGTCCGTAACTCCACGAACAAAGGCAATTGTATTATGCAGTCCCAACAATCCCACTGGAGCGGTACTAAGTAAAGAAGAATTATCTGGGATCGCAGAGGTGATAAGAAAACATGATTTAATGGTGCTATCCGATGAGATTTATGCGGAACTAGCATATGATGAACCGGCGTCGAGTATTGCATCGATTGATGGAATGAAAGAGCGTACCATTGTGCTATCTGGGTTCTCGAAATCTTTTGCCATGACAGGGTGGCGACTCGGTTATGCAGCAGGTCCATCAGCTGTTTTACAAGCGATGACCAAAATACACCAATATACCATAATGTGTGCTCCTACAATGGCTCAGCATGGGGCATTAGAAGCATTACGTCATGGAAATGAAAGTGTAAAAGAAATGAAAACCAGCTATCGCCAGCGTCGGAATTTTGTTGTGAAGGCTTTAAATGAGATGGGCTTGTCATGTCATTTACCTGGTGGTGCCTTTTATGTATTTCCATCAATAAAAGCAACAGGTTATAGTTCGGAAGAGTTTGCACAAAAGTTATTAGAAGAAGAGAGAGTAGCGGTTGTACCAGGTCATGTTTTTGGTGAAAGTGGAGAAGGATATATTCGCTGTTCCTATGCCACCTCTATTAAACAATTAGATGAATCTATGAAACGAATAAAAAGATTTGTTAAACATAATAGTAAAATATAAAAACCAACAGCACTATATGCTGTTGGTTTTTATTAGTTATAAGATAATTTATTCAATATAATTAACTATATAGTTGTAAGTACAAGTTGACTCGTTTATAATAGAGAGTAATGAAACTGGAAAGGATGTCATAAATGGAAGTTAAGCGTATTCATAATGTGGAAATCGAGGTTGCTAAAGGTGAAGACATTCGATTACCAGAACGAGTGCTTGTAGATCTACATGAAAACATCACTGCAGAATTTAATGTGAAATGGGATTCTGTTGATAGAAATGAACTTTCTGATAAAGGAAGTCTTGTAGTGGAAGGTGAAATAGAACATAAAGATTATCCTAAACCTTTTATTGAGCAACGAGCAGATCCATATTTATACAAACACACAGATGGTTACTACTATTTTACCGGTTCATACCCGTTATATGACCGTATTGTCTTAAGAAGAGCTAAAACAATTGATGAGTTACCACAAGCCGAGGAGAAAGTAATCTGGTGGAAGCATGAAAGAGGGATCATGTCTGAACATATTTGGGCACCAGAGATTCATTTTGTGGATGGTAAATGGTATTTTCATTTTGCGGCAGGAGATAAAGATGATGTGTGGGCTATTCGTCCATATGTATTAGAATGTGAGGCAGACAACCCGTTGGAAGGCGAATGGATAGAGAAAGGACAAATTAATACAGCATTCCAAAGTTTTTCATTGGATGCGACGACTTTTGAGCACAATGGAAAGCGTTATTATGTATGGGCGCAAAAAGTCAAAAATGATACCATATCTAATTTGTTTATAGCCGAAATGGTAAATCCATGGACAATTAAACAACAAGTACAATTATCTACTCCCCAATATGATTGGGAAACAATTGGATTTGATGTTAATGAAGGACCTGCTGTGATTAAGAATGATAAGAAAATATTCATTGCTTTTTCAGCAAGTGCTACCGATGAAAATTATGCAATGGGATTATTACATGCCGATATAGATAGTGAATTATTGGAGCCGACCTCATGGACGAAAGAGAAGGATCCGGTAATGGTTTCTAGTGAAAAAACGAGCGAGTATGGACCAGGGCATAACAGCTTTTGTGTGGATGAAGATGGTTATGACCTGCTAATTTATCATGCTCGCCCATATAAAGGGTTTAATACAGATAACCCATTGTATGATCACAACCGGCATGCTCGAATTCAACGTTTGTTTTGGACAAATGACGGTTTCCCTTATTTTGGAGAACCAGGTTATCGGTTAAATTTTTCCAATCATAAAGCAAAAGCAATAATCACGATAAAATAATTACTTTTGTTGGAATCGTCGAAAAAAGTAGGATAAATGAAAACCAAGACCCGTTCCTATAAAACTAGTACGTTTCTCAGCTAAGCCGAGAAACGTACTAGTTAAGCAATGACATATTCGATTTCATCATATTTTCTCGAGTATTTAATATGAAAGTCTTTTTGGTCAAAATACCAAATGTCAGATTCTTCGACAAAGAAGCAAATACCTTCTTCTGTTACTTCTGCTCCAGGATTGTTTGGTTCAGCTTTTTCCAACGCCAAGGAAAAGCCTTTATGTACTCCACCGAACCCGCCATATCTAGCTAAGAACCGGATGCTATCTCCTTCTTTTAAATCTAATTCTCTTATAAACCATTTTGCTGCAGGTTTTGTAATGGATATTTCCATTTGCTCATCCTCCTTACTTATAATACTATCGAAAATATAGATATCACGCTAGTAGTAGCTTTTGTCAGATAATTTACTGTTAGATTATCTGACAAAAGTTTAGGCAACGTAAAGG
Source organism: Gracilibacillus sp. HCP3S3_G5_2 (assembly GCF_052063305.1). NCBI lineage: Bacteria > Bacillati > Bacillota > Bacilli > Caryophanales > Bacillaceae > Gracilibacillus > Gracilibacillus sp. HCP3S3_G5_2. Next base: position 179,905 of record NZ_JBQHXU010000004.1, on the reverse strand, counting down.
TATCAATGTATACTCTTATTAAGGTCAAGGTTACAACCGTATACGAAATTAGGTGGTGTATTGCATGGTAGAGAATCCTTCCTATAAAGAGCGAAAAGTTATCACAATAGGTGTTGTCAGTGAATTAACCGGTTTATCAGAACGACAAATTCGTTATTATGAAGAAAGAAAATTAGTATTCCCAGAACGTTCACCTAAGGGAAATCGAAAGTATTCATTCGCTGATGTAGAATTATTAATTGACATTGCAAATAAGCGAGAAGAGGGCGTTCAAACGTATGAAATCAGGCAAGATATGATCAGAGAAGAGAAAAAGAAGGAAAAAAGAATGCGCAAACAATTACTACGAGGTGAAATCAACGCCCGATTTGGTATCCAAAAAGAAAGATAAAGAAAAACTTGGTCTAGCGCCAAGCAATAGAGACTTCTATTATCAACCTAATTTCTTTCTGATAATATAAAAAGAAAGAGAAGCCTAATGAAGATCAGGCTTCTCTTCTTTTTTTTTCGGATTATAACGAGTGAATTTTAAGGCATTTTGCTTTTCGAATTCGCGACAAAAACTCTCATAATCATTGACAATTTCGCTAATAGGTTTATTGTAGAGTTCTTGATTATCCTTATCTACAATTCCATTGGCCATTAGCTGTTGAATGAGATAAACTTTTTGTTTTTCAACTGCTTCCCGTAAAAAAGCCATTTGACTAGCCTCCTATTTTATTTTGGTCGTAAGCCTTTGCATTTTAAGAAAAGTATTGCCAACTTTGTTATATGATATGCAAAAAAGTTTCATGTCAATTTATTCGAACTGTGTCAGAATTGTAACAACTTTGAAATGTATAATAGGAAATGGATAATTTCGTTGTGATAAAAAAATGAGATATAATTAAGGAAGTAGTAAAGGAAATAAACGTGTTAAAGTAGGATATGTCTTTACTATATGCTATTATTTTATCTTTGTCATGGCTAATGTCAATAAAGTTTACACACTTTTCATCTATTTTAAAAAGGAGTTTACAAATGACTAAACCAAATGTGTCAATCATTGTTACAACCTATAATCGCAAAGTGGCACTTGCGGAATTACTAGCTGCCCTCGTAGATCAAACCTATCAGGATTTTGAAGTGATTATTATTAACGATGCTGGAGAAAAAATAAACGATGTAGTGGCATTATATACTGATTTAACTATTACGCTAATTGATTTACCTGAAAATTGTTATCACGTATATGCTAGAAACAAAGGAGTCGAGCAGGCAAATGGAGAGCTAATTATGTTAATGGATGATGACGATTTACCATTGCCGATACATTTAGAAACGATGGTCGCTAATATAGCGGATGCTGATCTGGTATATTCTGATGTAGAGATTGTTAATTACCAGGAAACAGATGAGAAAAGAATTCCGATCCAACATCAGTTATTTGCCTATCATTTTGACGTCAATGCAATGCGAAAATTTTCCACTTATGTACCATCCGGTAGTATTTATCGAAAAACGATACATAAAGAAATTGGCTTCTTTGATGAAAGTGTACGTAATTATTGGGATTGGGATTTCTTTTTACGTGTTGCGGAAAAACACCGTATTAAAAGAGTTCCGATTGCTAGTGTTTTATACGAGTTTTCCGATTCGGGAGACAATCAATCAAAGAAACTTGATAAAATGCGTTATTACTTGGATCGCTTAAGCGAAAAACATCAATTAGGCCACTTGCCTACCAAAAATTTTTATTTATTATTAGAGGAGCCTGAGATCAAGGATAGAGAGGCGCCGAGTAATCGAATTTGGGATGGCGTAACGATGCCTCAATCACGACTTACGCAGAAGGGGTAGCAAGTTGTTTTGTCAGCATACAGGGAAAGCTGAACCGATTTCTTTCCCAACATAGTAGAGGGCATACGGACAAGCAAACGCCTGGTGTTATCTACTGTGCTCCAAAAGAACTGGATAGATTTTCAACCCAACTAACTTTCAACAAGTGCTTTAAAGAGATTTGATCGGGTTTATCCCGATTTCTTAAGAATATAGGAGGAGTTTTCTTGAAAAGACAACACGATTTTACCAAAGGGAATATATGGTCTGATTTGTTTTATTTTTCTACTCCAATTATGTTTGCCCAACTCTTGCAGGTCTCTTATCAGTTTATTGATAGCCTATGGGTCGGAAATCTAATTGGAGCGAATGCCTTAGGAGCAGTAAATATATCAGGTACGGTTATTTTTACTGTGTTATCTTTTATTATTGGAGTAAATAATACTACGTTAACCGTACTATCCCAGCAAAAAGGAAAAGGGAATGAAGAAGGGCTTCAAACGTATGTCAATGCCTTTGTTGTTACCTTATCAGCTTTAGCGATCATAATGGGGGTATTGGGATTTGTTTTCGCTCAACCTGTTTTGTTATTGTTGGGGACACCTGAATCCATGCTACCAGAAGCAATGATATATTTACGTATTAATGCGATTGGGATTTTCTTTTTAGTAGGTTATAACTTTATTAGTACTGCATTACGTGCAGTTGGTGACAGTAAAACCCCTTTATTATTTGTAGCGGTTGCTGTTGTGTTAAATATTGTACTTGATCCATTATTTATATCGGTGTTTGGTCTTGGTGTACAAGGTGCAGCCCTTGCGACAATCTTGTCACAAGGCTTCTCCTTTCTTTATGGGATATTTTATATAATAAACAGAAAGATAATACCGTTAAAATGGCCGAAGCTCCCGTTATGGTCAGATGTGAAGCTGATTTTAAACCTTGGAATTCCATCTGGTTTACAAATGGCAGTTATTTCTGCCGGTGCTGCAGCAATAATGAGTGTAGTTACGTCCCATGGAGAAGCTGTAGTTGCAGGGTATAGTGCAGCACAACGTTTAGATAGTCTGTTTTTATTGCCTGCACATGCGCTGAGTGCAACAGTTAATAGCATGGCTGGTCAGAATATTGGGGTAGGTAAATGGGAGCGCGTAAAAAAAATCGCTACCTATAGTGTCCTCTACAATACGATGATCATGCTTTTATTTGCGGGGTTCATTGTCTTATTTGCCGAGTTTGGGATCCGTTTATTTATTCAAGAAGAAGCAGCGGCTCAATTTGGAGCTAAGTATTTAATGATAATTGCCTTCTTTTATCCATTTCTAGGAATTAATTTTGTCCTTAATGGGATTGTGAGGGCGTCTGGTGCGATGTATCAAGTGTTAGTTTTGAATCTGCTTTCCTTTTGGGCGCTTCGCTATCCTTTAGCCTATCTTTTCTCCGACATATTTGGGGAAGATGGTATTGGTTATGGAATTGGTGTAAGCTTTATGATAAGTAGTATTATCGCCTTTTTATATTACCGCTTTGGGAAATGGCGTGACAAACGTATCTTTTCTGAGTAAGTTGTTCTCCGTGAAAGGAGAACGGACTTCTATGTAATCGCTTAATTATAGAAGGAGGAGTGATGGCGAATGATTAGAGTTGGCTTTATTGGTACTGGTGGGTTTACGAGGCATCATGTAGAAATACTGCAGGAAATGGAGGATGTAAAAGTGGTAGGCTTTGTTGGATCTAGTCAAGAAAAAGCAGAGCAGTTTGCTGCAAGGTATAATGAAACAAAAGGTTATCGGAACTTGGAAACGATGATTGCCCATGAACAATTGGATGCAGTCTATATTTGTGTTCCTCCTATGGCTCATGAAAATTATGAGGATAAACTAATCGAACATAACATTCCCTTTTTCGTGGAAAAACCGCTAGGAGTCGATCAAGAAAAAGTTCGTCAAGTAAGAGAAAAGGTAATGAAAACTAATCATCTTACAGCAGTAGGCTATCATTTTCGCTATGCAGATACAGTGAAGAGGTTTCGAGAAATGCTTGAAGGTTCTGCCACCGGTACCGTATTAGGGAAATGGATGGGTTCTATGCCTGGTGTTTATTGGTGGAAACGTCAAGATCAATCAGGTGGGCAATTCAATGAACAGACCACCCATATTGTTAACTTAGTTCGCTTTTTATTTGGTGAGATTCAGTCTGTATATGCACAAGAGAGTAATGCAATTACTGCAAATAAAGACGCATCGATAACGGTAGCAGATGTTGGGTTATTCACCCTAACTCTAGAAAACGGTTTGTTAGTCCAAATTACCAATACATCGGTTTTACCAGACGGGTTAGGTGATATCGGTATTTCCGCCTATACAGATCAGGGGATGATTGAATGGCAGATGGGACATATTGAAAAGCAAACAGTGGCAAAAACAGAAAAATATATCGCTAGGCAAAATCCTTATAAGAGGGAGAATGAAGCTTTTCTTCATGCAGTAAAAACTGGTGATCGTTCGCAAATTCTTTCCGATTATGAAGATGGGTGGCGTTCCTTTCAAGTTGCTCTTGCCGCTCAAAAATCGATTCGTGAAAAAAGAGTGGTAAATCTCGGTGAATGGGACGAATAATATAAATATGTTTCGTGCATAGTAAAACCTACAGGGCAAAAATATTCCTTGAGGTGATAACTATGTATAAAAAAATTGTTTATTTATTCATGTTTATGATAATTGGGTTAATGGTTGGTTGTAATCAGTCTTCATTAGAGCCGGAAGATCAAAATATTCAACCTGAGAATGTCGGCTATAACGTTCAAAATGACGGAGGAAATCGGGGGGAAGTTCCCGTTAACCCTGGGCGAGAGCAAAATATATTTGAAGATGCTAATCCAAATGAATGGTTTCGTCAGGAAGACCGTAATTATGGAGCAGATCATGAGCAACAGCAAACTACACAACAGAGAATGCGGAACACTGAAGATAATCAGCAAACAGAAATCCAGGATGATGATTATATAGATCAAAATCAAGAGCCGCAGTCCTTTGACAGAGAATCTGTAGATGGATTTGTACAGAAAGTTGTCGAGTTAACCAATGAAGCTCGTAGCGAAAATGGTGCAGAGGCTTTACAGTTTGATCACGATGTAGCGAATGTAGCACAGAATAAGTCAGAAGATATGGCAGATAATAATTATTTTTCTCATACTTCGCCGACGTATGGTTCACCTTTTGATATGCTGGAAGAGTTTGGTGTTGATTATACAAAAGCTTCAGAGAATATAGCAGCTGGTCAAGAAACACCAGAAGAAGTCGTACAAGCATGGCTTGATAGTGAAGGTCATCGTCAGAATTTATTAGATCCTGAAGTTACGCATATCGGTGTCGGCTTCACAGCTGACGGGAACTGTTGGACCCAACTTTTTATCCGAAAATAAATGAGTAAGACGCTCGGACAAAAGAATTTATCATTACAAAATTCCAAACGATTATTCAAATAGACCTTGAAATCGTTTGGATTTTCCTATTTATGAGAAACATACTACGTACTCACATATCTTGCTTCGTAGTGATTTTGAGAGGTTATAGGGGCGAAAGCATCGCTCCGGCTGTCCACTTTCCTCTCCACGGGTTTTTCTCTGGTAAGTAAAGTGATCTTCTTTGCAAAAGTTAGCTGAAGAGCATGCCCCAATCTTTTTTTGTTAGTAGCTATAAAAGCAGAGCTGTACTATAATAGGAAGTTATTAGTACATCTATTGAAGGGAGTCATACCATTGGGGCGAGGAGAATCAACGATACCTTTAAAGATGCTCTTATTTTGTTTTCATGGGGCAAACACGATAATCGTTAGTTTTTTACCATTATACTTGCAATTTAAAGGTTTGAGCGGAACGGAAATTGGATGGGTAATGGCGATTGGCCCTTTAGTTGCCATTTTTTCGCAACCATTTTGGGGTTATATGAGTGATAAGTATCAAACAGTAAAAAAGATATTGATGCTATGCTTAATTGGTTTACTAATTAGTAGTGCATTTTTCTTACAAATGGAGACGTTACCGTTACTATTAACAGTAGGAGCAAGCTATTATTTCTTTGCTGCTCCAGTTGGTGCATTAGGAGATAGTTTATCTCAACGAAGAGCCGATCAATTAGGGATATCTTTTGGTACGATTCGAACATGGGGATCAATAGGTTTTGCCTTCTCTTCTTTGATAGTAGGTGAAATGTTGTCTCGTATTGGTATTCAATTCATGGTATGGCCATACCTAGTGTTAGCTGGTGCTGCATTTATTGTAAGTATTCGATTAGTTGATGTAAAAGTGGAAGCGCCCCCAATTCAGTTGAAAGATATTGGCTTGTTATTAAAAATGAAACCATATCTCATTTTTCTTACGCTAATTGTATTTATTACGATTTCACATCGTGCCAATGATAGCTTTATAGGGATTTATATTGCCTCTCTTGGAGGCTCAGAAGATCTGATAGGCTTTGCTTGGTTTGCTGGAGTGGCGAGTGAAGCGGTCGTTTTTGCTACTGCGGGTTTATGGTTTCGCAAGTTTCATCCGCTTATTTTTATCATTGCTGCAGGTATTCTCTATTCTATTCGTTGGTTTTTTTATGCCACTTTTAGCGATCCAATGTTAATTGTTGCCTTACAGTTTTTACACGGTTTAACGTTCGGTGTATTTTATTTAACAGCATTTCAATACGTGACAAGACTTATACCAAAAATGTTACAATCAACAGGTCACTTAGTGTTTGTCTCGGTTTTTTTTGGTTTGTCTGGCATTATTGGATCACTCGTTGGAGGGGTGATTATTGACAATTTTGGCGGTTCTATCTTATATATAATAATGGGAATTTTAACAATGGTGGGAAGTGTCATGATGCTGTTGTATCATTGGCTATCCTTTGGAAAACCGGTCTTAAAAATTTGATGAGTTATCTCAACTGTGATTATTGTATAATAAGTAAGTCTATCTATTAATAATCTCAATATTCTGAATTATTTTAACATTAGAATTTCTGACAAAATGATTGAATTTGCCTAATGAATACTATATGATAATGGTTATAAATTGTATAAATACAAAACGGAGTGAATATTTATGAATAAATGGATGATGAAAGGATTCGCTGTTTTACTACTTGCGATTCTTGTTGCATGTGGGACAGATGAGGGTTCAGATCAAGCAGAAGGAACGGATGCTTCAGCAGATAAACCAACCTTATCTGTCGTAACAGAAGCTGGATTTATGCCTTTTTCGTATTTGGATAAAGGGGAAGTAGTTGGATTTGATATGGATTTATTAGCTGCTGTGATGGAAGAGGCAGGCTACGACTATGAATTAGACAACGTTGGCTGGGATGCAATGTTGATTTCTGTTGAGGAAGGCAATGCTGATCTAGCTATTGCGGGAATCACGGTAAATGAAGACCGTAAACAAACCTATGATTTCTCTACACCATATTTCGAATCAACTCATAAGATCGTTTTCCGTGAAGGAGAAGGTATTACGAGCGGTGAAGATATTAAAGATATAAAAGTCGGTGTTCAATCTGGTACGACTGGTGCAGAAGCCGTTGAAAAGATTTTAGGGCAAAACCATGAAAATATTTCTAAATATGATTCCAACACATTAGCTTTAATGTCGCTGCAATCTGGTGATGTGGATGCAGTAGTAACCGATAATGTAGTAGCAGATGAATATGCTGCAAATAATCCAGAAGCAAATATCGAAATGATTACAGATCCTGACACATTCGAGTCAGAATTTTATGGAATTATGTTCCCGAAAGGAAGCGAAATCCAGGAAGACATCGACGCAGCACTTCAAGCCGTAATTGATAATGGAACTTATACAGAAATTTATGAAGAATGGTTTGGAGCAGAACCAAACTTAGAAGCGCTAAAACAATAAACACCAATCACAAAGCGTAACGAACCCGTTACGCTTTTCGTTTGCATAGGAAGATAAGCAAAATTACGGATCTCTGTTTTACTAAGAATAAAATAGGGAAACAACAAGCAAAGTATAGGTAAGAAAGGAGTCAATGAAATGGACTTTAGATTGGATATCATCGCCGAGTATTTCCCGTTTTTTATGCAAGGGATGGGTTTAACGATCCTCATGTCTGTAGTAGGTGTCTTGATGGGTTGTATTCTCGGCTTTTTTATTGCATTAGGAAAAATGTCCCCTATCTTAATTGTTCGCCTGCCATTTATTTGGTATATTAACTTTTTAAGAGGTACGCCCTTACTTGTGCAATTATTCTTGTTTCATTATGCAGTACTGCCAACGATATTAGGATCCACCACGCCTGTAATTTCTGTGATGGTGACATTATCTCTTAACTCTTCTGCATATGTTGCAGAGATATTCCGTGCGGGATTACAATCGATTGACAAAGGACAGGCAGAAGCAGCCCATTCATTAGGAATGAATAAATATCAAGTAATGCGTCATGTACTCTTACCACAAGCATTTAAACGGTCTATTCCACCATTAGGAAATGAGTTTATCGTTTTACTAAAGGATTCATCGTTAGGCGCAATGATAGCAGCGCAGGAATTATTATATTGGGGAAGAGCGGCATCTGGACAATATTTAAGAGTGTGGGAGCCGTACTTAATGGTTGCGTTAATTTACTTAGTGCTAACACTTAGCTTAACGTACTTATTAAATTATCTAGAAAGAAGGTTAGATGTAAAATGATCTCTGTCAGACATTTAAAAAAATCCTTTGGTGATTTAGAAGTGCTGAAGGATATTAATGTAGATATAGCGCAGAAGGAAGTGGTCGTTGTTATCGGGCCTTCTGGATCAGGTAAGTCAACGTTTCTGCGATGCCTCAATTTAATTGAATCGGTAACGGATGGAACGGTCACAATTGATGGAGTGGAATTAACTGATAAAAAAGTAGACATCAATAAGCTGCGAGCAGAGGTTGGGATGGTATTTCAGCAATTCAACCTTTTTCCTCATAAAACGGTTCTGGAAAACATTACGCTACCAATTGTCACCGTAAAAAAATGGAGTAAGCAAGATGCAGAGAAGAAGGCGAAAGACTTACTGCAAAAAGTAGGTCTGTTAGATAAAGCGGAGGTCTATCCTGAATCCCTTTCAGGCGGTCAAAAGCAACGTGTTGCCATTGCCAGAGCTCTAGGTATGGAACCGAAAGTCATGTTATTTGATGAGCCTACTTCGGCCTTAGACCCAGAAATGGTAGGAGAAGTACTAGGGGTAATGAAGCAATTAGCTGAAGAAGGCATGACGATGGTTGTTGTTACCCATGAAATGGGCTTTGCAAAGGAAGTTGGCGACCGTGTGATATTTATGGATGAGGGCTATGTTGTAGAAGAAAACGAACCGAAACAGCTATTTGAAAATCCACAACATGAACGAACAAAAGCATTTTTGAGTAAAGTACTATAATAGACAAAAGAGGCTAACTATATAAAATCAATAGTTTTTAGCGACAAATAATAAATATTTTCTTCGTTATAAATTTGGACATGACCAATAAGCTTGATGATTTAGGAATTTTTTGATTAATCATCAAGCTTATTTTTAATCGGTTAATACTTTGTCTGTTCACGAGATTAGTTACTCTCTTGGCGAGATAAGTAGAGATAGCTTATTAAGAAGTCCTATCTGCAACTATTTTCCATATTCAAGCATATTCTATGATAAAATGATCTTAAACTAGAGGGGGGAAGAGAAATGAAACTTGTTCATTATCAATTAAAATATCCTTATGCACAAAGTCGAATGGGAGTAATAGAAGATAATCAGGTAATTGACTTACATGCTGCCCAACAAGAGCTTATCGAACAAAACAAAATTGCTGGCGATAGTGCTATTATCCCGGCTGATCCAGACACCTTTTATCAACAAGCAAAAATACATATTAAACGTGCTGAAGATCTCCTGGTACAAATTAAACGTCATTCCACATCACATGTTTTTGAACGTGAGGAAGTAGTGTTGAAGACGCCTAGCCCTAACCCAGCTAAAATTATTTGTATAGGAACGAATTATGCCGACCATGTTAAGGAGATGGGTAGTGATTTGCCAGAATATCCAGTATTGTTTGCTAAATTTAACAATGCTCTTATTGGACCTGAAGATGCGATCCATCGATCCGAAGCTACGGATAAGCTAGATTATGAAGTAGAGTTGGCCGTTATTATTGGAGAAAAAGCATCTAAAGTATCTCAAGAAGATGCATTAGATTATGTAGCAGGTTACACAATTGGTAATGACATTTCAGCGCGAGACTTACAAAAGCGAACACCACAGTGGTTACAGGGGAAATCATTAGATCATACTACACCAGTTGGTCCTTGGCTGGTAACAACTTCTGAATTAAAAGACCCAAGCAATCTAGCGATTAAATCTTTTGTGAATGGAGAATTACGCCAATCTTCTAATACAGAGCATTTAATATTTGATATCCCTTATTTAATTAGTTTTATTTCCGATTTGATCACCTTAGATCCAGGAGATATCATCTTAACTGGAACACCAGATGGAGTTGGTTTTGCAATGAACCCGCAAAAACTACTTCAAGCAGGAGATGTCGTTACGTTGGAAATTGAAAAAATTGGTACATTAGTAAACACAGTAATGGCAAAATAGAGATAAAAATACTCGCAGAAGCACCAACTGCGGGTATTTTTATGTGAACTGGTAGTAGGGAAGTATCCAGGGTGAAGTAAAATAACATCTCCCCTATTAGCATTGTTCTATCCCGCGGCAGTATTAAAATAATACACGTACGTACAAATTAGGTTTGACGGGTTGCGATAGGAGATGGTATGATTAAACATAGATATGCAATCATTATCTCTGTTAAAATAATGACAAAAATAATGAGGATTCATTATTTGTGCAGATAAGTTAAAAAAGAATGTTACTAATTGATAATATGCTCTGAAGAAGTTTGCTTCGTCGTCAAACTGAATGATGTTGAAAGCGCTAAAATAATTGCTGGTGCTGTAATTATTTCATTATTTTTAATTACTGGAGGAAAAAGGTATGAATGACGTGAAAAAACAAATTAAAAGTGGTAAAACAGTTCTTGGAATTGAACTTGGATCAACTCGGATTAAATCAGTTCTTGTAGGGGAAGATCATAAAGTGATTGCATCTGGCAGCCATGACTGGGAAAACAGCTATGTAGACAATATATGGACTTATAGTATTGAAGAAGTTTGGAAAGGGATACAAGACAGTTATCAGAGAATGAAAGAAGATGTACAACAACAGTACGATGTCTCCATCAATAAAGTAGGAGCTATCGGCTTTAGTGCCATGATGCACGGTTATATGGTGTTTGATAAAGACGGACAGCTTCTTGTACCTTTCCGAACTTGGCGAAATAATATTACGGAACAGGCTTCAGCAGAATTAACAAAGCTTTTTAACTATAATATTCCCCAAAGATGGAGTATTGCTCATTTATATCAAGCTATATTAAATCAAGAAGACCATATTGATAAAATTCATTTTCAAACAACTCTAGCAGGCTATGTTCATTGGAAATTGACAGGGAAGAAGGTTCTTGGAGTTGGAGAAGCCTCTGGCGTTTTCCCTATTGATCTAGCGTCCAAAAGCTTTAATCAAAAAATGATTGATCAGTTCAATGAATTGATAGCTCCGGAAAATCTGGCTTGGGAGTTAAATGATATATTACCAGAGGTTTTAGTAGCTGGTGAAAATGCAGGAACTCTTACTGAAGAGGGTGCGAGATTATTAGATGTTTCTGGCGATTTGCAGGCAGGTATACCCCTTTGTCCACCAGAAGGTGATGCGGGAACGGGAATGGTTGCGACAAACAGTGTAGCCAAGCGTACTGGTAACGTTTCTGCTGGGACTTCAGCATTTGCAATGGTTGTATTGGAAAAAGATTTATCAAAAGTACACCCAGAAATTGATCTTGTGACCACTCCTTCAGGTAATCTAGTAGCGATGGCACACTCTAATAATTGTACATCAGACTTGAATGCGTGGATTGGATTATTTGAAGAATTTAGTCAAGCTGCTGGGCTCCAAGTGGATAAGAATAAACTGTTCCAAACATTATTTGCAAAGGCATTGGAAGGAGATGCTGATGGTGGTGGATTGTTATCTTACGGCTATCTTTCTGGTGAGCATGCAACCCATTTTGAAGAAGGTCGTCCTTTGTTTGTCCGTTCCTCTGAAAGTAATTTTAATCTTGCTAATTTCATGCGAACCCATTTATATACGTCGTTTGGGGCGATGAAAATGGGAATGGATATTCTTATGAAAGAAGAAGGCGTAAAGCTGGATGAGATATTAGGTCATGGTGGGATTTTTAAGACAGAAGGCGTCGCTCAAAAGCTCCTTGCGGCTGCATTTAATGTTCCTGTTTCCGTGATGGAAACAGCTGGCGAAGGGGGAGCATGGGGAATTGCGTTGCTTGGATCATATATGATAAATAAAGATGAAAATGAAACATTAGAGGAATATTTAAGCGAAAGAGTATTTGTGGATGAAGTGGTTGAGACTGTTTCACCAGATGCAAAAGATGTCGAAGGATACGAGCAGTTTATGAAACGTTATAAGAATGGACTTGCGATTGAAAGAGCAGCGGTGGATAATCTAATGTAGCGGACAAAGACTAGGTCAAAACGAAATAGCGAGAATAGAGATCTGAACAATCTGTTTCAGCGTAGCAACATACGAAGGCTCCTGTGGGAATAGCGCACCCTTCAACTAACTTTGCAAAGTTAGTTGAAGGGCGTACCCAATGGTATAAAACTACTGTGAAAGTGAAGAGTATTTTGCCGAAGCGGTGAGAGTGTACAGATATTAACGTTCGTAATTTTCCTTCTTCCCCCTCTTTACCCTTCATTGAAAGAAAGAGTAAAGCAGTCAAATGGAAGTACCTGTTCATCCTCCATATACTACTTTATGGTTATAAAGTTTGTAGGCATCATCACGGCTATTCCCCTACCTTTTGCCCGTAAGGTAAATTAATCCTATAAAAAATCCTTGAATTCATCCCCTTCCTATTTTAAAAGCAGCGATTAATCATACTTTCATCATAATGGATATTTATACGAGTAAGTGAATATTGTATCTTTGCTCAATTTATACACAACTATAAGTGCTTAGTCTGTACTTTATTTATTGCTAATGGTGGCGTGAAGTTTAATTTTCTGAATTTTTTTATAAACATTATTGCATGAAAATACAAAATGGAGTATAATTATAAACTAATCACATACGGAATTTAGGAGGAAAAGTTGTGGATGTAGCAATTGTAGGTGGAACAGGTTATGGAGCGGTAGAGCTATTACGATTTTTGCATAACCATCCACATGTTCAAGTGAAAAAGATTATATCGCATTCTAATAGTGGAACAGAGTTAGCAGAGACTTATCCACATGTTGTGGATATTATCGATATTCAAATGACAGAACTCGATGTAGATATGCTTGCGGAAGAGGTAGAGCTAGTCTTTTTTGCAACACCATCGAATGTTAGTAAAAACCATATTCCTGCTTTAGTCGATAAAGGAGTGCGATGTATTGATTTATCTGGAGACTTTCGTTTGCAAGATGGAGAGAAATACCTGAAGTATTATGGGGAAGAAATCGCACCTCAGGAATATATCCAAAAAGCAGTGTACGGATTACCAGAGATTAATAAAGAAGCAATCAAAAAGGCTCGTATTCTAGCAAATCCAGGCTGCTATCCTACCGCAACGACACTAGGTTTAATACCAGCTGTGGAGCAGGGGCTTGTCGAGCACTCTTCGATTATTATCGATGCCAAAACAGGTGTATCCGGGGCAGGACGAAGTTTATCATTAAATGTACATTTCTCTGAAATGAATGAGAACTTAAAAGCTTACAAAATAGGTGTCCACAAGCATATTCCTGAAATAGAGCAAATGTTAACAGAACGAGCGAGTGAAGATATTCAAGTCATTTTCACCCCACACATTGTGCCGATGACAAGGGGAATCATGAGCACGATGTATGTGGATATGAAAGATAACTATTCTACGAAACAACTGATTGATATCTATCAAACTTACTATCAGGATCATCCCTTTGTACGTATTCGTAAAGAAGGAGTATTTCCTTCCACAAAAGAGGTGTATGGCAGCAATTATTGTGATATCGGCTTATATGCTGATGAGAGGACAGGGAAGCTAATTATTGTTTCGGTTATTGATAATTTAGTTAAGGGAGCATCAGGTCAAGCAATTCAAAATATGAATGTTATGTACGGCTGGGAAGAGAGAGCAGGCTTAGATCAGCTACCTATTTATCCTTAAGGAGTGAAAAACAGACATGAAAGTTCAGCTAGAAGAATGGAAATTATTAAAAGATGGAAATATAGCCTCTGCCAAAGGCTTTCAGGCAGGCGGATTACATTGTGGACTACGTAAAACGAAAATGGATTTAGGCTGGGTATATTCGGAAGTGCCAGCACAAGCGGCAGGTGTTTATACGACGAATGTTTTTCAAGCTGCTCCCCTTAAAGTAACACAGGAAAGCATTGCAAAGGAAAACAAATTACAAGCCATTATTGTTAATTCGGCGATTGCTAATGCTTGTACAGGAGAACAAGGACTGCAAGATGCTTATGATATGCGTAAATTATTTGCTGAAACAGTAGGGGTGGAAGAACATTTAGCGGCAGTAGCATCAACTGGACTTATTGGCGAATTATTACCAATGGATAAATTACAAAAAGGAATTAGTCAAATCCCTGATGATCAACATATTGGCGCAGGTAAATTCGAAACAGCTATCTTAACAACAGATACAAAGGAAAAAGGAATCGCGGTTGAAGTTGAAATAGATGGGAAAACAGTAACCATCGGGGGAGCAGCAAAAGGTTCCGGAATGATTCATCCAAATATGGCGACAATGCTCGGTTTTGTAACGACCGATGCCAATATATCATCTGCTCATTTATCTGATTCATTAAAAGCGATTACCAATCAATCCTTTAATATGATTACCGTAGATGGAGATACAAGCACCAATGACATGGTATTAGTGTTAGCAAATGGAAAGGCTGAAAACGAAGCGTTAACCCCAGAGCATAAAGAATGGCCGATGTTTTACGACGCACTAAAATTTGTTTGTGAGTACTTAGCAAAAGAGATTGCGCGTGATGGAGAAGGTGCTACACGATTAGTGGAAGTACAAGTGAATGGAGCTATTACAAATGAGGCAGCAACGGCTATTGCTAAATCAATTATTTCCTCTAATCTGGTAAAAACCGCTATTCATGGTGCAGATGCCAACTGGGGCCGTATTATTACGGCGATCGGTTACAGTGGTCAACCTTTAAACCCAGATAAGGTGAGTATTTATTTAGGGGATATTTTAGTAGTAGAAAATGGGGTCCCGCATCCATTTGATGAGGATAGCGCAAAACAATACTTATTGCAGGATGAAATAAAAATAATTGCTCAATTAGGCGATGCAAATGGGAAAGCAACAGCATGGGGCTGTGACCTTTCATATGAATATGTCAGAATAAATGCTTCTTATCGTACGTAAGGAGGAATAACAATGAATTATGTAGTAATTAAATGCGGTGGTAGTGTGTTTGAGCAGCTGCCTCCTTCTTTTTATCAAGATATTGTGACGATTCAACAACAGGGAGAATGGCAGCCAATCATTGTTCATGGTGGCGGACCACTAATCACACAATTGTTGAAGCAAACAGGCGTAAAAACGACGTTCGTTAATGGATTACGCGTAACTACTAATGAAGTATTAGATGTGGTTGAAATGGCGCTAAGTGGTTCGATGAATAAAGGGATCGTCCGTAAAATAGCACAAGCAGAAGGAAAAGCAATTGGTGTGAGTGGTATCGACGGAAGGTTACTCGAAGCAAAGCCGATTAGTGACGATGCTGCTTTAGGTTTTGTCGGTGAAGTGACAAGAGTAAATACGGATATCTTGGAAAGCTTTGTTGCACAAAGCCTTATCCCTGTATTGTCACCTATTGGCATTGATAAAACTGGACAACGATATAATATAAATGCAGACATGGCTGCTTCAGCTGTTGCGCAGGCATTAGGGGCGAAACTATGTTTTATCAGTGATATTCCTGGTATTTATCATGAAGTGGATGGTCAGCAGCAAGTTTTCCACCAACTGAATGAAGAAAAAATAGAAGAATTAATCAAACAAGAAGTAATTTGTGGTGGAATGCTTCCAAAAGTGAAATCTGCTTTAGCTGCATTACACAAAAACGTAAAGGAAGTATCGATTGTAGATGGTACGAAAGACCACGGTTTAGCAGCTTTTATCCAAGGGAAACAAATTGGAACAAGAATTGCTTTAGATCAGGAGGTATCCTATGCATAAGCAGACATTAAGTCCCGTGATGCATACATACGGGCGTTTTCCCATTACACTGGTAGAGGGGAAAGGCAGTTATGTATGGGATGATCGGGGAACAAAATATTTGGATTTTTCTTCTGGTATTGCAACGTGTAATTTAGGGCATGTACCAGATGTGGTGGAGACAGCTGTGACAGAACAACTTTCTAAACTATGGCATTGTTCGAATCTTTATCATATACCAAGTCAGGAAAAATTAGCACAAGCATTAACGGAAAATAGCTTCGGTGATCAAGTGTTTTTCTGTAATAGTGGGGCAGAGGCAAATGAGGCAGCAATAAAGGTGGCTAAAAAATATGGCCATGATATAAGAAAGCAGGATAACCCATTAATTATCACGTTCAATAATTCCTTTCATGGCCGTACGATGGCAACATTATCTGCCACAGGTCAAAAGAAAATTCAAGAGGGTTTTACTCCTCTAACCCCAGGTTTTGCCTACTTACCTTTTAATGAGGACGATTCACTTGATAAATTAGTCGAACAGAAACCAACAGCGGTTATGTTAGAACTTGTGCAAGGAGAAGGTGGTGTTATACCAGCTGATCCTGTCTGGATAAGTAAATTGGCAGCGATTTGCAACGAGCTCGACATACTACTGATGATTGATGAGATTCAGACTGGTATCGGACGGACAGGAAAGCTTTTTGCGTATCAGCATTACGATATTGAACCAGATATCATCAGTGTGGCAAAAGGTCTGGGATCAGGTTTTCCAATCGGCGCAATTATTGCTAAAGAGCATGTTGCTAACGTTTTTTCCCCAGGTACACACGGAAGTACTTTTGGCGGCAATCCAATCGCAACAACAGCTGGCCTGGCAACGATAAATTACCTTATCGAAACGGATATATTAGATCAGGCAAATCAAGTTGCGGACTTTTTGTGGAATGAATTGCTTCATTTAGCAGATAATAAGAAGGATATAAAAGCTGTCAGGGGTAAGGGCTTATTAATTGGACTGGAAGTAGAGGGAAAAGCGATTGACTATGTTAATAAAGCACGAGAAGGACATCAATTGTTAATAGTAGTGGCAGGACCACAAGTTGTTCGTTTGCTGCCTCCTTTAACAGTGAGTCACGAAGAAGCGGAACAGTTTATTGCAAAGATGGATAAAATATTTTCATGAGAGCCCTTGACCATTAGCTGTAACATGGTAAAGTAGTATAGGACGAAGAAAGTAAAGAGGGATCAAGATGAAAAGTTATATAGCAGAAAAAATCGAAGCCTTTAAGAACGCAAATAAAAATCGGGCGCGTTTATTAATCAATTGTGCTGATCAGCCTGGAATTGTGGCAGCTGTATCTCAGTTTTTATACGAACACGATGCGAATATTATTGAATCTAATCAGTATTCTACTGACCCGCATGGCGGCGAGTTCTTCATGCGAATTGAATTCGAAATAGAAAATTTGAAAGACCAAGTGGATAAATTGGAAGCAGATTTTCAGCAAGTGAAACAAGCCTTTAATATGGAAGCAACATTTAAATATGTGGATGAAGTGAAAAAAATGGCGATTTTTGTTTCCAAAGAGCCTCACTGCCTGCTTGAGCTATTATGGGAGTGGCAAAGCAGTGACTTAATGGCAGACATCAGTCTTGTGATTAGTAATCATGAAACATCACGCGAGTTTGTCGAACCGCTTGGTATCCCGTATTACTATATTCCAGCTAATAAAGATATTCGTAAACAGGTAGAGGAAAAACAAATTCAATTATTAAAGGAACATGAGATTGATGTAATTGTATTAGCACGTTATATGCAAATTCTAACACCGAATTTTGTCGAGACATTTAAGAATCAAATTATTAATATCCACCATTCCTTTTTACCAGCTTTTATCGGAGCAAAACCTTATGAGCGTGCATATCAACGCGGGGTAAAATTGATTGGGGCAACATCTCACTATGTGACGAATGATCTGGACGAAGGACCGATTATTGAACAGGATATCAGTCGAGTTGATCATCGTGATAATGTAGAAGCAATGAAAAAAATTGGTCAATCCGTAGAGCGTAGTGTCTTAGCAAGAGCAATTAAATGGCATCTTGAAGACCGAATTATTGTATATGGAAATAAAACAATTGTATTTTAGATGTAAAAAGAGGCTAGGATAACAGAAATTTAAATCCAAACGATTATTTAAATAGACTTTGAAATCGTTTGGATTTTCCTATTTAGTAGGAATATACTACGCACTAACTTATTGCTTTGTCGTAATTTTTGAGAGGCTATCGTTGCGTAACAATCGCACTGGCTGTCCACTTTCTTTACCCATCAGAAAGCGAAACGATCAGCTAGAGCGGATGCTTTGTGCTCGATATCATAAAACGTAAATTAGTGAAAAGTATCCCAATATTGCATATTGCACAATAATACTTATTGCATCGTTCGTATTGGAAGTGAAGAAAATGGGTTATGTCCCATTTTCTTTTAGTTATAGTGAGTCGTTTGACTACAACTCCGTACGTTGATAGAAAAACCCGAACTTTAAACCCTAATAGCTGATAACAATCAACTATAAAATGGGCGATTTAAACTGTGCCCTTGCCCTAGTTTTCTCATATCCTATGGTGAGGTGGTTTGTAATGGGTTTTTTTGATGTGTGGATTCGGAACGGTTTGCTATTTGTAAAGCCTAGTATAAATGAAGTTTTTTTTAAGGTATATGAGAACGATTCATTAGTGGCAAGTGGCTTAAATGATGATGGAGTATTAATTCCGCTACATGATCGGAAGCCACATACGATTATAACAATAGAATATCTAGTTAATAACAAATTATGTAGAGAACATTATCGATTAAAGTCCTATTATGCAACAAGGGAACGTACCTATCAAGCTGGAGACATTTTAGTGGCCAGTGATAATGTGAAATCAGCATTAACGGGGTACATCGGACATACTGCACTTGCGATCAATAACAATGAATTAATCGAATCTCCAGGGACTGAACCTGTAATTGTTCGAAGGCCAATCCAACAATTTCTTGATAAGCATCCGATACATGCTCAATTTCGCCCGGTACAATCAGAGCTGGGCGAAAAAGCGGCACAATATGCGATTAATTATTATCAGGATTACAAGAGTAATTTGGAAAAGGGTATCCATAAGCCAACCTTTTCCTTTGATCTTTCTCAAAAATTAGATGATCCTTGGGATAAAATTTATTGTTCGAAATTAGTATGGCTGTCTTATCATTTTGGAGCAGATTATACTTTTGAGAATGACCACTTATGGTTTTCGCCGGAGGACTTATACCATCAATTGTTGGAAAATCAGGATTTTGAAATAATCTATCAACATCAAGATGTAAAATTTTTAATTGACACATAACGATCCATGCAACTTAGTTGACCGAGAGATAGCATTGAACTAACATATAAATTGGATAAATATGTTAGTTCAATGCTAAAAATAGTGTCTTAGTTTCATTCCAAAACCATGTTTCCTATGTCCAAAAGTAAGACAAGCCATCATATAAGTTAACAAAATGTTAGTAAACTTATTCCCTGTACAATAGTGCCTGTTTTCGTTAAGATGGTTTATAACTAATTTGTTACGTGTAACTTATTTCTTGTTGGTTAAACTATTTTACAAAAAGTATGGTAGAACTTTTTTTTATGAAAATGAGATTTTTGTATTGAATGTACGTACGAATTATATTATGATAAAAGTAATTACTTTTACACATACGTACAAGAGTGAAATATCAAGAAAAGGGTGGATGTAAGTATGCTGGAAGAATTAAAACAGCAAGTGTTAGAGGCTAACCTCGACCTTCCCAAGTATGGATTAGTAACATTTACTTGGGGCAATGTAAGCGGTTTCGACAAAGAGTCTGGATTGATGGTTATTAAGCCTAGTGGTGTGCCGTATGAGGATTTAAAGGTCGAAGATCTAGTAGTACTAGATTTAGATGGTAACATTGTAGAAGGTGATTTGAATCCGTCTTCAGATACACCTACACATCGCTTGTTATATCAAAAGTTCCCAGGGATAGGGGGGATTGTCCATACTCACTCTCCGTGGGCAACAAGCTGGGCGCAAGCTGGGAAAGGCATTCCGGCACTTGGTACAACACAAGCAGATTACTTTTATGGGACGATCCCGTGCACTCGTCGTATGACAAAAGAAGAGGTAACGGGAAATTATGAATGGGAAACAGGTAATGTGATCGTTGAAACATTCCAAGATATCGATCCATTACAAATTCCGAGCGTATTAGTGCACAGTCATGCCCCTTTTAATTGGGGAAAAGATCCTCATGAAGCAGTGCATAATGCGGTGGTTTTAGAAGAGGTAGCAAAAATGGCTCTCCACACTTATCAAATTAATCCGAATGCACAAGACATGGATCAATTTTTGCTAGATAAACATTATTTAAGAAAGCATGGAGCTGATGCGTACTACGGTCAGGATAAAAAGTAACGAAACAGTTACGCGAAAATTAATTTGAATTCGTGGAAGAGGATATTTTTTATCAAAAATATGAATGGAATATATAGAGGAGGAATTTTTATGTTAGAAGTACGTCCTTATACATTTTGGTTTGTAACAGGTAGTCAACATTTATATGGGGAAGAAACATTACAAGAAGTAGCTAATAATTCGAAAGAAGTTGTAGCAGGTTTAAATGCAGAAGGCAACTTACCTTTTCAAGTAGAGTTTAAAGAGGTGCTAACAACAGCGCAAGATATTCATGGTCTATTGCAAAAAGCAAATGCAGATGAAAACTGTGCTGGTGTAATTACTTGGATGCATACATTCTCGCCAGCAAAGATGTGGATCGCCGGCCTTAAGGCACTACAAAAACCTTTACTGCACTTGCATACACAGTTTAACCGTGACATTCCTTGGGAAAGCATCGACATGGACTTCATGAACTTAAATCAAGCAGCACATGGTGACAGAGAATATGGTTTTATTGGTACCAGAATGGATGTATCCCGAAAAGTAGTGGTAGGTCACTGGCAAAACAAAGAGGTGACAGCAAAAATCTCCGATTGGATGAAGACAGCTGTTGGCGTTGCAGAAGGTAGCAATATCCGTGTTGCCCGTTTTGGTGACAACATGCGTAATGTTGCTGTGACAGACGGCGATAAAATAGAAGCACAAATTAAGTTCGGCTGGACAGTTGATTACTATGGTATTGGTGATCTGGTTGAGGAGATAGAAAAAGTAACAGATGAAGAGCTAAATGCTTTATATAAAGAATACCAAGATCTGTATGAATTACCTGTAGAAGCAAGTGAGCCAGGTCCAATTCGTGATGCTATTTTGTATCAAGGTAAAGTTGAGTTAGGGTTAAAAGCATTCTTGAAAAAAGGAAACTATTCAGCATTCACGACAAACTTCGAAGACTTACATGGTATGAAACAATTGCCTGGGCTTGCAGCACAGCGCTTAATGGCAGAAGGATACGGTTTTGCTGGTGAAGGAGACTGGAGAACGGCTGCATTACTTCGTTTCATGAAGATCATTTCTGGTAATAAAGGTACTTCTTTTATGGAGGATTATACGTATCACCTAGAACCAGGTAACGAAATGATTCTTGGTTCTCATATGCTGGAGATTTGCCCAACAGTTTCAGCAACAAAACCTAAGATTGTGGTTAACCCATTAGGGATCGGTGGTAAAGAAGATCCAGCGCGTCTTGTGTTTGACGGACGCGGAGGCGACGCAGTAAATGCATCCTTAGTGGAAATGGGAGGTCGTTACCGCCTAGTAATTAATGAAGTAAAAGCTGAACAGCCTAAGATTGAAACGCCAAATTTACCAGTTGCGAAGGTGTTATGGAAGCCAGAGCCGTCACTAAGTGAAGCAACTGAAGCTTGGATTTATGCGGGTGGCGCACACCATACTGTATTCTCATTTGATGTGACAACAGAGCAATTATACGATTTTGCTAATATGGCAAAAATCGAATGTGTAGTCATTGATCAAGATACAAAACTTCGTCAATTCCGTAATGAATTAAAATGGAATGAGGCAATTTATCGTTAAGGCTATATAACTCAGAAAATATGAGGTTGAGACAAAAAAGTGCTTCGTCTAGAAACCGGACAATATGCTAATAGAGCGTAGGAAATATGCGTAGGCTCTCCTGTGGGAAAGTGGAGTATCTTTCCGAAGCGGGTATTCGCACATTTTATGTTCGGAGTTTGCTGGATAAAAAACACGCTTGTCTCAGCCTCATTCTTTTAATTATTGTTACTAACGGAGGGAGAATACAGAGACTCCAGTGGAACAGCAAAGCTAAAGATCTACTAAGGAAAGGAGGCTACTTTACCAGGTTAGCAGACCTCGTGCCAACGGAAAGTACCGTATAATCCCGAAGGAAATAATCACATTGCTTCAAAAGAAGATGTTGAAAAAACTTCTGTTAATCTGAAGTGCTAAGACATGTAATCATATCTTTTTGTTGATCAATACTTTGTATGCCAAAATAGCTTGACAGAGTTAGTTAATCCTTTATCCTTAAAGTAGACAAGGAAAAAATGAGGTGTTTGCAATGCAGACAAAATATAGCATAGTAAAAGAAGCAATCAAGTCCCAGATACTAGATGGTACATTTCAACCACATCAAAAAATTAGTTCAGAAAGTGAATTAATGAAAGAATTTGGTGTGAGTAGACATACAGTAAGATTGGCGATCGGTGATCTAGTTAATCAAGGCTGGCTGTATCGGGAACAAGGCGCAGGTACATTTTGTGCAGATCGTTCAAAAAACAATTCATCATCGATGGTGGAACAGAAAAGTATAGCACTTATTACAACCTATCTATCAGATTATATTTTTCCTTCAATCATCAGAGGAGCTGAATCTTATTTAAGTAAGGAAGGATATCAGGTAAGTCTGTTCAGTACGAATAACGATCATGATAACGAAAGAAAGTTTCTAGAAAAAATACTGACGCAGCAATTCGATGGTGTCATTATTGAGCCTACGCGAAGTGCAATAAGCAACCCTAATATTAATTATTATTTAAATTTAGAACGTGAAAATATTCCTTACTTAATGATTAATGCTTATTATGATGAGTTAGAGCCTTTTCACATCGTTGTTGATGACGAAAAGGGTGGTCTTATGCAAACAGAGCATTTAATTGAGCTCGGCCATCGCAATATAGTTGGTTTCTTTAAGAATGATGACATTCAGGGGACGAAAAGGATGAAGGGTTACTTGAAGGCACACCGGAAACATTATATCGATATTCAACCTAATAATATAGTAACCTATAATACGGAAGAAAAGTTGACGAAGCCTGTCAATGTACTTAAACAATTACTTAGCGAGCCAGCTGTTAAACGTCCAACCGCGATTGTTTGTTATAATGATGAATTGGCCATCAAATTGCTTGATACATTAAGGGAAGCAAAGCTAAAAATACCAGAAGATGTTTCTATTGTCGGTTTTGATGATTCATTTATGGCTGAAATTACAGAGGTGAAGCTTACTACTGTAAGTCACCCGCAGAGTGAAATGGGAGAGTTGGCAGCGAAGGTTATATTAGATATGATAAAAAGAAATAAAGGTTCGCGAAATCAACAAAATATGGAAAATGACTTGATTCGTTTTGATCCAGAACTGATTGTGCGTAACTCAACCGCACCATTACAAAAGAAAAACAAATAAACTTGTTATAACAGGTGAACTTAAAAGGTACACACGTATTAAGCTTATATGTGTGCCTTTTTTGCTTTTTTATACTTGGCTAGTAAGTGATTATCCATGAAATATAGAGTTTTGGCATTAGCAAGTAAGATAATGACGTTATAGATACTATAAAAAAGTACCATACAAGTATTGTAAATTTAGGTTGATCTGCTATACTATTAGTACGTATAAATTTAAACGTTTACATTTATTTGAAATCTGTAACCGCTTTCTTTATTGTGTTGATAGATGTTAATATAAACGAAGTTTTCGTTATGGCTATAGATAATTAGGGGGAATCGAAAATATGGAGGCTAAATATAAACAGATTAAACAATCAATAAAGTCAAAGATACTGGAAGGTCTGATTCAGCCGCATGAAAAAATCAGCTCTGAAAGTGAACTTATGCAGCAGTTTGATGTAAGTAGACATACAGTCAGAGTAGCGATAGGGGAATTGGTAAATGACGGATGGCTATATCGTGAACAAGGAGCGGGTACTTTCTGTGCTGATCGCTCTAAGAAAGAAAAGAATTCTTCAACCGTACTGCCTAATAAAAATATAGCCATCATTACTACATATATATCTGATTATATCTTCCCTTCGATTATCCGCGGAGCGGAGGCTTATTTGAGTGAGCAAGGGTACCATGTCAGTATCTTTAATACGAATAACAGATATGAACAGGAGAAAAAGATATTAAGCCAACTGTTAACAGGTAATTATGACGGTGTGATTATTGAGCCTACACATAGTGCTTCCGCAACTCCTAATCTGAAATATTATTTAAATTTGGAAAGAGCAAGAATTCCATATGTGATGATTAATGCCATCTACGAGGAGTTAGAACCGGTTTATTTTATGGTGGATGATGTCAAAGGCGGTTATTTGCAAACACAGCATTTACTCAGTTTAGGTCATCAAAAAATAGCTTGTATGTATAAGACGGATGATGCACAAGGTCAGAAGCGATTAAAAGGTTATATTAAGGCTCATCGAGAATGGCACATGCCGTTAAACACAAGAAATATTGTCACTTACCGTTCGGAGGATCAATTATCGAAACCAAAAGAAGAATTAAAACGATTACTTGCAATGAGAGAAGAAAGACCAACAGCAATTGTCTGTTACAATGATCAGTTAGTACTTCAATTAATGGATGAAGTAAGGCGAGCAGATATTAAAATTCCTGAGGAGTTATCATTAATTGGTTATGATGATTCGATGTTGGTTGAAATTTCAGAGGTTAAACTGACATCTGTTAAGCATCCAAAAAGCCAATTAGGATTGGATGCTGCGAAGGCAATTGTTCAAATGGCTAAGAAAAATGAAGCAAATCATTCATTTGATCATTTATCGCAACTGTATGAGCCTGAGCTAATTGTCAGACAATCAACTACTCAGATAGAAGACAAGAAAGCCACCTAAGTCTCAGTCACTTTACTGAGGAATGTTTTATCAAAATAAAATATTGATAGGAGTATCAGTATGATTAACACAACGAATATACCGGAAGACCGATTGTATAATGAAGATATTTTAAATGATGAAAGCCAATGGACGACGAATAATGTACATGATCCTGCTATTATTAGAGAGGGTGATTGGTACTATGTTTTTTCAACAGATGCTCAATTTGGCGGAGAATTTAAAGCAGGCATTCAAATCAGAAAATCGAAAGACCTGATTAATTGGCTATGGGTAGGTCGAGCATTTCCTCAAGGAGTACCAGACGAAGCAAAACAATGGACAGGTGCAAAAGGTTTATGGGCACCAGAAATTGTTAAATATGAAGATACATATTTTCTGTATTATGCAGCAAGTCAATTTGGTAAAACACAATCTTTTATCGGGGTGGCTACTAGTAAGAATATTGAAGGCCCCTACTTCGATCAGGGGGAAGTATATAAATCTAAACAAGGTACAGAAGGTCCAAATGCGATTGATCCAAATATTACATTTGATGAAAATGGGATGCCATGGATGGTTTACGGGTCTTTCTTTGGCGGTTTGTATGTAGCAGAAATTAATCCGAAAACCGGGAAGCTAATGCGTTCAGGCCGAGGAAAATTAATTGCCAGACGAAATAAAAGTGTAGATAGGGCTCTTGAAGGGCCATATATAGTCTATCATCCAAAATATAAATACTACTATTTATTTGTCTCCTATGATTCTTTGTTTTCTAATTACAATATTCGTGTTGCCCGTTCGAAATCAATCGAAGGTCCTTACTATGATGTGAACGGTAACGAGATGACTGATATAGAGCTTCCACAATATGAAATAGGGATGAAGATTTTAGGAGGTTACCGATTTCAAGGGGATGATGGTTGGGTTGCTCCGGGGCATAATTCTGTATTAACGGACGAAGGAAAGCACTATATTTGCCACCATACACGTGCACCAAAAGATAAACGCTGGCATTATCTACATATTAGGAGAATTGGCTGGACGAAGGATGGTTGGCCGCTTGTATCACCTGAACGATTTGTAGGCGAAGGTTTTGCTGAACTAGGAAAGGTAGAGCTAGAAGGGAAATGGGAGTGGATTACCATTGATCCTTATAATGATGGACAAGATCTATCGTCCGTCCTTTTATTGACCAACGAGAACTGGACTCCATTAGGCGAAGAGCACTATGATGTACAAATCAACAATGAAAAGATTAACGGACTGATAATGGAAAGCTGGGATTGGGAGAACTGGAAGCAAACCATTGTTTTCATGGGAAAAAACAATAAAGGCATTGTTTCAGTTGCGAAAAAAATAGGTAAAAAGTGAGGCTATGATCTGCAGGGGTTTTACAGACGTTTAGCATTGTGATAAATATTCCATCGCGCTAAGAAAATAAAGTGGTCCCCACCTATGAAAAATTACTCATAGGTAGAGAAAGTATTCTTTAACTTAATATGTAAGTAAAAGGCAATTAACCTACATTGGTTATTGCCTTTTTTCAGTACATAAATGTTATTAACATTTATGTTGAATAGAATCAAAAAATATTTAATTACATTAATAAAAAAGTATTGAAAAAATATTAGACATCCTATATACTAAAGGCAAGTAATCTCATACGTACAAATTTCAAATAAGAATAAATATGTTCGTATGTACGTAATCATATGATTGGTATCACTGATGTTAATCTAAAATCTCTTTTAATGCTATACAAGGAGGTCATCAATGTAAGCGTTTGTATGTATGGGGTGTTATAAACATATTGATTAATTATTTAATAAATGGAGGGGTAATTATGAGAAGGACATTAATCTTAGTGTTATCTTTAGTAACGATGCTACTGTTAGCGGCATGTGGTGGAAATGATGAGAATACGATTCAATTTTGGACACCTTTAACAGGTGATGATGGTGCATACATGGATCAACTTGTAGATGATTATAATGCTACAGATCCTGAAATAGAAGTGAATCATGTTATTACATCCGATATGTATACTAAAATGTATACCGTCTTGAACTCGGGTAACGGCATTCCGGATTTATCCATTATTCACGCAGACCGTGTACCTAGCTTTGCAAAACAAGGTTTATTAGAACCTATGACGCAGATCATGGAAGCGCAACCAGGCCTGAGTGCGGAAAACTATATTGAAGAAGCTTGGACTGCAGGTGAAATAGATGGTACACAATATACCATCCCATTAGATATTCACGGTAGTGCCATGTATTATAACCAAGACTTATTGGAGAAGTATGGTGTGGAACATTGGTTAGATGATAACGTTGTTACATTCGAAGAAATGCTTTCCTTACAAGGGCAATTGGAAGAAGGCGATTATGTGTTGAATGATGCGTTATTAGGCTGGGTAGTGCTAGCGCAAATTCAAAATCTTGGTGGTGATATCCAAGAGAATGGAGAACCAGCTGTTAATACTGATGTAATGCGAGAAGCTATAGAAGCAATCAAAGAATTAGCAGATGCTGGTATAATGACACCGTATGGTGAAGATGGTTATTTAATGTTCCAATCAGGTAATGTTATTTTCTCTACTGATGGTACTTGGAGTTCTACTGGACATGCTCAGGTTGAAGGTTTGAATTTCGGGGTTACTAATATTTATGCTTTTGAGCCGGATACTTTTCATAATCGTTCTTCGGCACACTTATTTGCAATGTTAACCAATGAACAAAGATCAGAAGAGAAAGAGCAAGGGATTGCAGACTTTCTAGAATTTATTCGTGAAAATTCCATTGAATGGGCAGAAGCTGGACAGATTGTTGCCAGTGTAGATGTAATTGAAAGCCCTGAATATGACAATTTCATGCAGTCATTCTTTACGTCAAGTCAAGAACAAGAGGATTCGCTTTACATTTATACGTATGAGCATTATCCATATGTAGCAGAAGCAATAGATAATTATGTAGGAGACCTTGTGCATGGGGAAATGGATCTGGATACTGGTCTTGCAGAAATGCAAAGCTTTGTTGAAGATAAAGTAGCGGAAGGTTCACTAGATATGGAAAATGCTGAGTTATTAGATGAAGATGAACTAGCAGAAGAATTATCTGCTGAATAATACAGTTTAAAAGTAATGTGCCAGCTTTTTGGCACATTACTTTTAAAGAAGGAGGTCATATAGTTGAAGGAACAAAGTAAATTCGCTCCTCTGTTCTTTGTTGGGCCGCACATCATCTTGTTTATTGTTTTTATATTAATACCTTCCATTTATGGTATCTATGCTTCCTTTACGAGATGGAATTTGGTCGGAAATCCGGAATGGGTAGGACTTGAAAACTACAACACAATTTTAGTAAATAGTGATTCTACCTTTTATAGTCAATTTTATAATGGGATGCAAAACACCTTTATATTCGTAGGGTTAAGTGTCCCATTAATGATTGTGATACCATTATTGATTGCAGTGGCATTGGAACATAAAGAAGTAAAATTCACTAGTCTATTTCAAACATTGATCTATATTCCTGGTTTAATATCTATTTCAGCTGCTGCTTTAATATGGTCATTAATCTTTAACAAGCAACTTGGTGTTGTAAATAACCTGTTTGGTTCTGAAGCAGTATGGCCTGCAACTCAACCATATGCATGGCTGATCATTATTATCATTACTATCTGGGCTGGTATAGGTGGAAATATGATTATTTACCGAGCTGGTATTAACGGTGTTTCGAAAGATTTATACGAATCCGCAGAAATTGATGGGGCAGGGCCAATTCGGAAGTTTTGGAATGTAACACTACCCTCCATTAAATTTCCATTAATCTACACAATGGTTATGACTACAGCTGGTGCATTTAATGTCTTTGCTCAACCATTAATGATGACAGATGGTGGTCCGCGTCAGAGTACGACAGTGTTAATGATGTATATAAGGGATTTAGCATTTAGTCATGGAGAATCAATTGCAGGTGTCGCTTCAGCCATGGCAGTTATGCTGGGACTAGTTATACTCGTTATATCGGCAATTCAATATTACATCATGAATAAAAACGCTACAACATAAGAAAAGATTAATGGACTTTTAAAAGATAGGGGTGTTAAGATGTTTAAAAATCTAAAAATATCAAAATATTTAGCCTATCTCTTCTTAATAATTGTCAGTGCTATTTGGACGATACCAGTAATATTTGGTGTAGTCACGTCATTTAGATCTCAGACAGAAGTTGTTAATGAAGGGTTTAGACTTTTACCTGTAAACTGGATCGTGGAGAATTATGTTAATATATTAGAAAACACGTCCACCGCACCGATTATGCAATGGCTATGGAATTCTGTATTTATCGCGACAATACACACGCTTCTTGTGGTAATTGTTATTTCTATTACAGCCTACGGTTATTCCCGAATGCGATTTAAGGGAAGGGATTTACTGTTTTTTACGTTATTAGGGATTTCATTCTTTCCGAATGTTGTAAATTTAATTCCTTCTTATAAAATTATTGATATACTAGGATGGGTGAATACTCCTTGGGCAATGATTATTCCAGGTCTAGCTGGTATGGGGAATATCTTTCTTGTACGCCAATTTATGAAAGGGATTCCGATGGAGCTAGATGAATCAGCCAGAGTAGATGGAGCTAGTGATTTCAAAATCTTTTACAACATTATATTGCCATTAATTAAACCTGTATTAATTGTCTGTGCACTATTTTCATTCACTGGATCATGGAACGATTTTTTATGGCCAGTAATTGTGTATACAGATGTAAATAAAATGCCTGTTACAGCTGGGCTATTGTTATTACAAGATGTTTATGGTAATTATCGTATGATTGGTCAATTGATGGGATCAGCAATCTTGGCGATCATTCCAACCTTATTATTATTCTTCTTTGCACAGAAACATTTTATTGCAGGAATCAACTTAAACTCTGGTATTAAAGGGTAAACAGAAAACCAAGATAGAAATGAGGCGAGAAAATGAAAAGAGGATTAGAAAGAAAACTGTTAATAGTTGGTGCTATTTGGAATTTAACTACCGCATTGCTGACCATTTTCAGCTATAACTCTTGGTTTAACCGCCAAGGTGCTAAACAACTAGAAAACGCTGATATGGAAACAATGATAGCAGGTTCTCAGATGGTGAACAATATTTCCAGCATTATTTTTATCTTTGGTTTGTTTACTTTAGTAGGTGCGATCATAAACTTTTTGGTTGCCGTGAAGCTAAGAGATAATGAGATTCAGAAAAGCGTGATGATATGGGTTGGGATTTGGACTGCTATACAACTTTTAAGCATGGATATAATAGGATTTCTAATTTATATGGTTGCCTTCGTTATTTATACGGCAAAAAATAAAGCTATTAGACTATCTAATCCAAAATTCAATGAAGTAATAGGTAACTAAAGAAGATTGGGATATAGCAGTTCAAATCGAGCTCATAGGCTTGATAGTCTTTGTGAAACAAGATAATAGAGGAGGAGTAAAATGGTACGTGAAACAGTAAAAGCAAAGATGGTTGTAGACAAAGAATTTCAGATTTCGGAAATTGACCCAAGAGTTTATGGATCATTTATCGAGCACCTAGGTAGAGCTGTATATGGTGGAATCTATGAGCCGGAACATCCCACTGCAGACGAAAATGGTTTTCGCCAAGACGTAATTGATTTAGTAAAAGAACTACAAGTGCCGATAGTTAGATACCCAGGAGGAAATATGGTTTCTGCATATAACTGGGAAGATGGAGTGGGACCAAAGGAAGACCGACCAAAACGTTTGGAACTAGCATGGAGGGTAACAGAAACAAATCAAGTTGGAACGAACGAATTTGTTGATTGGGCGAAAGCTGCTAATACAGGTGTGATGATGGCAGTTAACCTTGGTACGAGAGGAATCGATGCTGCTCGGAATCTATTGGAATATTGTAATCATCCAGGGGGTACTTATTGGAGTGATTTGCGAAAATCACACGGTTATGAAAACCCTCACAATATTAAGACATGGTGTCTCGGAAATGAAATGGACGGTCCATGGCAAATTGGGCAAAAAACAGCCTATGAATATGGTCGGTTAGCTTATGAGACGGCTAAAGCTATGAGACTTGTAGATCCGGAGATAGAATTAGTAAGCTGTGGTAGTTCTAACTCTAATATGCCAACATTCCCTAGTTGGGAAGCAGAAACATTAGAGCATACCTATGAGGTAGCAGACTATATTTCACTACACCAATACTATGGTAACCGTAGTGGGGACACCGCTAACTATTTAGCCAAATCAATGGATATGGAAGACTTTATTCAAACAGTAATTGCTACATGTGATTATATTAAAGCAAAAAAACGCAGCAAAAAGAAAATGTATTTAAGCTTTGATGAATGGAATGTATGGTTCCACTCTAATGAACAGGATAAAGAAATTGAGCCATGGACAGTTGCACCGCCTCAATTGGAAGATGTTTATACGTTTGAAGATGCTTTATTAGTAGGTAGTATGTTGAATACAATGCTGCGTCATTCTGACCGAGTGAAGATTGCTTGTATGGCCCAGCTTGTAAACGTTATAGCGCCAATCATGACGGAAAATGGCGGAGCTGCTTGGAAGCAAACAATCTTCTATCCGTATTACTATACTTCCGTGTATGGACGAGGTGTAGCACTTAATCCGGTAGTAAGTTCACCAAAATATGATAGTAAAGACTTTACAGATGTGCCTTACCTAGATCCATCTGTTGTATACAATCAAGAAAAAGAAGAGCTTGTAGTATTTGCAACTAACCGTCACTTAGAGAAGCCATTAGAAGTAGACATCGATGTTCGTTCATTTGAAGGATTCGATGTAGTAGAACATGTTGTTCTTGAAAATGAAGATGCCAAAGCCGTTAACTTAGCAGGTCAAGAAAATGTAAAACCACATGCAAACGGTGAATCTTATGTGGAGGATGGAAAGCTGACAGGTATTTTCCCTAAATTTTCGTGGAATATGATTCGTTTACAAAAGAAAGCTTAACTAATATTTGAAGATGGAGAGATCTTGTATGAACAAGTTTCTCCATTTTCCTATCATATAAGAAAGGTAGTTGTTACGATTGAAACACCATCATTATGCAGTGACACCGCCAATGGGCTGGAATAGCTGGGACTCTTATGGTGCTACCGTAAAGGAAGAGGAAGTAAAGGGCAATGCAGATTATATGGCTGAACATCTAAAGCATTTCGGTTGGGAATACATTGTGGTAGATATTCAATGGTCTGAGCCTGGTGCGGTATCATCTGCATATCGACCCTTTGTACCTTTGGAAATGGATGAGTATTCCCGTTTAATCCCTGCTGAAAATCGTTTTCCCTCAGCAAAGAATAATCAAGGATTCAAGCCCTTGGCAGATTATGTTCATCAACTAGGTTTGAAGTTTGGTATACATATTATGCGGGGGATACCTAGACAAGCAGTACACCAAAATACGAAGATTCTCGGTTCAGACAAACGAGCAAGAGATATCGCGAAACCAAATTCTATTTGTCCTTGGAATACAGACATGTATGGTGTGGATCATACGAAAGAGGGAGCTCAAGAATACTATGATTCTCTTTTTCAATTGTATGCTGAATGGGGAGTAGATTTTGTCAAAGTAGATGATATCGCAGATTCTAAATTATATGGAATCCACGCCGAAGAAATAAAAATGATCCGTAAGGCAATCGATAGCTGTGGTAGGCCAATGGTTCTTAGTTTATCACCAGGGCCAGCTCCACTAGAATATGCCAGTTTACTAGAAGAAAATGCAAACATGTGGAGAATGACAGATGACTTTTGGGATATTTGGGATTTGCTTTATGATATGTTCGAGAGATGCTATAAATGGAGTAAAAATAGCGGACCAGGTTTCTGGCCGGATGCTGATATGCTACCTTTAGGGCATATTGGAATACGCTCGGTGGATGGAGGGGCATCTGATCGCTATACAAGATTTACAAAAGATGAGCAAGTTACCATGATGACATTATGGTCGATTTTCCGTTCTCCACTTATGTTTGGCGGGGAACTGAGAGATAACGATGACTGGACGCTTTCATTATTAACGAACCCAGAAGTGTTAGAGGTTCACCGTAATGGATTTGGCGCACGTCAAGTTTATCGGGATAACGATAGGGTTGTCTGGAGCTCATTTGGTGATGAGAAAACCTTGTATGTAGCTTTATTCAATATAGCTGATCAGACACAAAAAGTAGATGTAGCGATGAAAGCTTTAGGTATTACCAATATAGAAGCGGAAATTCGTGATTTATGGGAGCAAAAGGATTTAGGTAAAGTAACAGAATCGATTGCCTATGAGCTACCACCACATGCATCCAAATTTTTGAAAATAACGGATGTCACTATTAAGCATTGTCATAAAGGAACACAATTAAATTTATAATGAGGTGAAAATATGGCGAAAAGAATAATAGTCAATGCCGACGTTGGAAAAGGGACAATTAACAAAAATATTTATGGGCACTTTGCAGAACATTTAGGACGTTGTATTTATGAAGGGTTCTGGGTTGGAGAATCTTCTGAAATCCCTAACACAAATGGAATACGAAATGATGTCGTCGAAGCTCTGCGTAATCTGAACATTCCAGTGCTTCGTTGGCCAGGTGGATGTTTTGCAGATGAATATCATTGGAAAGATGGTATTGGCCCGAGAGAAAATCGTAAACGTATGGTCAATACTCACTGGGGCGGTGTTATAGAGAATAACCATTTTGGTACACATGAATTCTATATGCTGTGTGAGATGCTTGATACAGAGCCATACATTAATGGGAATGTCGGAAGTGGTACCGTTCAGGAGATGTCCGAATGGGTAGAATATATGACTTTCGATGGTGAATCTCCAATGGCCAACTGGCGTAAGGAAAATGGGAGAGAAGAGCCTTGGAAATTGAAATATTTTGGAGTAGGAAATGAAAATTGGGGCTGTGGCGGTAATATGCGTCCACAATATTATGCCGATTTATACCGACGCTTCCAGACATATGTCAGAAACTACGGAGACAATAAAATCTTCCGGATAGCTGGTGGTGCAAATGTTGATGACTATAATTGGACAGAAGTGTTAATGCGAGAAGCTGCTCATCTAATGGATGGTCTAAGCTTACATTATTATGTGCATCCAGGTGGATTCTGGAATAAAGGACCAGCAACAGGTTTCACGGAAGATGTTTGGGATATTACCATGGAGAAAACACTATACATCGAAGAGCTTATTGAGAGACACGGTGCGATTATGGATAAGTATGATCCTGAGAAACGTGTTGCGATGATTATTGATGAATGGGGTGCATGGTATGATGTAGAACCAGGTACAAACCCAGGCTTCTTATATCAACAAAATACGATCCGCGATGCGTTAGTTGCAGGTGTTTCACTTAATATCTTTAATCAGCATAATGATCGTGTACAAATGGCAAATATCGCGCAAACGATCAATGTCATTCAGGCAATGATCTTAACAGACAAGGAAAAAATGATCTTAACTCCTACTTATCATGTATTTGAAATGTATAAAGTCCATCAGGATGCAGAACGCCTAGATCTGAACATCGAAAGTGGATCTATTAAAGTGGGGGATAAAGAAATTCCACAACTTTCTGCATCTGCTTCAAAAGCAGCAGATGGTTCTGTTACTATAACCTTATGTAACTTAGATAAAGCTGAAGCTACAGATTTAGCAATTGATTTAAGAGGGAAAGATCTTGCGAATGTTTCGGGTCGAATTATTACAGCAAATGAAATGGATGCCCATAATACGTTCGATAATCCAGATAATGTGAAACCAGAGGCATTTAATGATTTTCAGACGAATGGCAGTGAATTATCTTTGAGAATACCATCGAAATCAGTTCTAAGTATAACCATTCAATAATAACATAAAGAAAAAAGTCGGTAAGGAGATCCTTATCGACTTCTTTTTACAGGTAATCATCTTCTTTTGTAACGGCATGAAGTGAAAAAGCAACAAAACTTATTGGTATATTTTTCAATTAGCAAAAAACAGCAGCAAATAATAAGTAAACAGTAATGATAAAAAGCTCTTCTTATTAAACCCAAGTGGAATATTTTTGTTTATAAAATTGAAGAAAAGCATTGAAAAAACTTATACAGTTATATATAATAGGAGTCAAAGATCACTTATACGTACGTTTTGGTAACAATATAATCGGATGTTGCTGAATCGTATTACTCCCGTAATTAGAGTAGATAAGCGATTTAGTAGTTTTTTCGATTGTTGAAAGCGTATTCAAAAACTCTTGAGGAGGGGTTAAAGTGGCAACAAATCAGACATTTGAAACAGCTGGTACAACAAGTCGATCTAACCGTATCGTACAGTTTCTAAATTCAAAAAAAGTTGTACCTTATGTTTTTGTATCACCTTTCATATTATCTTTTTTGGTATTAACTGTTTATCCTGCTATACGTGGGATTATAATGAGTTTCCAAAGCGTACTTCCAGGTCAGGTAGAATTTATTGGATTAAGAAATTATGAGAGGGTTTTCAATCCTACTTTTTATAAAGCATTATCTAATACCACCATTTATGTGGTTTTAACCGTGGTGATATTAACTATTTTACCAATTATATTAGCAGTAATTCTAGATTCTAAATTTGTAAAATTGAAAACGCTTTTCCGTGCATCTCTATTTATGCCGGCATTAGCATCCACCATTGTGGCAGGTATGATTTTCCGTCTAATGTTTGGTGAAACGGATACCGCTGCTGCAAACCAAATATTAAATTGGTTAGGGATGGAAGCGGTGGATTGGAGATTTAACGCATGGTCTGGTATGTTTTTGATGGTTATGCTTTGTGTATGGCGATGGTTAGGTGTTAATATTCTGTATTTCCTAGCAGCTTTGCAAAACGTTCCTCATGAATTATACGAGGCTGCTGATATTGATGGAGCGTCGATTCTTCAGAAATTCTGGTATGTTACATTGCCATTTTTGAAACCAGTAACCATTTTTGTTGTCACCATCTCTATTATCAACGGCTTCCGAATGTTCGAGGAAAGTTTCGTCTTCTGGGAAGCTGGATCACCAGGTAATATTGGTTTAACGGTAGTAGGCTATATTTATCAACAGGGTATCCAGCAAAATGATATGGGATTCGGTGCAGCAATTGGGGTAATCTTGATGATCATTATCTTTATCATTAGCTTTATTCAACTAATTTTGACAGGTGCATTTAAGCGAGGTGACGAGTAATGACAAAACAAAATAACAACACATTAACGTGGGTTGCCAATATAGGTATGGGAATCATATGCTTAATTGCCTTATTTCCAGTAATTATGCTTTTGATTTCATCATTAAGACCGTCATCTGAATTAATGCGTACAGGAATTAGCTTAGCATTCGATTGGAGTATGCTGAACTTAGATAACTACATTTATATTTTTACAGAGGCACCGAGCTATTGGACTTGGTATACGAATAGTTTACTCATCTCAGCCATAACCATTGTCTTATCATTATTTTTCTCTTCCATGGTAGGATATGCCTTAGCAGTATATGATTTTAAAGGTAAAAATCTATTCTTTATTTTTGTCGTATTTATTTTGATGGTACCATTCGAAATCTTGATGTTACCACTGTTTCAGATGATGATTAGCTTTCAATTAGTTGATAGCTATATTGGTGTTATTTTACCAATGATCGTAGCACCAATTGCTGTATTCTTCTTTAGACAGTATGCTTTAGGCTTACCAACACAATTGATGGATGCAGCCCGCATTGATGGTTCTACGGAATATGGTATCTTTTTTAAGATCATGTTACCTTTAATGACACCTTCCTTAGGAGCAATGGCAATCTTACAAGGTTTAGGATCATGGAATAACTTCCTTTGGCCGTTAATTGTCTTACGTTCCAATGATATGTTTACTTTACCAATTGGTTTAGCAACACTTTTAACACCATATGGGAACAATTATGATGTGTTAATTGCTGGATCGGTAATGACTGTAGTACCAATTATCATTCTATTTATTTTCTTCCAGCGTTACTTTGTTGCAGGTTTAACAGTGGGAGGAGTAAAAGGATAGAAACTAGAGCACAGGATGTGATGACAATGTTTGGAGAACAACTTGTTGGCTCTTTGGACCGATTCTTAAAGATTGTAGTAAAAGTTGCCTTGCTTAACTTTCTTTGGATACTGTTTACGTTAATAGGGTTCGTAGTAGCAGGGGTATTCCCGGCTACTACAGCTATCATTAGTGTGGCGAGGAAGTGGATTAAAGATAAGGAATTAGATGAGGTTTTCCAGACATTTAAACAAGCATATAAGGATGAATTCGTTAAAGCAAATATTATAGGATTGATCTTAACAATTATGGGTGCCATCCTATACCTGAATTATCACGCTTTATTACAGTTAGGAGATCAGATCCCAGTATTCGTAGTATTTGCATACTATTTTGTTATTTTCTTATACAGCATTTTAGTGCTTTGGATTTTCCCATTACTATCCCATTATCAATCAACTATTAAGCAATATTTCAAAAATGCTTTAATTATTGGAATAACAAAGATGCCAGTAACCATAGCAATAGGATTGACTTTCTTTGCTGTCCTTTATGTCTCCTTATCATTTCCAACGATGCTGTTATTTTGTACAGTGAGCTTAACAGCGATAGCGACAGCTTTTATTTCTTTAAGAGTGTTTGAACAAATAGATAACGGAGAAACTAATTAAATCATGTGCGCACTAATTATAAAAGTTTATCATTAATAAAAACATTAACTTAATGGAGAAAATACCTATTTATAAAACTTGTTGACAAATGTAAAGACGAGTGTTAATTTAGTAAGTAATAACAAAGTGAATAAAAGCGAAGTAATTATATCGATCATTTATCTTGTACGAACAAGGTGGAAGGATAAAACTTCGCTTTATTGTTTGAACAATATGAAAGCGATTACCATTTTTGCTGGTTCCAAAACTTTTTAGGGGGTAAAATAATGAATAAGAAAAGTTTGCTAGCTATTTTGTTTGGGATTTTCGTAATGTTGTTGTTAGTAGCATGTGGTGGTGGAGATGATGCTTCATCAGAAGCGGAAGAAGTGACGACAGTTGGTGAAGACATTGAAAATGCAACAGAACTTTCTTTATGGGTCTTTGCCTCACAGCATGTAGATTTTTATGAAGATGCTGCAGAGAATTGGAATGAAGAAAACCCTGATAACCCAATTCAATTAACAGTTGAGACGTATCCATACGACCAAATGCATAACAATCTTTTATTAGCACTTCAATCTGGAAGTGGTGCTCCAGATATTGCGGATATAGAAATTGGTCGTTTTCCTAACTTTTTAGAAGGGGAGCCCCAATTATTATCAATGAATGAATATGTAGAGCCAGTAATGGATGAATTTGTGGAATCACGTTTTGAAATCTATTCTAAAGATGGTGAATATTATGGTATGCCAACCCATGTAGGTGCATCTGTTATGTACTATAACAAAGAAATCATGGATGAAGCGGGCGTAGATATTGATTCAATTGAAACATGGGAAGATTTTATGGCAGCTGGGGAAGAAGTAGTAGCAAATACAGATGCAATGATGTTCAACTCGTTTCCAGGAGACTATTTACCATACTTTCAAATGGTGTCGCAACAAAAATCAGATTTTATTGATGAAAATGATAATATTACGATAAACCGTCAGGAAAATATTGATGCTTTACAATTGCTTGTAGACATGCAAGAAGCGGGGATTGCAGAAGTAGCACCTGGAGCAGAGCCTCATGCAGAAGAGTATTACTCCTACATGAACGATGGGGGTGCAGCAGCTATCAGTATGCCGATCTGGTATATGGGTCGTTTCACCGACAGTATGCCTGATTTAGAAGGTAAGATGGTAGTTCGTCCAATGCCGGTATTTAATGAAGGTGACAACCGTTCAGCTGGTATGGGTGGTACCGGTACTGTAGTTACCAACCAAAGTGAGAATCCTGAGCTTGCTCAAGAATTCTTAGCTTATGCAAAATTATCGGAAGAAGGTAATATTAAGCTTTGGACAATTCTAGGGTTTGACCCAATTCGCCATAGTGTATGGGATCATCCAGATGTATTAGAAGACAACAAATATTTCCAATACTTTGGCGATGATATCTTTGATACCTTAACAGAGATTCAAGATGAAATTGCTGCAACTAACGTTTCGCAATATACACCAGACGTTGCAACAGAGCTAAACACTAATACGTTGAATAATGTATTACGTGATGGTTCTCAAACACCAGAGGAAGCGTTAAACGCAGCACAAGAAGTAGTAGAATCACAAGCAACAGAATAAATTATAAGAATGGCTATTCCAAAAGGGATAGCCACTTTTTTTATTAGTACACAAAAACGATAAACTACAGTAACCTCTTGGTGAATTTGCCCTCTCCTATTCGACTGATAAAGGAGCGGGTAAAGGCTTCGCGTCATGCTTTTTCTCATAAGAATAAGTGAATCATGTGTAGATCGGTTCTTTTTTTATTGCGCATAGTGAATAGATTAGGATAAAATGCAAGATAAGGATTGGAAACGGAGGAGTAGACATGACGAGGACTTTATATTTTGACTGTTTTTCTGGAATAAGCGGAGATATGACGATTGCAGCACTACTCGATACCGGAGTTTCTTTCGAGTGGTTCAGCAAGCAGCTCAAAGCCTTAGGCTTAGAAAAAGAATATCAATTAAAATTAGAGAAAATAGTAAAGAATGGTATCAATAGTAATAAGTTTGATGTAGTTTATGAGAAAGAACATCACCATGAACATAGTCACCATCATGGGTACGCTCATCATCATAGACATTATCAAGACATTGTCAAACTGATTGAAGGAAGCGAGCTAGCCAAGCCTGTCAAAAAAATGTCTTTAGAAATGTTTCGAGTAATAGGTGAGGCAGAGGCGAAAATCCATGGTGTAAACTTGGATAACGTCCATTTTCATGAAGTTGGTGCCATAGATTCGATTATTGATATCATAGGTACTGCCATTCTTATCGAAGAGTTACAGATAGATCGGATTGTCTCTTCTTCTTTGCCTGTCGGATCTGGCCATATACATATTGATCACGGCGTTTATCCCGTACCAGCTCCTGCAACATTAGAAGTATTAAAAGGTGTTCCATTAAAAGAAAGCGCTATAAAAGGAGAGTTAACAACTCCTACAGGAGCAGCCATCATCAAGACATTAGCAATGGAGTTCTCGGAGATGCCAAACATCATAGTGGATAAAATTGGCTATGGTGCTGGTACGAAAACATTTAAAAATCACCCTAATGTACTAAGAGTGATCATCGGAGAATCGGG
Source organism: Gracilibacillus sp. HCP3S3_G5_2 (assembly GCF_052063305.1). NCBI lineage: Bacteria > Bacillati > Bacillota > Bacilli > Caryophanales > Bacillaceae > Gracilibacillus > Gracilibacillus sp. HCP3S3_G5_2. Next base: position 139,266 of record NZ_JBQHXU010000004.1, on the reverse strand, counting down.
ACGTTAATCATACCTAAAGAAGAGGCTGTGACAACTGAAATTTATAAGCACAAAAATCCAAACGATTATGAACTGCACCCTGTCAAATAGACCTTGAAATCGTTTGGATTTTCCTATTTAGTAGGAACATACTCCGCACTAACTTAAGTTGCTTCGTCGTAATTTTTAGAGGCTTTAGTTGCGTAACAATCGCTCCGGCTGTCCACTTTCCTTTTCACGGGTCTCTTGCCCCTGAGAAAGCGAAACGATCAGCCAGAGCGGATGCTTTGCACTCGATATCATAAAACATAAATTAGTGAAACTATCCCTATATTGCGCAATAATCCTTATTGCATCGTTTGTATTTGGATGTTAAGAAAATAGGTTATGCCTCATCTCTTTAGGCCTCTTTACTTTTATACTGTGCACGATATTTCCCCGGAGTTATTTCTTCCATTTTTCTAAAGGAACGGATAAAATTCTGAGAATTATTATACTGTAGCCTTTCAGCTATTTCCTTCACAGACATATTAGTTGTTGTCAACCATTCCTTAGCCTTGTTTAGACGATAACGAAGTAAATATTCACTAAAAGAATACCCAGCTTCTTTTTGAAAAATACTACTTAAATAGTTTGGATTATAATGTAACTCGGCAGCAATTAAATCAAGTGAAATATCTTTATCAAAATTTTCATGAATAATTCGAATCATTTTATCAGAGATTTTCTTATTTTTCGAATCATCCTTGGCATCAATACTATCGATAAGAGGGATGATAAGTTGATCACTGACCCATTCATGAATGGCTTCAATGGAATTCAAGTTCTGATAATAGGTAATCATTTCGGTAGATTGAAACCCATCCACATTTGCGCCAAGCAATTCCTTTAACTCATATAATTCATATAGAAACCTTGATAAAATAATTTCTAGTTGTGGATGGTGAATATCATGGCGCTCAACATATTCAAAGAACTTGGCAAGCTCGGATAATGCATGGTCTTTATCACTTAACTTAATGCCATCAAATATTTTATTTTTAATTGCTGTCGGATAAGGTGCAACAGTAGAATAGCGTCTATTAAGGTTTTGATAGAAAATGATCGAAGATGCCCCCATTTTCAGGCGATACTTTAATGCCTCTTTACTTTCTTTAAAAGCTGCATGTGCCTCTTCTAATTGATCGAAACGGTTACTGATACCAATACTGACAGACAGGTGAAACAGCTCCATGACTTTGTTTTGGATAAACTTTACCTTCTGATTAATGGTATGTGTATAATCTGCTTCACTGTCACACTCCGTTATAATAATGGTCGATTGCGTATCATTAATAACTACTGGCGTAAATCGTTCCTCTTCTGGGATAAGATCCTCAATTAAATTGTTAATGGCAAACAAAAGGAGATCCTGATCATTTTTATTGAACTTTTTTTGATCGATTTCATCTAATTTTAAAGAAAAGACCGTAAGATCTGTCCAATGTTGATGATAGTTAAAGGATTTTATCTTTAGCGGAATTTCGCTATTCGTTACCTTACCTTGTAATAATCGGATCATAAACAAGTGTTTTAGCTGTGTAACTTGACTTTGCACCCTTTTTTCAAGCAAATGGTTTTGGTTTAAAAGCTTTTTAATATGTGTCTCAATTAGATCAAATTCATTTGTTGCATTACCTTCAATGGAAGGATCTATCACACTTCTTAATTTTTTAACAGGTTTATACAAAATTTTACTGCCAATAAAGGCAAAGCATAATGAGATAATTAGCAATATCATAACTATTAATGCCGTTAACCAACCGATAGAAATTGATTTCATATGCAAGTCAGTTAATTTAACTAATGAAAGATACGTCCAGTCATTATATTGTGAAGTTTGATAAGAAACTTTAAAATCAATTCCATTAATTTGATATTCAAATTGACCTTCTAGCTTATTACGGTCAATCATATGGAATAAACTGTTCGGGACATAACCATCTTCCCCTGTGTATTCAGTATTACTATGAGCAATTGTCTGATTATTTTCATCTAATACTATAAATGATTCACTCTCATTGCTTTGTGCCAGGATTTTATTTAATTCACAAGTTGGGACAATAACGGAAATTAGACCATCAGGTTGAGTTGACAGCATTGGTAATTTTTTTACTAAATTTATATAGTGTGAGCAGGACTTTTTCGTTGCATTCGGTATTTGTATTTGACTTGCTTCTTCCAATAGCCAGACAGACTTTCCAGATAAGGTTAAATAATTGGTATTTATTTGTTCATAAGTTTGGTTATCAAGGTGTACTAACCCATCATTATTAATCAGCCACCGATTATCGAAACTAACTAAAATGACATCCTCAATACCAGTGTCGATTGTTTGTAAATGATTTAAATCCTTTCTTAACTTATTAAAATCACTAAAAGATTTGCCATCCATGTCTGACCTAAGAAATTCTTTGGTCTGCGCAGAGCGTACAAAGTATGTCGTAGATAAATCAATGTATCTAAGTACTTGTTCGACATTTGTTTGTATTTGATAAATGTTTTGTTTCTTTTCGTCAATAGAATAGTCCACAATTGCTTTCGATGATTGCCAAAAAGATAAACTACCAGTAATGATAACGGGAACCGTACTTAAAATAACTAAAAACGCAATCAGTTTAAAATAATGTTGAGTAGATAATTTTTTCATAGCTATACTTCCTTAATTGTATATTTTTATAGCTTTATAGAGCTAGGAAGTCCTTAAATTTATTTCCCCCAGTTGTTTTTGTTGTTTCTTAAGCAGCTGACTAAAACCGATATGAATGATAAACATGGATACGTAAGCGCTAACACTAAAGCTAAAAAAAAGCGTAATGCCAGGAAATTTTAAAGAAACAAAATAAATTCCGGCTAATATAGTAATGGTACATATGGAGTAGTGCAGGTTTACAGCTCCAATTGATACGGCATAACGAATATATTGCCAAAAGTGAAGTTGGTAGTGCACATATACCGGGGCAATATACATTACCAACATAACATAAAGAAACGCTGCAATAACGAAGATACCGAGAAGTATAGGGTAAAAACTAGTATCATTCATAAGTCCTGTATATTTGAGAAAGACAGATAGAAAATAACCAATAATGTAAATCACCAAGCCTAATAAATTTGCACGCAGGAAATTACTTTTATATTCTTTGAAAAAGGTTTCAAAAACAGGTATGTCATATTCTTTTAAAACCCATTTGCGGACGACAGCAAACATAGCGATTGTAGCTGGCATAAAACCAAACAAAATTAATCCTATTAAGGTAAAAGCTATCCAAAGCATATTTAACCATGCAAACCGGGTAACCCATACACTCATACGATAAAAACCGCCCCATAATCCTGAAAGTTCGACCATAATAATCACCTAATTCTGTAAATTAAATGCTACTATAAATAGGATACCTCTTTCTTTATTTTCCGTAAATAGCATTTATGAAGCGCTTTCAAGTCATAATCATCTTATAAGGGGGTATAAACCCATATCATACAAGGGATTTCTAAACAGTAATCGAATAAAATAATCATTTTTTAATATTATTATTTCCCTAACTAAAAAATGATTATTTTAAGAAAAAATACCTAATTGTTTTCTTTGTTGGTAAGCGTTTTCAATAGCTGTGAAAAAGTGATTATATACAAATGCATCAGGGTTTCATACTATATAAATTGTACACAGCGATCCATCGTTGTACGAGAAAAATTATTCTGGAGGGTGGTTAATTTGAGTAGTTGGAAAAAGCTAATGGGCATCATGTTGCTACTATTAATTGTATTATTAGCTGCATGTAGTAGTAGTGATAGTACGACAGAAGGTGGTGACAATAATGCTGCTGATGACTCTTCTGTAGAAGATACAACGGATACAGAAGGAGATGAAGATTCGGATGAGCCGTTTTCATTCACCATCATGGCAAACTTACACACACCAGAAGTACCTAATGAGAAGGTATTAGAAAGAATTGAGGAAGCAACTAATACGGAGATTGAAATTCAATGGGTACCAGATAATAACTATGAAGACCGCTTAAATACTGCATTTGCAACTAATTCCTTACCTGAGGCAGTATTTTTGAAAAACCAAGCAACATTCATTCAGTTCCGTGACGCAATGGAAGATGAACAGTTCTGGGAAGTTGGTCAATACTTAGATCAGTTCGAGAATTTATCTAAACTAAAAGATAATGTACTTGATAATACGCGAATAAATGGCAATTTATACACATTATATCAAGGACGTCCATTATCAAGACAAGGTATTATCTATCGTAAAGATTGGGCGGATAATCTTGGATTAGAAGCTCCAACTACAACAGATGAATTTATGGAGATGGCAAGAGCATTTACAGAGGATGACCCTGATGGTAATGGGGAAAATGATACCTTTGGTGTTACAGATCGTAGTGACTTAATTTATGGTGCTTTCAAAACAGTAGCTTCCTGGTTCGGTACACCGAATGAATGGGGCGAGAAAGATGGGCAGCTGTTACCAGAGTTTATGTTCGATGAATATAAAGAAACGATGGAATTCTTTAGAGAAATGCATGAAAACGGATACATTAATCAAGACTTTCCTGTAACAAGTAAAACAGATCAGCAAGAATTCTTTGTAAACGGTACTGCAGGTATATATGTAGGTTCAATGGGTGATGTTAACAGTCTTTATAATGATGCAGTAGCAATTAATCCAGATGTAGAATTAGATGTGCATAACTATGTGGAAGGTCCACACGGGGAATTTGGTATTTGGGCAATCCCAGGTTATGGTAGTTTAATGATGTTCCCGAAAAGCTCTGTTGAAACAGAAGAACAGTTGCTGAAATTATTAGGCTTCTTTGATCAATTAATGACACCGGAAGTAATGAACTATGCTTATTGGGGTATTGAAGGGGAGCATTATGAAGTAGTTGAAGATAGTGCACTGCCGACAGAGGATCAATCATTATTTGATCGAGAAGTAAAACCTTATCAGGCTATTGAAATAGGTGAACCGGAAACAAATGGCCGCTATGAAGGGTATTTCGATTATGAACCTAAAGCGAAGTCTGAAGAATTATTCAAAGAAAATGAAAACTATTTAATTGAAAATCCAGCAGTACCACTTTATTCTGAAACATTTGTAAATGATGGTGCTAGACTACAAGAAATTATTACAGATGCAACTTATAATTATATTCTGGGACAGCTTGATGAACAAGGATTTGATGATGCAGTAGAAAATTGGAAATCTCAAGGCGGAGATGCCATTATCGAAGAATTTAATGCATCAGAATGATAGTTGTAAACGGGCTCTTAAAATAAATCATTTTAAGGGCCCGTCCCACATCTGTATGGTTGTATGAGAAGGAGATGATCATTATGTTATGTTAGTTGCTTGTTTTCAACAAAAAAGAAACAGGAAAAGCTATTCTGCAACATTACTGGCAACTCGTAAGATAATGATTATTTACGTTATACAATCTATAACGTAGGATTTTGTTAAGGCAAAAATGATAATCGAATTTGAAAAGAAAGGATTCTGCTTATGGAAACAACGACACTATCTGCTAAAGAAGAAGCAAAACAAATCAAGAGAATAAAACGTTCCGAAGTATGGCGAAGAGTCAAACGGAATAAAATGATTTATTTGATGATTCTCCCGGGATTAATTTACTTTCTCATTTATAAATATTTACCGATGTATGGGTTAATCATCTCCTTTCAGGATTATAAGCCGTACCTTGGAATTATGGGAAGTGAATGGGTTGGGTTCGAGCATTTTAACCGGTTGTTTACAAGCCAGGAATTCTGGATGATCTTTAAAAATACGTTGATTTTGTTTGGACTACAAATATTTATATTTTTTCCGATTCCGATCATTATTTCACTTATGCTGAATGAAGTAAGGCATAGCTTTTTCAAACGCGGTGTGCAGACTTTGATCTATATCCCGCACTTTATGTCATGGGTTGTAATTGTATCGATCACTTATGTAATGCTGACATTAGATGGCGGTATTGTAAACGCTGTCTTAGAAGCGATGGGCTTTCAAAAGATTAATTTCCTTTTAAATGAAAATTGGTTCAGGCCGATGTACATTTTACAAGTTATCTGGCGGGAAGCCGGATGGGGAACGATTATCTTTTTGGCAGCGATCACAGCAGTAGACCCGCAGTTATATGAAGCTGCAAGAATGGATGGTGCCAACCGTTTCCGTCAAATGTGGCACATTACTTTACCAGCGATCCGTAACGTTATTATTGTCCTCTTGATTTTAAAAATAGGAGATGTTTTAGAGTTAGGTTTTGAACATGTCTATTTATTACTTAACTCCTCTAACCGTAATGTCGCTGAAATTTTTGATACGTATGTATATGTTGCCGGTCTGCAGCAAGGTCAATTCAGTTACAGTACTGCAGTAGGTTTCTTTAAAGGAGCTGTAGGGCTTGTTATGGTGGTCTTTGCTAACTGGTTAGCGAAGAAGTTCAATGAAGAAGGTATTTATTAAGGGGATATGTATACGAAGAGATCCAGATCGGACACTTTGATTTTTATTCCATATAGACAACAATAGGTGAGGTGAAAAAATGGCACAACAACGAATTTCTGCAGGCAGCAGGGTTTTTGATTTTTTTAATTATTTCTTGTTAGCGCTTTTAGCGATAATTACCGTACTTCCTTTTATTCATGTAGTAGGGAGTTCTTTTGCAACAAGCGCGGAAATTGCCAGAACAAAATTTCTACTATTTCCAACAGAATTTTCCTTACAAGCATATCGATATATATTCTCCACTGATACAATTTTCAGAGCGTTAGGTGTATCGGTGATTGTGACAGTAGGTGGGACACTATGGAGTATGTTCTTTTCCACCTTAACAGCATATGGACTTTCAAGAAGGGATCTGGTAGGAAGACGTGTAATTAATTTTTTAATTGTCTTTACCTTACTATTTAACGGTGGGATGATCCCGACATTTTTAGTCGTTCAACAAACAGGGTTACTAGATTCCTTATGGTCCTTAGTTGTTCCGGTTACGATTAATGCATTCAATATGATTATTTTGCGTAGTTTCTTTATGAATCTGCCACAAGGTTTGGAAGAGTCAGCTAAAATCGATGGGGCAAATGATTTTAGTATACTGTTTCGCATTATTATCCCTATTTCATTACCAGCAATTGCGACGATTTCCTTATTCTATGCAGTAACCTACTGGAATACGTATATGCATGCAATTCTTTACCTAGCAGATGCGGATAAATGGCCAGTTCAGGTATTGTTACGGCAAATTGTCGTATTAGCAAGTGGAATGAATTACGATGCCGAGGCGTATTCGGATGTTCCGCCTCCAGAGGTAACAGTAAAAATGGCGACGATTGTAGTTGCTACTGTTCCGGTACTTTTAGTGTACCCATTCTTGCAAAAATATTTTGCGAAAGGAGCGCTGTTAGGATCAGTAAAAGGCTAATTTCTTTCAAGAGGTGTATTTTATGACAAATGCAAACTGGCGTGAAGTAGCAAGTGACAGGTTGGATCGTTTATTTGATGGGGTATTTTCCTGGTTATCAGGACAATTTGATCCATATACAGGAGGGTTTTATTACGCTAGAAGCTCTGTGCTCGATGATCGGTTTGCACCGGACATCGAGTCCACCTCCCAAGCCATCAATATTCTACAGAGGCATCAGCTTTTAGAAAAAATGCCGCAAACAATCAAAAAGAAAATGGTTGCTTTTTTTCAAATGAGACAGGATGCTGCCACCGGCTATTTCTATGATGACGATACTAATATGAAAAAAGATGAAGTAATGGTGCACCGAGCACTTCATTATGCACAGAACAGCCTTAAGCGATTAGGAGAGGAACCATTGTATTCCTTACCAATAGAGAAAAAAGTAGCTCCAGAATACACAAAATCATTATCCTCGTACCGGGAAAAGTGGGACAGCATTGACCTGTGCAACAGCTGGAGGGGCTGTGATTTGCTTGCTTCGTCTACCGTATATTTTGCACAAATGGATGACGTAACACAACAAAAATATGTCAAGGCTTTCACTGCTTATTTAGCTGAAAAGCAGGATCCGGAAACGGGCCTATGGGGCGAGGGTACACTGTATGTTCGTATATCAGGCACCTTTAAATTGCATACCTTTTACAGGAGATACCAAATCCCGATACCAAATCAGGAGCGTATCTACCAGACAATTCTCGAATGCTTAAGGACAGAAGAAGCGGTAGATATGTGCTATATTCGCAATCCGATTGACCTATTAAGTTATATCAAACCGGATATTTCTGATGCTGAACTAAAGGAAATATCCGAGATATCCATTAACAACATGGAAAGGTTAAAGCAGAAGGACGGTGCCTTTTCAAGAGAAATGGCTCATTCACCAAAAGCGCCAAATGTTGCCCAAGTGAAACAAGGGGAATATTATCCGAACATGCCTGAAGCGATTGAACTCGGACTTGGTCTTAAAGAAGGTGATATGAATGCTACGACACAAGCAACACTCATTCGGCAACAGCTTCATCAACTCTGGCAAAAACAACCGAATCTTATCCCGATAAACTTCTGGGAAGCGTGGTCAGAGGGGAAAATCAGCGAACAGAAAGAAGTGTAAAGCTTGATTCGATCAATGAAACTAGACAAGGAAAAGCGTTTGTCTTCACACGCAGTCAATATATTAATTAATCATGCGATTTTTCAGTTCGGCGGATCATTATCGATTATTTTTGTCAATTTATACTTATGGAGACTGACCAATAGTTTATGGGTGAATGGTATTTACAATCTAGTTGCCATTCTTTCGCAAGCCGCAACAACATTTTTTATTGGGAAAATGTCCAAGAAAAAAGGCAGAACAACAATATATCGTTACGGGATATTGATGACTGCTATTTTTTATTTGCTTATCGTTATTGTGCAGGAAGAAATTGTCCATTATTTTTATTTATTTGCATTGCTGCGTGGGATAGCTCAAGGGCTCTATTGGGTAGCCTATTTTACGATTGTTCATGAAGTCTCATCAGATCAAAACCGTCACCGCTATTTAGGCTGGAACCAGATAGTGATGGGCTCGACCAATCTAATTGCACCAGCACTCGCTGGGTTTATTATCGGCTTGTCCGCAGGGTTATCCGGTTACCTGATTGTTTTTTCTATCGCTTTTTTGATGTTTTTGATGGCAACGATCGGTAGTTTCCGTATTAAGAAGGAATCGATTCGTCACCGGAACTATTACATGAAATATTTAGGTCAGATTATGGAACGCAAAAAAGCGTTTCGGCATGCTTTAACGGGATGGTTTATTATCGGTTTTCCTCAGGGGATTCTCATGTATATTCCGCCAATTCTGATATATAGCATCTTTGAGGATGAGGGTGTAGTAGGTTACTTGAATGCCAGTTTTTTAGCTGTCTCGATACTGGCAAGTTATATTATTTCCAGGTTTGCCGATATTGAACAAACTAAAAAATACTTATGGATCGCAGCAATAGGTTTCTTCATCTCAGCAACTTTCTTAGCCTGGGAGATAGCGATTTGGAGTGTGATTTTGTTTATGATCACGCAAAATATGTTTAAACCATTACAAGCGAATGCATATGCAGCATATTACTATCAATGGATTGATCGCCTTCCACTCGGCTCGGAGTTTCGAGTTGAATCGGTCGTCCTGAGAGAAACGATTATCAATGTTGGTCGCGGGTTAGGGATTGTCGTGTTTATGTTTTTTGCGAGTGGAATTGATACGAGTACGGTTGCCTATGTCATTATGTTAACGATGGCAATTCAGCTCATTTTACCGATGATCATAAAATTAAAGGGGGAGTCATAATGGCTGTTAACCAGTGGGAACAGGCAGAACCAGGAGTTACACGAAAAATACATGAGCCAGGAGATCAGTTAATGATGATGGAAGTTTTATTTGAAGAAGGGGCAGAAGGTTCCGCACATAGTCATCCACATGAACAATTAACCTATTGTTTAGAAGGAAAGCTAGCTTTTCATATTGATGGAAAGGAAATCATAGTGGAAGAGGGGAATTCGCTCCATATCCCGTCTAATGCTATACATGGAGTGAAGGCATTGACAAAAAGTAAACTGTTAGATGTATTCACCCCATTAAGAGAAGATTTATTAGATTAGGGGTGAATAACATGACTTTATTCAATGTCAAAGAATATCAAGTTCAAGGAAACAATGACAGTACACAGGCGATTCAGCAGGCGATTGATGATTGTGAAAAAGCGGGCGGTGGTACTATCTATATTCCAGCTGGAACCTATTATACAGGGCCGTTTGCTTTAAAGAGTAACATGACCTTGTATCTTGATGCTGGTGCAGAACTATCCTTTACTGATGATTTTGAGCGCTATCCAGTGGTGAAAACCCGTTGGTCTGGTTATGTTTGCCATGGCTTTATGCCACTAATCTTTGGTGACAATATAACAAATGTAGCAATTAAAGGTGACGGCATAATCAACGGGAACGGCAGGGCTTGGTGGCAGGTGAACAAGCAATTAAGAAAAGGTGAACATTATCAATCTCCTAAGACAAAGGAGATTGCTGAAGCAAATAAAACATTTACTGAACCGGCTGATACTAATTTGGTAGAGTGGCCGTCCCAATTTTTGCGGCCACCTCTCATTCAATTTTTCGAAGCTGATCATGTCACCATCTCAGGAGTTACCGTGAAAAATTCACCGTTTTGGAATACCCATCTTGTTTTTTGTAATAATGTTTCGATTGAGAATGTAACATTCCAGAACCCGTCAGATACGCCGAATGGTGATGGATTGGATATTGATTCCTGTCAGAATGTCAGAGTTGCAAATTGTCATTTTGATGTTGGAGATGATTGTGTCGTTTTGAAGTCAGGGATTAACCAAGACGGTCGTTATTATGGAGTGCCAACTAAAAATGTCACTGTAACCAATTGTACGATGCATCATGGACATGGCGGTGTCGTATTTGGTAGTGAGAATTCCGGCGGGATTGAAAATATTACGGTATCTAATTGTATATTTGACGGGACAGATCGTGGAATCCGAATCAAAACGAATCGGGAGCGTGGAAGCTACATTCGCAATATCTTAGTCCATAACATTATGATGGATAACGTTCTTTGTCCAATAGCAATTAATTCGTTTTACCGTCATGGCGTAAGTAAAAGCAATCCGGAACTACTAGATGCTACTCCTGTCCCTGTAACAGAAAAAACCCCTATAGTGGAGCAAATTACTATTAGTCATATTACGGCAAGAAACTGTCGGGCAGCAGCAGGTTTTATCTATGGGTTACCAGAAATGCCAGTAAGAAAGATTAAGGTAGAGCATGTCACACTGGAAATGACTCTAGACGAAACGATTCCTGGCGGAGAACCTGATATGGTTCGTGAAGTAATTGAAATGGCTGGTGAAGGTATTTTGGCAAAATATGTTGAGGATGTACGTTTCCACCATGTAGAAGTGAAGGCCAGAAAAGGGCCAGCTCTTCAATTAGATCATGCCAAGCGAATTAAGATTGAGGAATTAATCTCCACTAATCAACATGAACAAGAACCACTTCTTGTCTATAAGGATACAGAAGAACTGCATATTACCGGAGACGATAATTATCTACAAAAAGCAGGTGAAATATAATGAAAACATTTAAAAACCCAATTATACCCGGATTTTACCCAGACCCTTCGATTTGTCGTGTAGGAGAAGATTATTACCTCGTTACCTCAAGCTTTGAATATTTTCCGGGTGTCCCGATTTTTCACAGTAAAGACCTTGTCAACTGGAAGCAAATCGGTCATGTGCTAGATCGTCCAGAGCAGCTTAATTTAGATCAAACACCCAATTCAAGAGGTATCTATGCACCAACGATTCGTTATCATGATGGTGTGTTTTACATGATTACCACCTTTGTGGTGAGTAAAACAGGGGCAAGACGTAATTTTTATGTAACAGCTACCGATCCAGCAGGGCCATGGTCAAATCCTAACTGGTTAGAGGATGCACCAGGGATTGATCCATCCTTACTATTTGATGACGATGGTAAAGTCTATTACACCGGTAATCGAAAGCCACCATCAGGCCCAAAGTATAAAAAACATAATGAAATTTGGTTACAAGAACTAGATTTAGAGAAAAAGCAGTTAGTTGGACCGAAATACAGCTTATGGGATGGTGCATTAAAAAATGCTCATGCACAAGAGGCACCACATTTATATAAAATTAATGGCTGGTATTACTTAATCATAGCAGAAGGCGGAACAGGTCATACACATGCAGTCACGATCGCTAGAAGTAAAGAGGTTACAGGGCCATATGAGATGACAGAAACCAATCCGATTTTAACCCATCGCCATTTAGGTAACAATCATCCGATTGTAAATGTCGGGCATGCTGACATTGTGGAAACACAGCATGGTGATTGGTGGATGGTTGCGTTAGCATCAAGGCCATATGGCGGTTATTATCGCAATCTTGGGCGTGAAACCTTTCTAGTACCATTTATATGGGAAGACGGTTGGCCGATTGTTAACCCTGGAAAAGGCATCATCGAACCAGAGATGGCATTTCCTAGTCTCCCAGAGTATAAATGGCCAGCATTACCACATTCCGATTCATTTGAGGCAGAGCAGCTGGACTATCGTTGGAATTTTTTACGAACGCCTCGTGGCGAATTTTGGTCACTTACCGAACGTCCTGGTTATTTACGGTTGAAAGCGAAACCAGAAACAATCATGGAAGAAGAAAACCCTGCTTTTATTGGTAGAAGACAGCAGCATATCAATTTCTTCGCTCAGACAGTGATGGAGTTTGAACCGAAAACAGAACATGAAAGTGCCGGCCTGGTTTTGTTACAAAATCATCACTTTCAATTCCGTGTAGAAGTGTTTTTAGAAGGGGATCAAACGTTCATACGTTTAATTAGACGAGAAGCAGGTGAGGATGAAGCCCTTGTGAAACAACAAGTGGATAAAGATAAGCTGTATTTAAAAGTAGAAGCTTATGGCCAAGACTATTCATTCTTTTATACAACCAAGCCTTTTAATTGGCGAATTTTAGCGGAAAATGTTGATGGCAGAATTTTAAGTACAGACGTTGCTGATGGGTTTGTCGGAGCATATATCGGAATGTATTGTTCCGGAAATGGAAAAGCAACATCCAATCATGCTGACTTTGATTGGTTTGAATATCACGGACTAGAGGAGTGAGAAAGTTGCCAGTAAAACAATTATCAGCCTTGGATTGGGCGAAAAAAGCATGTGATACATTAATGGCTCAGTATGAACCAGTGAAATTACCACCAGCAGATCGTTGGCATTACCATCAAGGCGTGTTTCTGTGTGGCATGCAGGATATATATAAATACACTGGGGAAGAAAAGTATTTTAATTATTATAAGGAATATGTAGATAAATTAGTAGATGAAGAAGGTAATTTTTATTTTGCCAGAAGCGAATTAGATGCGATTCAACCTGGTCTTTTACTATTACCGTTATATGAGAAAACAAAGGATAAACGTTATAAAATTGCTGCTTCCAAGCTAAGAAATCTCTTAAATACATTAAATAAAACAAAAGAAGGTGGTTTCTGGCATAAGGATAAATATCCTTATCAAATGTGGCTCGATGGTTTATATATGGCAGGTCCGTTTACGATTCGCTATGGCCAGCTGTTTAACGAGCCAGAGCTAACCGATTTAGTGATGGAACAGGAGCGGTTAATGCGCAAGAACACAAAGAAAGAAAATGGTCTTTACTACCATGGATATGACGAAAGTAAACAAACATCTTGGGCAACTGAGAAAGGCCATGCACCGGAAGTGTGGGGGCGGGCATTAGGCTGGTATGCAATGGTAACCACTAATTTTATTGAAATGCTGGAGGACGATCATCCAAAACGAGCAGAATTAAAGCAAGTTGTTCAAGAGCTAATTGATGCGTTAATAACATACCAGGATGAGGAAACTGGGCTATGGTATCAGGTAGTCGATAAAAAGGATTACCCTGACAATTATTTAGAAAGTTCTTGCTCTTGTTTATTCACCTATTTGATTGCCAAAGCGGTCAACATGGGGTATATCGATTCATCTTATCGTGCTAAAGCAGAGAAAGCTTATCAAGGTCTGATCGATCATAAAGTCAACGTAGATGCTGACGGTCGTTTCCAATTAAAAGATATTTGCATCGGTACTTCCATTGGCACCTATGATTATTATGTCCATCGTGAGACAAGTACGAACGATTTGCACGGTGTTGGTGCTTTTGTACTTGCCAGTGTACAACTAGAGATCGGAAAAGAGGGCAACTGATGCCAACACAGTTATTTTTAGCTGGAGATTCAACAATGGCAATATTCGAAGCAGATAGATATCCACAGATGGGTTGGGGACAAACGCTCAGCTATTATTTCACCGACGAGATAATAGTACGTAATTATGCTGCATCAGGTCGAAGTACAAAATCTTTTATCACAGAAGGTCGCTGGGCTGCAATCGAACAGGAGTTTCAAAGAGACGATTATGTACTGATTCAGTTTGGTCATAATGATCAAAAGCGAGATGAAGAACGGGCAACAAAGCCTTTTACGAGTTACCAGGATAATCTACGTTTCTTTATTCGGCGTGCAAGAGTTTTTGGAGTTATCCCTATCTTATTAACTTCGATAGCGCGCAGACATTTTGATGAAAAGGGTCATTTAGAAGAAACACATGGTGATTATCCACAGGCTGTCAGGGAGCTTGCTCGAAAAGAAGGTGTCGATTGTGTGGATATGCTTACTCTTACTAGAGAAGCGTTACAAGCACAAGGAGCTGAGCAATCCAAAAAGTGGTTTATGAGGTTGCAACCGGGCGAGTATGCAGCATATCCTGATGGACAAGAGGACGATACTCATCTACATGAACGAGGAGCACATCAGCATTGCCGGTTATTTGTAAAAGAGTTAATTCGTTTAAAACATCCTTTAGCTGCACATGTACAACGAAATGAGGTGAATCAGTGAAGAAATTAGATGTATTACAGAATCTGGCACAACAGAAGGTAGTTGCAGTTATCCGGACCGAATCAATCGAGCAAGCTATAAAAGTTGCCGATGCCTGTATTGCAGGTGGCATGAAGCAAATTGAGTTAACCTACTCTATACCAAACGTTGAACATGCTATTGCACGATTGCGAGCAGATTATCTAGATGATAAGGAGGTAACCATTGGCGCGGGTACCGTATTAGATGTGTACACGGCAAGAGAAGCTATCTTTGCAGGTGCATCATTTATTGTCGGACCTTCGTTTGACTTGGAGACTGCCAAACTATGTAACTTGTATCAAGTTCCATATTTCCCAGGCTGTTTAACCGTTACAGAGGTGAAAGAAGCAATGGAAGTAGGAGTAGATATTGTTAAGATCTTCCCCGGAAGCAATATAAGTCCAAGTTTTATCAAAGCGGTTCACGGCCCTCTTCCTCAAGCGAACATGATGCCAACAGGTGGTGTCAGTTTAGACAATATCCAGGAATGGCTGAGAAATGGTGCGGTAGCAGTTGGGGTTGGTGGTAATCTGGTAGCCCCTGCTAAAGAAGGAAACTATCAGAAAATTACGGAACTGGCGAAGGAATACATGACAAGGTCAAGAGAGGTAAGTGTATGAGAGTCTTAACTTTTGGTGAAATGCTTATGCGATTAACAACAGATCCAGCGAGCAGTCTACACCAAGCTAATCACTTTGATTTTTATTATGGTGGCGCAGAAGCAAATGTCGCTGTTTCGTTGGCAAACCTGGGCATCACCACTAGATACATGACAAAAGTACCGGAAAATAATATTGGTAAGGCATGTGCAAGGTATCTACAGGCAAATGGTGTAGAAGCAGATGCGCTTATCTATGGCGGTGACCGATTAGGAATCTATTTTGTCGAAGCAGGGATAGGAAACCGTACAAGTCAAGTAACCTATGATCGTAAGTTTTCTAGTTTTGCGACTATCAGGTCTGATGAAATAGATTGGGATCATCTGTTAGAAGAGGTGGATGTGTTTCATACAACAGGAATTACACTCGCATTATCGAAAGAGCTACAAGTGATAACACAAGAAGCAATGGAGAAAGCCCGTGATAGAGGGATTAAGGTTAGCTTTGATTTTAACTACCGGTCCAAGCTTTGGTCGCTAGAGCAAGCAAGTGGCGTGATCCAGGAGATCCTGCCTTTTGTGGATATTGCCTTTTGTAATGATCTAGATGCCCTTCATCTATTAGGCCTTGAACAGCAAGATGATTTAACAGCGTATTATCTAAACATCCAGCATAAATATCCAAATATTGTGTTGTTAGCATCTACAACGAGGAATGTAGAATCAGCATCCAAGCATTTCTTGCTAGGAAACTTGTTTATGAAAGGTTGTTTAGCGCGGTCAATCGAATATGAGATCGATCCTGTAGTGGATCGTATTGGTGGGGGGGATGCCTATGCAGCAGGGGTCATCTATGGATATCTAAATAATTGGTCAGCGGAAAATACTGTCTCCTTCGCAACTGCAAATGCTGTGCTCAAGCATACAATTAGAGGAGATGGCAATCTGTTTTCTGCTGAGGAAGTGGAACAATTCCGTACAAGTATAAATCAGGAAATTAACAGATAACGATTACAAGGAGGAATGGAAAATGGACATACGTTATGCCAATCATCCGGAGGAAATCAGAAGATATAATACCGAGGAGTTACGTGAGAAATTTTTAGTGGAGAAACTATTTGAGCCAGGCAAAGTGCACTTAACCTATACACATGTGGATAGAATGATTTTTGGTGGTGTAACACCAGCAGCTGAGGAGCTAACCATTAAGCTTGATAAGCAATTAGGTGTCAGCTATTTTTTAGAACGTCGAGAACTAGGTATTATCAATATCGGCAATGATGGTTATGTCGTATTAGACGGTGAGCGTCATGAGATGAAGCGTCATGACGGATTATATGTCAGCCGAGGTACGAAGGAAGTATGGTTCGGCTCCCATGATCCGGCTAAACCGGCAAAATTTTATACGCTGTCATCACCAGCACACCATACGTATCCGACAGTGAAAATTGATATAAAAGATATTAAGCCATTAGAGCTTGGAGAACCAGGCACATTAAACGAAAGAAAAATTCATCAATATATTCATCCTAATGTATGTGAAAGCTGTCAATTACAAATGGGCTTAACAATGCTTCAGCCGGGAAGCGTATGGAATACAATGCCGGCTCATACACACGATCGCCGTAGTGAAGTTTATCTGTATTTTGATATGGAAGAGGATACTCGTGCCTTCCACTTTATGGGTGAGCCAAGTGAAACAAGACACCTTATCCTAAAGAATGAACAAGCAGTTATTTCGCCAAGCTGGTCGATCCACTGTGGAACGGCTACCAGTAACTATACCTTTATTTGGGGTATGTGCGGTGAGAACATTACGTATGATGACATGGATCACATCAAAATGGATCAATTACGTTAAGGAGGATGCTTTATGGGTGCAGGGTTACAGGATTTTTCGCTAGATTATTTTTCATTAAAAGGCAAAACAGCGATTGTAACAGGTGGAAATACTGGTCTTGGTCAGGCTTATACAGTAGCCTTAGCTAAAGCTGGTGCCAATGTGTTTGTCGTCACACACGGCACCAACTGGGACGAAACGAAAGAATATTTAACCAATATCGAGGGCAAAGCAGCATTTTTCCAGGCTGATCTGGCGGATCGTGAGCAGTTACAACAGGTGGTGCCTGCTTGTGTTGATACCTATGGTACAGTAGATATACTTGTGAATAATGCAGGTACAATCAGACGAAGCCCACTCCTTGAATTCAAGGATAAGGATTGGGATGATGTATTGGCATTAAATCTCGATGCCGTGTACTTTCTTAGTCAGGCGGCAGCGAAAGTAATGGTTGAAAAGGGTGCAGGAAAAATTATTAATATTGCATCGATGCTGTCATTTCAAGGTGGTAAATTTATACCGCCATACACCGCAAGTAAGCATGCGGTCGCTGGATTAACCAAATCATTTGCTAATGAGTTGGCGGAACATGGCGTACAAGTGAATGCTATTGCACCAGGATATTTTGCAACGAAAAACACCGCACCAATTCGTTCAGACGAAAAGCGTAATGCAGAAATCCTCTCGAGAATTCCAGCCGGATACTGGGCAGATCCTAGTGACTTAATGGGAACAGTAGTCTATCTAGCGAGTAAAGCATCTGATTATATGAACGGACACATTCTAGCAGTAGACGGTGGTTGGTTAGCTAGATAAATATACAAAACGGGATGAAGGACAAAACGTGGAGAAAAGCAGAAAAAGTGTCCATCATAAGCGAGATGAAGGACAAAACATGGAGAAAAGCAGAAAAAGTGTCCATCATAAGCGGGATGAAGGACAAAACGTGGAGAAAAGCAGAAAAAGTGTCTATCATAAGCGGGATGAAGGACAAAACGTGGAGAAAAGCAGAAAAAGTGTCCATCATAAGCGGGATGAAGGACAAAACGTGGAGAAAAGCAGAAAAAGTGTCTATCATAAGCGAGATGAAGGACAAAACGTGGAGAAAAGCAGAAAAAGTGTCTATCATAAGCGGGATGAAGGACAAAACATGGAGAAAAGCAAAAAAATGTCCATTATCTCGACAGTGAAAGTTATTCAAAAACAGAGCTAGCCTAATTTACATATTGGTTAGTTCTGTTTCACTTGTATAAAAGTATTGCACATGTGTTTAAAAAGGAGGTTAATAATATGCAGTTAAATTTAGGCATTCGTGGTCATGATGTAGACTATACAGAACCACAACAAATAGCAAAGGAAGTTGCTTCTAAAGGATTACATGCTGTTCAATTAGCATTAGCAAAATCTTTAAAAAAATTGCCAACAGAGACTGGGACATTGAGTCCAGGTTATGCAAAATATATTCATCATGCATTTACGCAACATAATGTCGATATAGCGATACTTGGTTGTTATATTAATATGATTCATCCTGACACGGTAAAACGTGAACAATTGTTAACTAGGTTTAAGGAACATATCCGTTTTGCTAGAGATTTCGGCTGCAGTATTGTCGCTTCCGAGACAGGTAATGTGAATGAAAAAATGGGTTATACGGAAGCAAATTTTACCGAAGAAGCTTTTCAGAAAGTGGTAAACAGTGTAAAGGAATTAACAGATGAAGCAGAAAAGTGGGGCGTTATTGTTGGGATAGAAGGCGGGATTAACCATCCCATTCATACTCCAAAAAAAATGAAACGACTAATAGACGAAGTAGATTCCAATCATTTACAAGTTATTTTTGATCCAGCCAATTTTATGTCGATGGTAAACTACGAGCAGCAAGAACAAGTTTTTGCCGAATCATTTGAACTGTTCGGGGATCGTATCGTAGCAATTCATGCAAAGGATTTTGTTATAAAAGATAACTGGATCAAGATGGTCCCCGTTGGCAAGGGTTTATTAAATTACGAATTACTCTTCGAATGGTTAAAAGAGCATAAGCCATATATCGAAGTACTTCTAGAAAATACGAAAGAGCCATTTATTGATGATAGTATTCGTTATTTACAGCTAAAATATCAGAGAGCATAGCTACTCTTCCTAAAGCTCTCTGAAATATCTACTTCTTAAGATTTTGATTGAAAAAGTTATTATTTATATTCCATACAAATTTGTTATTCTGTATCTAAGGCGACACGCATATATGAATATATCGAGGTGTGAGTAAATGAAAGACCGAAATAGAACAACAAATGATAACTCCTTCACTTCGTTTTCTTTTGTTTATAAGAGTACTAAAGACCCTCAAAAAGAACTTCCAAAACACTTGCATGACTTTTATGAAATCATTTATGTATATAGTGGCAAAGGTGTATTTTTTATTAAAGATACCCTTTATGACATGGGGAAGGGTGATATTTTTATTATTCCAAATAACACCATCCATCACGCAAGGCCAGAAAAAAGAAATCCAGTAACATCCTCTGTTATATTTGTTCATAGTTCATGTTTGATGTCTAACACCGTTGAGGAATCCTATTCATTTCTTCATTTGTTCGAGCAGATAAAAAAAGTGAAGAAATACAAAATAACCTTACATCAAGATCAGATTACGCAGTTTGAAGATAAACTTAGTAGTATTAATAAAGAGTTCACAAGTAGTGACATAGGCTGTAGGCATGCTTCTCTACTTATCGTTCAACAAATCATTATTAATTTATACCGAATATTTGCAAAAACAACATCCAAGCAGAATGAAGCAATAGAAACTTATTCCTATTCTTGGATTAATGAAATACTTGAATATATTGAAAGAAATATTCACACAAAACTAACTTTAAGTGAACTTGCAAATCAAGCACTGGTAAGCCCAGCGCACCTTAGTAGGGTTTTTAAAGAGACTACTGGAATGAATGTTACTTCATACATTAATCAAAAAAGAATAATAGTAGTGAAAGAGCTATTAATAGAAGATAACTATACAATTAATAATATTGCTGAATTAACTGGATTTGAAAGCATGCCACATTTTTATCGTACATTTAAAAAATATACGGGTATGACACCTTCAGCATATAGAAAAAAACATCATACATCTCATCATTTAATGTAAACGTTTAATATTTAAGGGTGGAAGGGAGAGGTTGAGTATCACCATACCACTCTTTTAATCACTTAGAGAAACTAGTTGAAATCTTTTTCATTAAATTATATATGACGATGCTAGGGTTATTGCAGCATATCTCCATTCTCCTTTGTTTTTTACATTAAATCGCTAACATCAAAAAACGGTACAGAACAAGCAAGATAGACAATATTTATTTCCCTTTTTCCTTGTTATCATAAATACAAAGGAGGACTTGGTATATGAAAGCGATTGTGTGTGATAGACCAGGAAGTTTTACATATAAAGAAAAGAAATCTCCATTGCCAAAAAAGGGGGAAGCTATTGTCAGGATTAAACAGGTAGGTATATGTGGAACTGATATTCACGCATATCGTGGCAATCAACCGTTTATCCAGTATCCCCGTATTTTAGGACATGAATTAGCAGGCATTGTCGAAAATATAGATGATAAAGTAATAAAAAGAGGTGATCAAGTCTCCATTATCCCGTATTTGCATTGTGGTAAATGTATAGCATGTAAATCGGGTAAAACAAATTGTTGTGTAAAAATGAAAGTTCTTGGTGTACATGTTGATGGTGGAATGTGCGAACGAATAGCTGTCCCCATTTCTAATCTAATAAAGACAAATGGTTTATCGTTAGATGCAACAACCGTAATCGAACCACTTAGTATTGGAGCACATGCTGTTAGAAGATCTAGTATTACATCAAATAAAACAGCACTTGTAATAGGCGCTGGTCCGATTGGTTTAGGTGTAATGGCATTTGCAAAGCAAGAAGGAGCTAGAGTAATTGCTATGGATATCGATGAAAACCGGCTGAAGTTTTGCAGGAAATGGGCAAAAGTGGACGAAACCATTAATGCTCTTCATTCACCAAGTGAAGCGATAAAACTAGTAACAAATGGTGAAATGCCTACAATAGTCTTTGATGCAACAGGAGATAAAAGATCTATGCAGGATTCTTTTCGTTTTGTTGCACATGGAGGTGAGTTAGTCTTTGTTGGCTTAGTGAGGGAAGATATCGTGTTTTCTGATCCATCCTTCCATGAGAAAGAAATTAGCTTGTTAGCGAGTCGTAATGCGACTAAAAAAGATTTTCTGCATGTTCTGCAAGTAATACGTAATGGAAATATAGCGGTTGGTCAATATATTACTCACCGATCAAAGTTTGAAGAGGTGGATAGCAACTTTCAGAAATGGTTACAACCTGAATCAAAGGTGATCAAAGCTATAGTAGAATGCTGATCCGCAACTCTGAACAAAACTAGCAAAGAGGAAGAATTCATTTTTGGGTAAAAATGCAATCAGATTCTACAAGTTACATAACTGAAAGGAGTGTGTCTATGAAATACAGGAAGTTGGGACATACTGGACTTAATGTGTCCATTTTAAGCTATGGGGCATCTTCCCTTGGATCTGTGTTTCGAGAAATAAATGAAAAGGAAGGCATAAGGTCTGTTCATCAAGCATTGGATTTAGGGATAAACTATATAGATGTGTCGCCATACTATGGATTAACAAAGGCAGAAACTGTGCTTGGAAAGGCCGTCAAAGGTATTCCTCGCGATAAGTTTATTTTATCGACCAAAGCAGGTCGTTATGGAGAAAATTCATTTAATTTCTCGAAACAAAGGATTATCTCAAGCTTAGAAGAGAATATGGAACGATTAAAAACGGATTACATAGATATTCTACTACTTCATGATATTGAATTCGGGGATTATAACCAAGTGATCGAAGAGGGAATTCCGACATTAAAGCAACTAAAGCAAGAAGGGAAAATTCGCTACTATGGTGTTTCTGGCTTTCCGTTGTCTATTTTCGAAAAAGTTTTAAAAGTTACAAATTTAGATGTTATCTTATCTTATTGTCACTATTCATTAAACAATACTTCACTCTTATCTCTTCTTCCTTTATTAGAAAAAGAAAAAGTGGGATTGATCAATGCTTCTCCATTATCAATGGGATTATTAAGTTCCAGTCCAGTTGCTGAATGGCATCCTGCATCAGAAGAGATACGTAAAACGTGTAAAAAAGCAGCTTTGTTTTGTGAACAAAGAGGAGAGAACTTAGCAAAGCTTGCTATTCAATTTGCGGTAAATAATGAAAAGATACCTACTACACTTGTTAGCACAGCAAGTGTAGAAAATATAACACAAAATGTAGAATGGACAGAGGAACCTATAGATCTTGACTTGTTAGAATCTGTAAAAGAGATGTTAAAACCTATACATAATAAGTCTTGGTTAAGTGGAAGAGCTGACTGGAAGTAATATAGTATGAGAGGTCTGGGCGCATATGCATATCAAAAAAAAGTATAAACATATCAATTTAAACAATTTTTAGTTCCTTCCATCTCCTTTAAATTTAAGATAGATGTTATCACTATCAGCCACGCTCAACTTCTGGACACAGAAGCGAGTGGGTAGACTTGATGATAACAATATTTATCCAAATTAACCGAAAAAGGGGAGGACAATGTATGAGAAAGTGGCAGGTTCAGCTTATAGTGGGTGGAATGATTTTGTTACTACTCATGTTAGTATCATGTAGCAATAATGAAAGCGCTTCAAATGAAGAGGGTGAAATTGCGGAAAATGGAAGTGAAGAGCGTCCAACCATTCGATTTATGACCAATCTATTAACACCAAATGTACCTAATGAGAACATCTTAAAGAAGGTGGAAGATGCTACTGATTTTAACTTAGAAATTGATTGGATACCTGATAATAATTACAACGAAAGGTTAAACACGGCATTTGCGACAAACACACTTCCAGATGTAGTTGCAATTGGTTTTCAACAAATGGATCAGTTTAAAGATGCCATACGGGATGATCAGTTTTGGGAAATAGGTCCGTATCTCGATGAATATGAAAATTTAAGCAAATTAAGAGAAGATATTATCGAAAATACCAAAATAGATGGAAAGATCTATGGCTTGTATCAAGGCCGACCGCTATCTAGGTCAGGGATTATTTATCGCAAAGATTGGGCAGATAACTTAGGATTGTCTGCACCAACAACAACTGATGAATTTTTTGAATTGGCAAAAGCATTCACAGAAAATGATCCAAATGGAAGTGGCGAAAATGATACGTTTGGTTTAACTGATCGGGGGGATCTTATATATGGATCCTTTAAGACAATTGCCTCATGGTTTGGTACACCAAACAATTGGGGTGAAAAGGATGGTGAACTATTACCTCAATTTATGTTTCAAGAGTATAAAGACACAATGGATTTTATGAAAGAGCTACATCAGAACCAATATATGAATCAAGATTTTTCAGTAACAAGTAAAGAAGATCAATCAGCAATGTTTAAAAATGGTACTGCCGGAATATATGTAGGGTCGTTATCAGATGTGAAAGCTATATATGATGATGCTTCTAAAATTAACCCAGATGTTGAATATGATGTTCAAAATTATGTAGAAGGTCCACATGGTGAATACGGCATTTGGTCAATTCCTGGTTATGGGAGTTTAATGTTATTTCCTAAATCAGCAGTAGAATCGGAGGATGAATTAAAGAATATATTAGCATTTTATGATTATTTGATGACGCCTGAAATAGCTAATCTAGCTTTATGGGGAGAAGAAGGAGTACATTATGAATTGATCGATGACCAGGCAGTAGTGATTGACCAAGACAAGTATGATGCAGAAGTAAGGCCATATAAAATATTTGAAATAGGTGAACCAGAAACAAGTGGGAAATATGAACCGTATAATGACTATGAGACAGTTTTAAAAGCATTGGACCTAGAAAAGGATAATGAAAACTACCTTATTCAAGATCCAACCGTTACATTAGATTCTGAAACATATGCTACTAATGCTGGGGAATTGGAACAAATTATAACAGATGCTACCTACCAATATATATTAGGACAAATAGATGAAGCAGGGTTTGAAGCTGCTATTGAGAGGTGGATGGATGCTGGCGGAGCAAATGTAATAGCTGAATTTAATGATAGTTATCAGGAGCAAAACAGTGGGGGCTAAAAACCTTGCCAATTGTTAGTAAGGTTAAGTTTATTGTAGCTTTTTGTCGTTTGCAGTGGAGGCATTACGTACGACGACGAAAAAACTTAAATCCTATCCTCGATAACTATGGTTAGAGATAGGATTTAAGTTGCATTAATTTATTCATCCAATCAAGAAAGGTGTGCTACCATGAATACTAAAAATAAAAAGCTTTGGTACAAAAAACCAGCTGCTAATTGGAACGAAGCACTACCAATTGGAAATGGTAGACTAGGTGGTATGGTATTCGGACAGGTAAACAATGAAAAAATTCAATTGAATGAAGACTCTGTTTGGTATGGCGGTCCACGTGATCGATTAAATCCAGATGCACTAGCTAATATGGAAGAAATAAGGGCGTTACTACATGAAGGTAGACTTAAAGAAGCAGAGGAATTAGCAAAACTATGTTTATCTGGCATTCCGAAAAGTCAGCGTCATTATGAACCATTAGGTGAAGTAAATACTAATTTTCAAGATATAGAAAATGTCACCGACTATTATCGTGAACTAGATTTAAACACGGCAATCGCCACAACTCGTTTCTTAGTAGATAATAGCAAGTATCATAGAGAGATATTCACAAGTTATCCAGATCAACTATTAGTCATGCGACTTACAACGACAAATCCAGATGGATTATCTTTTCAGTTATATTTGGATAGAGGAAATACTCGAAATCTAGATACTACTGCTCAACGTTCAGATTCTAGTATGGTCATGTCAGGTGAGACAGGTGGCAAAGATGGAATTGCTTTTTCCGCATTAGTAAAAGTAATAGTGGAAGATGGAGAAGTAAAGACACTTGGTAATCGTATATGTGTCAATGAGGCAAGTACCGCAACAATATTGCTCAGTGCAGCAACTTCATTTAGATATAGTGATCCAATTAAACAATGTGAGCAAATAATAGAAAAGGTAATGATGACAGATTATGAAATTCTGAAGAAACGCCATATCGAAGATTATCAACAACTTTTCCACCGAGTCGATCTGGATATGACGAATCAGGCTGATTTAAAGGAGAGTATACCAACTGATGAAAGACTAAACAATATGAAACAAGGCGAAACAGATATAGGATTGATTAATACATACTTTCATTTTGGTCGCTATTTAATGATTGCTTCAAGCAGACCGAACTCCTTACCTGCCACACTACAGGGGATTTGGAATAACAATATGCTCCCACCATGGGATAGTAAGTATACGATCAATATTAATGCACAGATGAATTATTGGCCGGCTGAAGTATGTAATTTATCAGAATGTCATTTACCTTTATTAGAACATATTGAAAAAATGAAAGAATCAGGTAGAATCACAGCGAAAACAATGTATAATTGTCGAGGTTTTACAGCGCATCATAACACAGATATTTGGGGTGATACAGCACCACAAGATATTTATCCACCAGCAAGCTATTGGCCGTTGGGGGCTGCTTGGCTTTGTTTACATTTGTGGGAGCATTATGAGTATACAGGAGATATAGAATTTTTAAATGACAAGTATGACACAATCAAAGAAGCAGCACTATTCTTTGTCGATTTTCTTGTGGAAAATAAGGAAGGGGTGTTGATCACAACACCGTCTGTATCCCCAGAAAATACGTATGTATTACCAAATGGTGAGAAAGGTAATTTATGTGAAGCACCAGCTATGGACAGTCAGATTATCTTTGCGTTGTTTTCTAGTTGTATTAGCGCAAGTGAGGTACTGGACGTGGATGAAGATTTTCGAAAGCAATTGATTAACATGAGATCCAAACTACCTCCAATAAAAATAGGAAAGCATGGTCAAATTCAGGAGTGGTTAGAAGATTATGAGGAAGCAGAGCCAGGTCACCGTCATATTTCACATTTATTTGCCTTACATCCAAGCAACCAAATCTCTCCTTTAACAACACCAGAGTTAGCAAATGCAGCAAAGGTTACGCTAAATAGGAGATTAGCACATGGTGGAGGGCATACTGGCTGGAGCAGAGCGTGGATCATTAATATGTGGGCACGTTTATATGAAAAAGAGAAATCCTATGAAAATGTATTAGAACTATTAAAACAATCAACATTACCTAATTTATTTGATAATCATCCACCGTTTCAAATTGATGGGAATTTTGGTGGTACTGCCGGCATAGCAGAGATGCTTATGCAAAGTCATCAAAAAGAAATTCATCTGTTACCATCTGTCCCAAAAGCATGGAAAGATGGGTATGTTAAAGGATTGAAAGCAAGAGGCGGCTATGAGGTGGAGTTCAAATGGGAAAATCATCAATTAACTTATGCGACTATTACTTCGAATCAATCAGGGATTTGTCGTGTAAGAGTACCATATCCTGTAGAGGTATCTATAGATAACCATAACGTTACAAAAAAAGACTCATGTTTATTTGAATTCCCTGTAGAAGACAGTAAATCTTATTACCTTTCGTTCCGCTCCTAAAGAAATATCGGTAATTGGTTTGATCAGTAAAAATGACAAAAACATAAAAATAGTAGTATCCTTAAGGATATTACCTCAAAAGAGAAGAGACTAGAACCATGAATAGTCACTTCTCTCTTTTTATGTGTGGTAGAAGCATTTAATGAGGCTTTAACAGAAATGAAGGAAGACGGTACATTAGAGGTCAATGTGAAGCAGGCTGTATATACACTGCTATTGTGCAAAAGAAGGACAAGCAAGTAGCGAGAAAAGAAGCGTCACAATTGTTGACAAAAGTTGGTTTACACGACAAGATGAATTTATATTCGTATTAATAATCTGGTGGGCAGCAGCAGCGTGTAGGTATTGCACGTGCACTTGTATTGAATTAGAGTTAATATGCCAACATCTGCACTTTTGATCCTGAGTTGGTTAGTGAGGTACTTAGTGTCATAAAGAAATCTTTATGAATGGTGGTTATATTGTGGAAATCCAGAAGAAGTGCTTGAACACCAAAAGAACCATGAACGAAGCAATTTCTTACATGTATTTTAGCAGACTATAAAGATATTACATACTGATTGAGGAGAGGGATGGAGGGGAAAGTAATGAGAAAACATCCGCCAAACCATGAACATACAGACGAGAATATGATTAAAGTCGAAGTGAATTTAGATGACACACCAGGTGAATGGCTCGGTTATGTGATGGACAAGCTGTTTGATGCAGGTGCAAATGATGTGTATTACACACCGATTTATATGAAGAAGAATCGACCTGCGGTACAATTACAACTGCTATGTAGCGAAAATCATTTAACTGACATAAAGGACATTTTGTTATCTGAAACGACAACGTTAGGTATTCGCTATTATCCGTTGACGGTATATCGAATGGAGCGAAGAACAAGAACAGTCGAAACAGGTTGGGGGCCCGTTACGGTAAAGGAGGGTATGCAACAAGGAAAAGTTGTGAAAGCTTCTCCTGAATATGAGGATTGTAAAAAAATAGCAGAGCAGCACGGTATCCCTTTGAAGGATATCTATCATATTGTTTGGAAAAAATTAAAATAAGTACAAAAGTGTGAATTAGTTTCTCTCTCCATTATTTTGTGTTAAAATCGAAAATCGACTAGCAAAATGGTTTTACAAATAATTAAATCAATTTTAACACATATAGATTGGTAACGGAGGAGAGTTTTCAACATGAATATACTAGTAGTAAAAGCAAATAATCGCCCTTCTACAGAGGCAATTTCCAGCAAAATGTACCATGCGTTTATGGCTGAGCTGGAGAATAAAGACGTAAATATCACAACTTACGATGTGTATGAAGAAGACACACCATTTTTTGGCCAGGAATTATTCAACGCTTTCAGTAAAGTCCAAAATGAAGAAGAATTAACCGATGGTGAATCACGTCTGTTAGCTGCAAAACAAAAAGCAATGGATCTCCTTTCAGCTGCAGATGTTGTCGTATTTGCATTCCCATTATGGAATTTAACGATCCCAGCTAAACTACAAACATTCATTGATTATGTATATGCTGCTGGTTTTTCCTTTAAATATGATGTCGAAGGAAACCTGATTCCCTTATTAACAGACAAAAAAGCTATTTTTCTGAACGCTCGTGGTGGCATTTATTCCACGCCTGAGACTGAGCCAATGGAGATGGCAGTAAACTATATGCGCAATGTAATTGGCGGTGTGTTTGGTATGCAAATAATCGATGAAGTAATTATTGAAGGCCATAATGCTATGCCAGATAAAAGTGAGGAAATCATTGCTGCTGGTTTAGAAGAGGTCAAAGCTTCTGCACAACGATTAGCAGAATTAGCTCTTAGCATTTAAGAGGATAATAGACATATAAGTAGAGTATTCGCCCGCTTTTCGTACATGTTCGAAGCGGGTCTAATTTATGTCGATGAACAGGGAAAACCCCACCGTACAGATGGGGTTCTTCGATTATGTTTAGAGCCTCAAATTCTTCTTGATGGAGAAAAAGTTTATATTCTCATTGTTTTCTCATTTTTCTCTAAGCTTCTCTTCATCTTCCTTGGATAATATATAACTAACAACAAGTGAGGAGGAAATAAAGTGAAAAATAAAACATTTTTTATGATTGTATCAGGATTGATTGTAATAGGGGTCTTACTAGCGGCAGTACAATTCTCTGCTACTCCGGCTAGCGCTTATTTATCAAAAGAAGAAGCAGAGGAGAAGGTAACTGCTAAGTTCCCTGGAGAGATTGTTGAATTTGAATTAGATGATAATGAAAAACTATATGAGGTGGAGATCGAAAAAGAAAATCGAGAGTTTGAGTTAAAAGTAGATGCCGAAACTGGTGAAATTATTAGCTTAGAAGAGAAAGAACGAAAAACAAGTAAAGAGCCTACAACAGATCGTGAAGAAGCTAACAACAAAGTCACAACAGTAGCCCTTTCTGATAATAAAGGCAAAAACAGTAATGATCATGACAATCAGTCTGATAATAAGCATACTTCCAAAAGTTCAGAAAGTAAGTTGATTTCAGCAGAAGAAGTCCAATCAATAGCTACAAAAGAGTATCCAGGAATCGTCAAGGAGCTTGAGTTGGATGAAGACGATGGTCAATACTATTATGAGCTGGAGATACGAACGGAATATGGAGAAGTAGAGTTAGAGATAGATGCCTATTCTGGTGAGATTATTTACCTGTCCGTTGATGATGATGGAGACAGTGCTAAGCAACATCATTCCTCAGACAACAAGAACAGCCTCATTTCAACAGATCAAGCACGCTCGATTGCGTTAGAGAAATTTAATGGAAAAATCAAAGAATTAGAACTTGATGAAGATGATGATCGATACATCTATGAAATCGAGATTCGTACAGGTAAAGGTGAGGTAGAATTAGAAATAGATGCAATTAATGGAGCGATCCTTAAAGTAAATTACGATGACTAACATTATCTCGATAGATTATGGCCAATTTTTACGGAAAAATAGCTGAAAAAGAAGGCTTACAATTTTCTCATAAGTAGGTAAGGTGCATGATCTGTCACTTCGAGATGACGTTAATTTTTATACTATAAGAACAGGCTGGGTGTTTAAAGCACTCAGCCTATGGTTTTACCTACCGGTAATTAATTTTTAGTAAAATCGTGTGACACTGGCCCGGTGCTTTCTCGTTCAGTAAGTGATGGATTCAATTTTCTAACCATCTTCGTTTCTTCTGATTCTATGCGATGAATAACAGCATCTACGATTTCCTTTGCGAGCTCATCAACAGGTACCCCAATACAAGTCATTGGAATTTCAGTTGTTTCCATTTGAGGTATATTGTCATAACTGATTAAAGAAAAGTCATCTGGTACGCCTAGCCCTTTTTCTTGTAGTGCACGTAAAATACCACTGCTCACATCATAGCTCCCACCGATGATTGCTGTTGGCCTTTTCTTTAAATGTAAGACATCGTCTACGGCAAGATAACCATCGAACCAATCTAAACCAGTAGTGGCAACACTCTGTTCTGTCAGGCCCATTTGTTTCATTGCTTTTTGATATCCTTCTACTTTTTCATTTTGCAAAGCATCCTCCGTATTCATTAACCCAACATAGGCAATATTCCGGTGTCCTAAATCATATAAATATTGTACGGCTTTTTTCATTGCTTGTTCATGATTAGCATCTATGATTGGGTAGGTTACCTCTTTTTTTCCTGATACTCCGTACGCAACAAAAGGAATATTTTCTTCAGGAATCATCTTTTCGGATTCAGCGAAGACAATCATGCCATCGACTTGAAATTTTTTAAAGGTTTCCATCGCTGTATCAGTGGAATCTACTGACAAAATCATCGAATAAGGGGTAGATTCAAATGCTTTACTAATATTCGTAACTAAAGTTGCAAGCACAATTCTTTCAATAGTTGGCCAAATTAATCCAATAACTTCTGTCTTTTTTCGAACCAATTGTTTTGCAGCTAAATTAGGTTCATAGCCCATTTCCTTTGCGACACGCAGAATTTTTTGTTTTGTCACTTCCTTTACAAGCGGACTGTTATTTAATGCTTTCGATACAGTAGAGTAGCTGACATTAGCTTCTTTTGCGATATCCTTTATCGTTACACTCATGATTGATCACCTTTAACTTTCTTAAAATTAATAATTTATAGTTGTGTTCTATTTTTAAATAGTATATCATAAAAATAACAACGTTGTTATTATTTTTATACGAAAATATGCAACCGTTAACAAAAAGGAGTGGAAATAGTTGGAACAATTTCGAACAGTAGTGGAGGCGTTACAAGCGGGACAGTTGCCTGATTCGTCGGAAGTAATTCAAGTCTATGAGAAGTCATTTGAAAAGAAGGATAATGCTTCTGTTGTGATGGTGAAGTCGGATACTACAAAGTACCTGGTAGTAGCAGGCGAAGGTCCTTTATTTGATGCTTTACAAGGAGATGTAGTTGCAAATGGGAAAGTGTGTCCATTAACACATGGAAATAGTAAAGTCTTGAACCAATTCTTTGATTATACAAAACCAAAGGCATTTGGAACGGATATTGCCACAATGGGGCTTGGTGATCGTTTAGGTATAGCATCACCAGGACATATTGAAACGGTTCAAGAAAGAAAAGTAAAGCCAATCCTCGCTCAACAAAGTATTCGGGAATTAACCCTATTAAACCGTACCATGACAGACATTTTAGATGCAGCTACTTTCGCTGTTTTTCAAGAGGGCTATAAGGATGGATATGGGGCGGATGCCGATCATATTAAACTGGAAAAAGATATTGAGTACGCTTTAGACTTAGGCTTCTCATTTATTACATTAGATTGTTCTGAGCAGATTCGCAATGATGTCGAAGGTCTGACAGCAGAGGATATTGATAAAGAATATGCAGCTTTACCTGTAGATCGTAAAGAGTATTTTAATAGCCATTATTTAAACCATACATTTAATATTCAAGGCCAAAAGATATTGTTTGATGAAGCAAATCTCCATAAAAATGTGCTTGTTTATGGTGAAGCGATTGATTTTATGGAACATGTTTATAAAGAACATATTTCGAAAGCGGAGCAAGCTATTGATTTTGAAATCTCTATAGATGAAACAGAGACGGTTACGGCGCCAGAAGCTCACTTTTTTGTTGCAGAAGAACTTCGCAGAAGAGGCGTTACAGTTCAAAGTTTAGCTCCTCGATTCTGTGGTGAGTTCCAAAAGGGAATTGATTATATTGGTGATCTTACCCAATTTGAGAAAGAGCTGCAAGCACATGCCGAAATTGCTAAATACTTTGGCTATAAGTTAAGTATTCACTCTGGCAGTGACAAATTCAGTGTATTCCCGATCATTGGAAAGTATACAGAAGGTTTACTGCACATTAAAACGGCAGGTACTAACTGGCTTGAAGCAGTTCGGGTAATTGCACAAGTAAATCCTGACCTTTATCGTCGGATGCATGTCTATGCAGAGGAGCATTTTGAAGAGACATTGCAGTACTATCATGTAACACCAGACTTAGACAGTGTAGCATCATTAAATGAAATGAAAGATGAAGATCTTCCATCCTATATGGATCATGACGCATCCCGCCAATTATTCCATGTTACATATGGAATTCTCTTGACTGCTAAAGATGAATCAGGCAATGATTTGTTTAGAACCGAATTTTTTACTACTTTAATGAAAAATGAAGATGCATACCGGGCAGCATTAGTAAAACATATCGGTCGACACTTAGATTTATTGGGATTATAAGAAGCTATGACAAGCTGATAAGGACGGAATCTATGTTTTGTGGTTGATGAAAGTGAATAGAAAGGAAAGTGGGGATAAGATGAAATCCTTTATGGATGATAATTTTGTATTAGCTAACAAGACGGCGGAAACATTGTATCACAAGTATGCCAAAGATTTACCGATTATCGATTACCATTGCCATTTAAGTCCACAAGAAATTTATGAGAATACGCAATTTGAAAATATTACGAAAGTATGGTTATACGGCGATCATTATAAATGGCGTGCAATGAGAGCGAACGGTATAGAAGAAAAATATGTAACAGGTGATGCAAGTGATTACGATAAATTTTTAGCATGGGCAAAAACAGTTCCACAGCTTATCGGTAATCCACTTTATCATTGGACACATTTAGAATTAAAACGCTATTTTGGCGTCGAAGAGCCACTTAACGAAAATACCGCACCTGCTATATGGGAAAAGGTTAATAACTTGTTAAATAGTGGAGAATGGAATGTTCGTGACTTTATCGTAAAATCCGGTGTGGAAGTGGTTTGTACAACAGATGATCCAACTGACTCTTTGGAGTATCATGAAAAAATCAAAGCTGATCCATCCTTTGATGTAAAAGTATTACCAAGCTATCGCCCTGATAAAGGATTGGAAATTAATCGTGACGGCTTTACAAGCTGGGTACAAAAATTAGCGGATGTTTCAGGTTTGACCATCGATTCTTATGAAATTTTTCAGCAGGCATTGCGAAACCGTATTGACTTCTTCCATGAAATAGGTGGTAGAGTTTCCGACCATGCTTTAGACGAAGTGATGTATGAAGAGGCAACAGAAGAGGAAGTCAGTGCTATTTTTGCCAAAGCATTAAAAGGTGAGCAGGTATCTCTGGAAGAGGAGAAAAAATATAAGTCTTTTACCCTTACCTTTTTAGGTAAAGAATATCATAAAAGAGGCTGGGCGATGCAATATCATATGAACGCTCACCGTAACAACAATGCTCGCCTGTTTAATCAGCTTGGTCCTGATACAGGATTTGATTCAATGAATGATAGTTTATTAGCACAGCCATTGGTGAAACTGCTTAATTCACTGGATAAAGCTGATGCTTTACCGAAAACCATTCTTTACTCTTTAAATCCAAGAGATAATGTAACGATTGCAACCATTATTGGCAGTTTCCAAGGTGGAGGCGTTCCAGGAAAAATGCAATTTGGAACTGCTTGGTGGTTTAATGACACGAAGCTAGGTATGATCAATCAAATGGAGACACTTGCCGATATAGGTGTATTCAGCCGCTTTATTGGTATGCTTACCGATTCGCGCAGCTTTTTATCCTATACACGCCACGAGTATTTCCGCCGTATTATGTGTAACTTAGTTGGTGAATGGGTAGAAAACGGGGAATATCCAAATGATGAAGAAACAC
Source organism: Gracilibacillus sp. HCP3S3_G5_2 (assembly GCF_052063305.1). NCBI lineage: Bacteria > Bacillati > Bacillota > Bacilli > Caryophanales > Bacillaceae > Gracilibacillus > Gracilibacillus sp. HCP3S3_G5_2. Next base: position 105,025 of record NZ_JBQHXU010000004.1, on the reverse strand, counting down.
TAGCAGAGATTGTCCAAAATATTTCCTATTACAATGCAAAAGAGTATTTTAATTTTTAATTAAAAGCGTTTAGATACGAGCTGCACCTCCAAGTTTGTTTGTGTTACTAACAATGGAGGTGCAGTTCATTACTTATCTAGAGCGTTTTTTCAAACTTTCAAAAAGGGTTTGTTATCCGCTAAGGTAGCTTATGACGCACTTACCAAAGGCCATAATTCAACATCTACTCAAAGCTTACCTGCACTTCGCTGGTTGTAATTAATGATTAGTCGAATAAACTTGCGAGACTCCAATCAAGTCATGTCTCTCATACTACAACTCTAATAGCGAATGTTCACTTTCCTCATGTTAATTGCGTAATAAATGCTGTTGCGATACCAAAATAAATCAATAATGAAAAAATATCATTGATGGTCGTAATAAGTGGGCCGGAAGCGACAGCAGGGTCAATTTTTAATTTATATAAAATCAAAGGGATAATCGTACCAGCTAATGTTCCAATTATTAAGGTAATAAGTAAGGAGCTGCCTACCACTAATCCGAGTGTCATGTTTCCTCTCCATAAATAAGCAATGATGGCAATCATAAGGCCACAGGTTATACCAATAATTACACCGACCCATAATTCACGAAGAATTAATTTAAGTACTTGTTTAAGATTCAAGTCATCTGAAACTAACCCGCGAACAACGACTGCTAATGATTGTGTCCCGGTATTCCCTGTCATGCCGGCGATGAGCGGCATAAAAAAGGCTAATGCCACCACAGACTGCAAAGTGTCTTCAAAGGTGCTAATAATACTGCCGGATATAAGGCCAATGAAAAGTAAAAGAATTAACCAGGGAAGTCTTTTATAAGCAGCGACAAGAGGCTTTGTGTTAAAGTTGATCGCTTTACCGGAGGCAGATAATTTTTCAATGTCTTCATTTGCTTCCTGCATCACCACGTCGATCACATCATCAACCGTAACGATCCCTACTAACGTATTATCTTTTTCAACAATAGGCAAGGATACAAAATCATAGCGGCTGATCAATTTCGCAATCTCTTCTTGATCCGTATATACGTCAGCTTTTACTACCCTGCGGTACATGACCTCTTCTACTTTGTCGTGTAAATCTGCCAATAGTAAATCTTTATAAGATACGACACCTACTAGCTTCTTATTCTCATCAATCACGTACAGGTAGTTAAGATATTCCGCCAGTTCGGCAAAGTGTTTTAACTTATCAACTGCTTCACGAATCGTAAAATGCTGAGGAATCCATACATAGCGATTGTTCATAAGTCTACCGGCTGTTTCAAGCGGATAGTTCATTAGGTTTTGCACAATCTTTGACTCTTCCTCTTTCATTTCCGATAATAATTCTTCTATTTTTTCTGGTTCTAAATCTGTAAGAAGAGAAGCCAAGTCATCATTTTGCATTAGGTCAAATACCTTCGAGGATTTTTCAATTCCTAATTTGTAAATAACAGATAGCTGTTCTTCTTTATCAAGCTCTTGCAAAAGGTCTGTTAACTGTTCAATTGACAAATAAAGCAGATATTTATTGCGATGTTTTGGTGGTAGACTGTGATATTGTTGTGCTATATCATATGGCTGTAATTCATCAATAAGATCTTGTAGTACGTCTTTCTTTCCATCTTTTAATGCTTGAATGATAGCCAGTGAGTTTTCATTTTTTGTCATATTTACCGTCATTTTACCCCCTCCTTCTTTAACAGATTTTCCTTATAGGTTTCCACCTGGTGTAGCAGTTATGTAAAAAATCTTCGCTTGTATAGGAATGGTCATGTGGAAAGCAGCTTTTTTTGAGAGAAGCACTATCCTTCTATTACTTTGACGTGAAATTTCCGATTTCGTGGTCCATCAAATTCGCAGAAATAAATACCTTGCCATGTTCCTAATACGAGACGTCCATTGGAGACAACGATTGTCTGATTATGACCGACGGTGCTTACCTTGAGATGTGCTGCAGTGTTACCTTCCATATGTAAATCCTCATGGTGTTCCCATGGGTATACTTCACGTAGTCTACGTAAAAAGTCCGTTTTTACATCAGGATCAGCATTTTCATTAACGGTAATTCCTGCAGTGGTATGGAGTGAAGATACAATTACGATACCATTAGTGATATTTTGCTCGCGGAGGAATTGTGCTACTTCTGATGTGATATCAATCATTTGATCATGGTTTTTCGTTTTTAAAGGGAAGGTCTTTTCCATTTTCATCATCCTTTTTAAAAATATGGTATAATATATATTCTACTAAAAATCAATTATATGTTAAAATTTTCTGTAAATACAAATATGGAAAGGATGGTAAGGAAATATGGTTCAAGCAATACATACCAATAAAGCTCCCCAAGCAATCGGTCCTTATTCACAAGCAATAGATGCAGGAGATTTCGTCTTTGTTTCGGGGCAAATCCCATTAAATCCGGAAACGATGGAAGTAGTAGAGGGAGATATTGCCGTTCAAACGGAACAAGTAATGCAAAACCTTGAGGCGATTTTGACAGAAGCAGGCTTGAGTTTCGCCGATGTTGTCAAGTTCACAATTTATATTACCAATATGGACGACTTCGCCACCATTAATGAAGCATATGCAAAATTTTTAAAGGAGCCATACCCAGCTAGAGCCACTGTAGAGGTAAGTAAGTTGCCTAAGGGTGTTGGTGTGGAAATGGATGTAATTGCAAAAAAATAAGTGAAGAAACTTCCAGGCCTGTTCAGAAGCCGGGAGTTTTTATTTGTTGGAAATAAAGTGAAGTGAGTGTAAGAAGCGGAAGACTCTTAGTTTGACTCCCATTCTCCTTGATTTTTTAAAATGAATAGAATTTTACAATTTTTGGGGTTAGACAGCTTTATTTTAGGAAAAAGTATATAAAAAAGGATAAATTTCTTCCCATAATTATAAAAATCTATCATAATATAAGAGTAAGTACTATGGTGAAAAGGAGTAAATCTATGAAAAAACTAACATGGATGCTTATTGTTTTGACTTTTATTGGACTAGCAATTGCACCATTTACTTTAGCAAGTGATGGTGATGAAGATGTTATCGATGAAAGATACGGTAAACCGAAAGTAGTTCTCGGTGAGGCACTCTCAGATTCCGATAAAGATAAAGTAAGAAATTTGTTAAACGCTACGAACCCTGACCAAGTAGATGAATATATTATTACCGCAGAGGACCTTGTCAACTTTATTGGTGGGGATCCAAGCTCCAATATGTATTCCTCTGCGAAAATTACCCGTAAAGAAGAAGGTCATGGAGTAGTAGTTAATATTGTGAACCCAGAGAATATTACCCAAGTAACGAATGAAATGTATGCCAATGCTTTATTAACAGCCGGAGTGGAAAATGCGCTTATAGAAGTAGCTTCCCCATTAAAGGTAACAGGACATTCGGCTTTGACTGGTATCTATAAGGCGTTCAATGTGGATGGAGAGTCATTAGATCAGGAACGAATGGAAGTAGCCAATGAAGAATTAGATGTAGCAACAGATTTAGCAGAAGATGCTGGTATAGAACCTGAAAAAGTAAGTGAACTATTAAGTGAAATCAAACGTGAAATTTCTGAACAAAATCCAGCAACAAAAGAAGATGTTGAACGGATTGTGCGTGAGCAATTAGAGCAATTAAATATTGAGTTAAGCCCGGAAGACAGGGAAATGCTTACTAACCTTTTTGAAAAAATGCGTGATTTAAATATTGACTTCGGTAAAGTCTCGGAACAGCTGGAAACAATTGTTAGTGATCTTAAAGGAAAACTAGATGAAGTAACAGGGGGCGACACCGAAGGCTTTTGGCAAGAAGTCAAAAACTTCTTCCAAAGAATTCTCAATTCGGTCCGAAACATGTTCAACTAAAGAGTAAACAAAAGAATTTATCATTACAAAAATCCAAACGATGATGATATGCTCCCCATAAGGTAGACAGATAAAAAATAAAAATCTGTTTCCTTAAGGGGAGTTTTTATGTCCAAGGCACTAACGTATTTTTAAAAAGTTGATATACATGTAACCACCGCTTCGGTTTGCACATTTTGCTTGCGTTGTAGAATGTATCTTCTAGCGGAGGCCGCACGCTTTCACTCCTGTGGGAATGTTTTATCTGAAGATCCACTTTTCCAAGCGAGCTTTGATTGGAAAAGTTAGCTGAAGATAAAACCCCACGGAAAGGAAAGTGGGCAGCCGGAGCGATGGTCAAGTACAAGCATTATCTCAATATTACTACATAAGCTAGTGAACAGTGTCGCACAACAATACTTATTGCATCGCTCGTATTTGACGTTAAAAAATTAGATGATGTTTCAATCTCATTTTTAGGAATAGAATTGTTTGTCCAGTCTCAAGTAATTAAACTAATCGCTTGCGGATAAAGCCTGAAATCTGGTCAATAATCGTTACAGTAATAATGATTACTAACAGGATCATTCCAACTTCTTCCCAATTTCGGTTCAGATAGGCAAAGGTAATCAATGTACCGATCCCGCCTGCACCAACAATACCTAACACGGACGAAGCACGCACGTCAATTTCAAAGCGATAAATCGCATAGGATAGAAATTCAGGTAATACCTGTGGGAAAATTCCGTAAAATAAAATTTGGACTTTATTGGCACCACTGGCTTCCAATGCCTCTATCACATGCATATCAATTGATTCGATAACCTCAGAATAAAGTTTGCCCAGCATACCAGTTGAGCCGATCGCAATGGCCAATACCCCTGCGAACGGATTCGGTCCTACCGCTGCCACAAAGATGATTGCAAGGACAATCTCAGGAAAGGCACGTATACCACCTAGGATCCACATCCCGATGTTATTAAAAAATTTATTTTTTACCATATTCGAAGCGCAGAGGAACGCAAGTGGCACAGCAATAATAGCTGCGGCTAATGAACCGGTATAGGCGATGAACAATGTCTCTAACATCATTTCGGCAATAGTACCTGTTTCTTCTATAGCTGGTTGAAAGAACTTAGGGATAATCCGGTCAAAATTATCTAATGTTCGTTCGCTAAAAATATTGTCCCAGCGAATTTCGATACTTGTAAAAGTCCAAATATAAATAAGGACAATGACGATAGTCAGGAAAATCCGTTTAAACAGGGTAAGCTTACTTTTGGGTCTCTCCGGAAGGGTCCATTCTTTCTTCATTATACAAGTCCCTCCCTTAACTTACCACTAATGAAATCAATCACGACAACGACTGCAAATACTATAATAATAATCGTACTAACGGCCTGATAGTTCATGAAATTGATTTGTGTGTTTAATAATTGACCAATACCACCAGCACCAACTAATCCTAACACCAATGAAGCACGAATATTTATTTCAAAGACATAAAGGCTGAATGAAATGAATTGTGGCAATACTTGTGGCACAATTGCAAAACTAATCGTTTGAAGTCCATTCCCTCCAGATGCGCGAATTGCCTCTGTCGGATTCATGTCAATTGTTTCAATGACCTCACTCATCAGCTTTACCAATATTCCGACCGCAAATATAATTAATGCGACAATACCAGAAAAAGCACCGATACCGAAAAGTCCTACAAACACAACAGCCAATACAATATCCGGAATCGTTCGAATAATATTTAAGATAAAACGCATTCCTTGATAGATCCAAGAATTCGTCGTTACATTATTGGCCGTTAATAAGGAAAAAGGAATACTAATAATAACGGCAATCGTAGTGGCAATAATAGCTATATGTATTGTTTCAAACAGTTTCGGCCATATTTGATTGACATAGCCCCAATCAGGTGGAAAAAAATCACCAACTAAGCCAAAAACATTCGGTAGTTTTACAAAAAAGTGAACAATAAATGATTCCGTCTTGATAGAGCTAATTAGGTAAAAAACAAGGACAACTATTAGAGAAATGGTAACGATCCATTTAGTTTTGGAAGGATACAAACCTTTTGGTACGAAGGGAGGTTCTTTACTCATCCTCCACCCCTCCTCGACGGTCTTCATCACGGATCGAACGACCATAGATTTCTTCGAATGTTTGCTCAGTCACTTCACTTGCAGGTCCATCAAAAACTACTTCACCAGCACGCATACCGATAATACGGTCCGCATATTCCATTGCCATATCAATAAAGTGAAGATTCACAATCGTGGTAATGTTATCTTCACGATTTATCTGTTTTAAATATTTCATTACTTGATGAGAGGTAGGGGGATCAAGACTAGCTACCGGCTCATCGGCTAAAATTAACTTCGGTTTTTGGGTCAGTACACGAGCAATACTGACGCGTTGTTGCTGACCACCACTTAATTCATCTGCTCGGTTATATAATTTTTCTTCAATATTAACACGCTTTAAATTTTCATAAGCTAATTGCTTATCTTCTTTAGAAAAGAGGTTCAGAATACTCTTTAAAGTACCTGTATAACCTAAACGACCTGAAATAACATTCTTCATTACGGTGGATCGTTTGACAAGATTATAGCTTTGGAAAATCATCCCGATCTTCGTGCGGAGCTTTCGTAATTCTTTGCCTTTAGCTTTTAAAATATCTTCATCATCCACTATTAAGGAGCCGCTAGTAGGTGTTACAAGTCTATTAATACTACGGATAAAAGTAGATTTACCTGCACCGGATAGCCCGACGATAACTACAAATTCTCCTTCGTTAATATTGATATTAATATTTTTTAACCCTTCTGTCCCGTTTGGATAGACAAGTGAGACATCTTTGAACTCAATCATGGTCTAGCCCCTTTCATTCATATGGAAACAGGAGAGAGCACGCTCTCTCCTGTAAAGCTTTGCTTATTCATCATCTAAATCTATGTTGTCGCCAAATTTGTTGTAAGTGCTACGTACTACGTCATATTCGCTGTCTTCAGCTTCTATAATCGCATCCCAACTGTATACATCATTCATAATCTGAATCATCTCATCATCCTCATTAAATGATAAGAAGGCATCCTTAATATTTTGGACTAAGTCATCACTTAATTCCTTCGTTACGGAAATCGTATCGTTTGGAATTTCTTCCGTATATCCAAGGATTTTTGTTTTCTCCATAATATCTGGGTATTCTTCTTCTAAATTTTCACGAACATCATCAAAGGTAGTCGCAACATCAGCACGTCCTTCATACACTTCAATGGCTGAGTTATCATGTCCACCAGTTTGGTATGCCTCAGCGAAAAATTCCGTTTGTGGATCAGTTACACCAAACTCATCCATAATTTGTGCTGCAGGGAATAAATAACCACTTGTAGAAGATGGGTCCCCATAAGCCCAAACCGCGCCTTCTAGATCAGCTAATTCCTCGAAGTCAGAATCAGCGCTGACAATGTACTGTGCAACATATGTTCCACTGCCATAACGTTCGGATTTTAAGATAACCTCCACATCATGTTTATCATTTGCTAATACGTAAGCAAATGCAGGAATGAAACCAATTTGTACTTCATTTGTACCCATTGCTTCCACTAAAGCAGTATAGTTTGTCATTACTTTTCCTTCTACAGGGATTCCTAACTCTTCAGAAAGCCTGTCCGCTAGCGGTTCAACGGTATCTGCAATAGTATCAGAATCTTGTGATGGAACGAATCCCATTATAAGTTGATCAGGAGCATCCGCTTCTTCACTAGCTTCTGCCTCATTTTCTTCTGCCTCTTCATTCTGGTTTTCTTCCGTATCTTCGGTTTCGTTATCGTTGTTTCCACTTGTATCGTCACTTGCACCACAAGCTGTGATAACAAACAAAGCGAATAAAGCAATAAACAATAAGAGCAACTTTTTCATTTTTTCTTGATTCCCCCTTAAAAATCATCGTTATACAAGAATATTGTCTATGGAATAAGCCATAAAATCCATTATGGTGGAAAATGATCTGACAGTGAATTCTATTCCATAGATTTCTTGCAACGTCATTATCTATCGAAAACGACAAGAAATCTATACGTTTTACAAATCTTTTACAATTTTATCAAGTGCTTTACATTATTTACGTTTCCTTAATTGTGATAAATGGAGAAAGCGCTTTTAATCAGTTATAATAGAAACAGAGGTACAATGGGGGAAGAATATGAAAATTATTTTTACATATGCAAATACATATAGGAAAGCATTATTTATCGCGCTGTTATTGATGATTGTTGAGTTGATAGTCGAGCTTGTACAACCGATCATTATGGCAAAATTGATTGACGACGGCATTATGGTCGGAGACATGTCGACGATTTATTTTTATGGAGCCATTCTATTTGGAATCACGGTTTTAGCTTTTGCGGCCGGTATTATAAGTTCTTTTTTTGCGGCAGAAGTTAGTCAAGGTGTAGGTTATGATATGCGAAATGATATGTTCCGTCATATTCAAATGTTTTCAGCGATGAAAATTCAGCAATTCGCTACTTCTACTTTATTAACAAGAATGACAAATGATGTGGTACAGGTTCAAAACTTATTATTTGCGTTTATGCGAATTATGTTACGGGCGCCTTTATTTATCATATTTGGTATATTCATGTCATTTGCGTTAAATGTACCTCTTGCATTTATTTTATTAGCTACGATTCCTGTTTTATTCTTGGTGATGTTTTGGCTAATGATAAAAGGAATGAAGCTTTTTCGTCATGTGCAGGAACAGATTGATCGGATCAATAATGTCATTCGTGAAAACCTGTTGGCAATAAAGCTCGTAAAAGCTTTTCATCGGATGACATTTGAAAATGAACGATTTTCACAAGTGAATAAAAGTCTTAAGGATAAAAATAGACAAGCATTATGGGTAATGGAAGTTGTTATGCCAATTGTTATGTTGATCATGAACTTCGCAATGATCGGATTATTATGGTTTGGTTTTATTCAGCTTGACAGCGGCTCCGCTCAGGCTGGTGAAGTAGTAGGTGTCATCAACTATGCAACCAAAATGTTAGCTTCCTTTGGAGTCTTTTCCTTTTTGCTGATGAACTTGTCAAGAGGACGGGCTTCTGCTAAACGGATTAGTGATATTCTGGACCAGCAAGCAGATGACAAGGTTACCGAACAGCAGAAAAGGATAAGGCTTAAAGGGGATATTCAATTTGAAAACACTTCCTTTACCTATCCAAACTCACGTAAGGAAATATTAAAAGATATTAATTTTAAGGTCAATGCAGGAGAAAAGATCGGGATTTTAGGCGAAACCGGTTCTGGAAAGACAACCTTGTTACACCTTATTCCATACCTTTATCATCCTTCAGCAGGTACTATTTTGGTAGATGGTAAACCGATAGAGCATCTAGGGAATAAGGTAAGAAATGACGTGACATTAGTCCCGCAGGAAGGCTTTTTATTTTCAGGTACAATTCTCGATAATATCACATGGGGAAATGAGCATCTCACGCAAAAACAAGCAGAAAAAGTAGCGAAAGAAGCACAGCTGCATGATTTTATTATGACATTGCCAGATAAATATCAGACGCAAATAGGTCAAAGAGGTGTCAATTTGTCAGGGGGTCAAAAACAACGGTTATCTATTGCGCGTGCATTAGCAGATAATCCGAGGATATTATTGCTTGATGACAGTACAAGTGCATTAGACGCGACTACAGAGTCCCGTGTGCTAGAAGCAATTAGAGCTAGGCATTGTACTACTTTTATCGTTTCTCAAAAAATTAGCTCGGTAAAAGACGCTGACCAGATCCTTTTGTTGGAAAATGGCCGAATATCCGGATTGGGATCTCATCAACAATTACTGCAAACGAATCCTTTATATCAAACCATGTGGCAAACACAGCAAAGGGAAGAGGTGAAACTTGATGGCTAACAATAAAGTAGAAATAGTGCCGCCGTCAAGGCATCTCCCTCCAACCTCTAAAAAAGCGAAAGTGAAAAACCTTCGGACAACTTTGATGCGAATATGGAGTTATATGAAGGCGGACAGAGCTATGTTTTGGCTCGTATTAGTTATGGTATTTGTTAGTGCGATATTGTCCTTGCTTGGTCCATACTTCATTGGAGTTGCAGTAGATGTTATGACAGGTGCAGAAAGCTTTTTCTCATTTAAAACCATCATTATTTTGTTAATAATTGTGTTCGTCTTCCAGTCAGTAACACTGGCTTTGCAAAATTATTGGATGATTGATGTTTCGCAAAAAGCTGTTTTTGCGATGAGGAAGGATTTATTTGAGCATGTCTTACGTTTGCCGGTTATGCAATTTCAAGAGTCACAAAGTGGAGATTTAATGAGCAGGCTGACAAATGATATCGAAAATGTCAGTAGAACGTTAAATACAGCTGTTATTCAAGTGATGACAAGTATATTGACACTAGTGGGAACATTAGTAGTGATGATTTGGTTAAGCCCACTCTTGACATTGATGACGGTCACGATCGTCCCGTTAATGTATATAGGCATGAAATGGATTACGAAAAGAACGAGTTATTATTTTAAGAAGCAACAGAACGAACTTGGTGAAATGACTGGATTTTTAGAAGAAACATTATCAGGTCACACAATGGTAAAGCTATTTCATCAAGAGCAGCGCGTCATTAAGCAGTATCGCAATCATAATGAAGAATTAAGAAATATTGGATACTGGGCTCAAGTCTATTCTGGATTTATTCCGAAGTTAATGAATGGTCTTAATAACTTCGGGTTTGCCATTATCGTAGGGGTAGGTGGCTGGATCGTACTAGCTACTAATGCAACTTCGATTACGATAGGCGTTATTGTGACCTTCACGACCTATGCACGCCAGTTTACTCGTCCTTTAAATGATTTAGCTAATCAATTTAACACGATTTTATCAGCAGTAGCTGGTGCTGAGCGGGCATTTGAGGTAATGGATCAAGAGGAAGAAGAAACAGAAAAAGCAAAACAAGATATTAACTACGTAAAAGGAGATATTATTTTTCGCCATGTTTTCTTTTCTTATCAGACAGACGAACATGTTTTGCAAGATATCTCTTTTCATGCTAAGCCAGGGCAAACAGTAGCATTAGTCGGACCTACAGGTGCAGGGAAGACAACGATTATTTCCTTATTGGCCAGGTTTTTCGAAGAACAAGAGGGGGATATTTTATTAGATGGTCATTCGATGAAGCAGCTGACCAATAAAAGTATTCGGAGACATTTAGGCGTTGTGTTACAGGATTCTTATCTGTTTGACACGACGATTAGAGAAAATATCCGGTACGGAAAACTGGATGCTAGTGATCGGGAAGTAGAAGAAGCTGCAAAAATGGCAAATGCTCATGCTTTTATTTCTCAATTGCCAAATCAGTATGATACGATCCTTGAAGGTAATGGACAAGGAATTAGCCATGGACAACGGCAGTTACTAGTCATTGCAAGGGCGATATTAGCTAATCCATCGATTTTAATCTTGGATGAAGCAACAAGTAGTATTGACACGATAACAGAATTAAAAATAACTGATGCATTAGAAACATTAATGAAAGGGAAGACTAGCTTTGTGATTGCACATCGCTTGAATACGATCGAAAAGGCTGATATGATACTTGTTCTGAAGGAAGGAAAAATAATTGAACAAGGAACCCATTCATCATTAATGAAAGAAGAAGGTTTTTATGCTAATCTAGTCACAACACAAGCTATTTATGAGTGATACAAGTTTAATTGGAATATAATAAAGTGAGGATCTCATCTGTTTTTTAAACGGGTCGAAAGATAACCGAACTTATAAGGGAATGAGCGACCAAGAGCCTTGGATAGCTTCATCTAAGGTCTTAAGGACGGTTAGCACGATGATAAAAGAGAAGACAAAATCCATGTCACGGAGGTGGAATCAGTGGCAGAACAACGAGAAGATCAAGAATGGCAGCAGGAAAAGCAAAGAGTAACTGAAGTAGTCAATGAAATTGTGAAGAAAATGACATTATTGCAATCTAGAGCAAAAGACTTAAAAGAAGATGTCATTGATATCAGACGTGATTTTTGGGAAGACGTAACGGTAAATATTGAAGAAATGGATGACAAAATCGAAACAGAAGCCAGTATTAAGCAACAAGCAGAATTTCTCTCGGAACGGGAAAGAAGCCACGGTCAGGTAAGTGAGCGTTTAGACATTCTTAGTCGTTTGAAGGATAACCCGTATTTTGGTCGAATTGATTTCAAAGAGAATGGTCAGTCATCTGCACAACCAATTTATATTGGTTTGGCCTCTGTATTGGATGAGAATGAGGAGAATTTTCTTGTGTATGACTGGAGAGCTCCTATTTCGAGTATGTACTATGATTATCCACCAGGTCCGGCAAGTTATGACACCGTTCAAGGAAATATTTCCGGGGAAATAACGTTAAAACGACAATATATGATCCGTAATGGTGAATTGCAGGGAATGTTCGACACAGGACTGACGATTGGGGATCATCTCCTTCAATCTGTACTGGGAAACCAAGCAAGTACGAAGATGAAAAGTATTGTTTCAACGATTCAAAGAGAGCAGAATCAAATTATTCGAAATGAAAAGGCTCGCGTACTAATTGTGCAAGGGGTTGCAGGAAGCGGCAAAACTTCAGCGGCACTGCAACGCGTAGCATACTTATTGTATCGTTATCGTGAGACATTAACGTCTGAGCAGATTGTCCTCTTTTCACCCAATCCATTGTTCAATAGTTATGTAGCAACTGTACTTCCGGAGCTTGGTGAAGATAACATGCAGCAAATGACGTTTTACCAATATTTACACCGGCAACTAGACGATAGTTTTCAATTGGAGACACCTTTCGAACAGATGGAATTTTATTTGCAAAAACAAGCGGAAAATTACCATGCCAGAGTAGAAGCTATGCATTACAAAGCAAGCTTGTCCTATAAGGAATTAATAGATCGCTTTTTAGAACGGCTTGCCAGGGAAGGTCTTGTTTTCCGCAATATCACCTTTAGGGGAACAACAATCATTCCGAAACAGATGGTCGAAAAATATTTCTATCAGACAGAAAGTTCGCTAGCGATTCCTGATAGATTGGAGAAAGTAGCCAATTGGATTCTGTATCAGCTAAAAAAATTGGAGAAGATCGAGCGGGAGAAGGATTGGGTGCTAGAGGAAAGTGAATTACTGGATAAAGCAGATTATGTCGAGGTACATCAAACACTACAAGAAGAAAATCGCTTTTCGGAAGAGACGTTTGATGACTATGCTCGTGAAGAAGAATTATTACGAAAACGAGTAGTAGCATGGCGTTTACGTCCACTTCGCAAGAAGGTCAAACAATTGGCGTTTGTTAATCCACTTAAAACATTTCAAATGCTGTTTGCAAATCCAGAAGCAGTTGTGGATGAAACAACCAGCCTTCCGGACCAATGGGAAAAGATATGTCGTATGACAGAAGAGTATATCAAACAAAAATATTTAACATGGGAAGATGCGCCAGCTTATATTTACTTTGAGAAAAGCTTGTTGGGATTTGATGCACAGCGATCTATTCAACATTTATTCATTGATGAAGCGCAAGATTACACTCCTTTTCAGTTTGCATTGATGAAGAAGATGTTCCCGGTTAGTCGAATGACTTTATTAGGTGATATTAATCAGGCTATTTATGCACATGCTTTAAGAGAAGAGACATTATTATCAGAAAAATGGCAGGAAAAACATGAACGAATAGTCTTAACGAGAAGTTATCGATCTACTGCTCCGATTGTCGAATTCACCAAATCTTTTATGCCAAACGGTGATTTGATTGAGCCATTTGAGCGTGACGGTGAGAGACCTATTGTGATGGAAGTGGAACAACTGGAAATGTTAGATGAAAAAATAGTAGATCAAGTAGTTAAATATGAGCAAGAAGGACATGAAACGATTGCATTGATCGGAAAAACAATGAAGGAGTGCGAAGTCGTTTATCAGCGATTAAAGAATCGGATCGACCTTCATTTAATGACACAAGAAGCACATACGTTTGAAAAAGGGATTGTAGTCATTCCGGCATATTTGGCTAAAGGTATTGAATTCGATGCGGTTATCATCGCGGATGCATCCAATGATAACTTTCAGGATGAATTAGAGCGAAACTTATTCTATACTGCATGTACAAGAGCAATGCACGATTTGGCCTTATTTTCCATTGGCAATCCAACACACTTTATCGAAAGCATACCAAAGCAGCAATATCGTCATTACAAAGTCCACCAGATTGGGGACAAAGGAACAGGATGAGCAAGCTCATCCTGTTATCCACTACTTGATTGAGCACAATCTTTTCTATTTAATACGATTTATGGCAAGCTAGTATAGTAATAAAAGTTAGAGGAGGAATGGGAAGATGGTTAATAGTTTAGCATCAACTACAACGCTACATAATGGTGTCAAAATGCCATGGTTTGGACTAGGTGTTTTCAAAGTCGAAGAAGGAGAAGAAGTATATAATTCTGTTAAGTGGGCATTGGAACATGGTTACAAGAGTATTGATACAGCAGCCATTTATGGCAATGAAGAAGGTGTAGGCAAAGCAATTAAGGATTCTGGTATTCCTCGTGAAGAATTATTTATTACCTCTAAGCTATGGAATGCTGATCAAGGGTATGAGGAAACACTTCAAGCATATGAAACAAGCTTAAACAAATTAGGACTTGAGTATTTAGATTTATATTTAATTCATTGGCCTGTCCCGTCACAAAATAAATATAAAGAGTCATGGAAGGCAATGGAAAAGTTATATAAAGATGGTAAAATTCGTGCAATTGGTGTAAGTAACTTTAAAGAACACCATTTAGAAGATTTAATGAAAGATGCGGAAATAACACCGATGGTAAATCAAGTCGAATATCACCCACATTTACAACAGCGTAGCTTACATGAATTCTGTAAACAACATAACATTCAGTTAGAGGCATGGTCTCCATTGAAGCAAGGACAACTCTTAGATGATCCTACATTAACAAAGATTGCTAAGCGTCACGGTAAATCGACAGCCCAAGTTATCTTGCGATGGGATCTTCAACAAGAAGTGGTAACCATTCCGAAATCGGTAAAACAGCATCGTATTCAGGATAATGCAGATATCTTTGATTTTGAATTAACAGAAGAGGAAATGACATTAATTCACGATATGAATAAAGACGAACGAGTTGGTGCTGATCCAGACGAATTTAACAAGAGATAACAGTTATTGAAGATAATTTCAGAACCCGTTTCTAAAAAATGAAGCGGGTTCTTCTTTGAATAAAATAGAACTTCCATGTTGGTAGAGGCACCCATTTCCCTATTCTCTTTTTGGACACTCATCAAGCTCATGGGTGAAATTTTAGTCAAACACTTGCAATCTTAGTTGATAATGCTTTATCGTAAATAGTAGATTGATAAACATCTAGGGGGATGTAAGATGGCATTTGTAATTACAGCGCCATGTGAAACAGAAAAAGCTGGCGAATGTACAACCGTATGTCCGGTAGACTGTATTGTCGAAGGACCTGACCAATTTTATATAGATCCGGATATTTGTATCGATTGTGGAGCATGCAAAGCAGTATGCCCAGTAGATGCAATTGAAGAGGAGTACGATCTCACTCCTGAACAGGAAGTATATTTAGAGAAAGCAGAAGCTTTTTTTGCAAATGATTAATCAAGAGGTTGAGACAAAAAAGAAACTGTTTCGTCTAGAAGCCGGACAATATGCTAATAGCGCGTAGGAAATATACATAGACTCCTGTGGGAAAGTGCAGTATATTTTCGAAGCGGGTATTCGCACCGTTAATGTTCGGAGTTTGCTGGATAAAAAACACTTTTGTCTCAACCTCTTTTTTTAAAAGTGAGAATGTTGAAATCACAAAAAGCATCATTAACTTGCCAACATTATTTACTTGAAATAGTTTTTTGCATCAAGGAAGTATGCTTTACTCTAGATAAAATCAAAAGACCAATAATAGAACCTGTTACACTACTAACAAGGAAGCTTGGTAAAAATGCCAAGACACCAGCAGAAGTTCCCATTAAAATTTTTGCAAATGGAACAGATAGTAAAGATCCAATTAGTCCGGTACCGATGATTTCACCGACACCTGCCATTGTTTTTCTTTTCGTCCACTGATACAGATAACCTGCAAATAACGCACCAATCATACCACCTGGAAATGCAAGTAATGTGCCAATTCCTAATAAATTCCGTAAGAGTCCGATAGTAAAAGCAATAATAACTGCTGGAACAGGACCAAGCGTAACAGCAGCCATTACATTAACGGCATGTTGAACGGGATATGCTTTAGCAACCCCGGTTGGAAACCATAAAAATTGTGATCCTAATGTACCGATAGCAATAAAAACTGCCATCATGGTTAATAATAAAGTTCGATTCATGCAAACGCCTCCCAGTTAAAATTGACCGCGTATTACCATGCTGAAAATAAAGTGAGACTTCCTTAAGTGGGCATTTTCCCCCTCCATTTAGTTGCGGACGCTTAGCACAACGAAAAATAAGCCGGATTCGAATCGAAGCCGGCTATACTATAGAAATAGTTTAGCTACTTCCCTCCGCTGGTACCAACCAGATCAGGTTCTCAGAGTTAAAAAGCTTCCCGTGCTTTTTTCTCAGCCTATAATGAATAGGCACCCCTAGTAGTGATAATACATATGTCCTTATTAATAAACTTAGTTTGTATGTCTATCAATAAAAAAGCTAATAGTACAAAAAATTGTAACAAAAACGTTGCAATTGTCAAGGAGCAATTGCTTTGAATTCAAGATAATAATGGATTATAATGGAATGAACAACCAAGTGCAAGGAGGCAACTTATGCAGCTCAAAGGAATTCATCATGTATCAGCTATTACAGCAAATGCACAGGAAAACTATTATTTCTATACAGATATATTAGGAATGCGTTTAGTAAAAAAATCAGTTAATCAGGATGATCCAACTATGTATCATTTGTTCTATGCAGATGAAATTGGACGACCTGGTACCGATTTAACCTTTTTTGAAATAGCCAATGCTGGCCACACTTATCCCGGCAATAATAGTATCTCTTATACATCTTTACGTGTCGCAAGTGACGAGGCGTTAACCTATTGGGAGAAACGCCTAGATCAATACGATATTGTCCATGACGGGATCGGAAAGCATTTTGGTCGAAAAGTATTACCCTTTCAAGACTTTGAAGGGCAACGGCTTGTGTTCATTTCAGATGAAAATAACCGTGGTGTAGCAGCGGGTATTCCATGGTCGAAAAGTCCGGTGCCAATGGATTATGGCATTACCGGTTTGGGGCCTGTACGCTTAACTGTTCCTGAACTAGCGCCAACCCAAAGAATCTTAACAGAAGTGCTAGGGTTCCGTTATGCTGGTTCATATTCTAATCCGGGAGGGCAAACGGATATGCAAGTGTTTGAAACAGGTGAAGGTGGGACAGGGGCTGAGATTCATATCGACATTCGACCGGAATTACAGAAAGAACGACCTGGAAGAGGTAGTGTTCATCATGTTGCTTTTCGTGTAACAGATTATCAAGAACTTGAAAAGTGGCATAAGCGAATTACCGAAGAGCGTCTACCTAATTCAGGACTTGTCGATCGTTATTACTTTCAATCGTTATACTTTCGTGAACCAAATGGCATTCTATTTGAATTGGCTACAGACGGACCAGGCTTCGACACAGATGAAAAAGTGGAGCATCTCGGAGAAACGATCGCCCTGCCACCCTTCTTAGAGGATAAACGAAGCGAAATCGAAGCGAAGCTCCAACCTATAAATACAGTTAAGAAGAATAGTTAAAGCCATAGCCCGCCTATCGATAAAAGTCGATGGTGGGCTTGATTAACGTATGCTATACTAGTAATCGTAGCTTTAAGGGAGGACTGTAACAATGACATTTTCACCAAAAGCAATTTGCTTAGACATGGATGGCACATTGCTGAATAACCACAATGATTTAACAGAAAATACACTCGATATCATTCAAAAGATAAGAAAAAAGGGAATTCGAGTATTTATTGTAACTGGCCGTTCTTTTAATGAAGTGTTTGATTCAGCGCCAGATGACTTGGAATTGGATGGCTTTGTAACAGCAAATGGAATGATTACCTATGTCGATGGGGAAAAGCTGTTAGAACATAGTTTATCTACAGAACTTGTGGACAAAGTAATTCAATCTGCCAGATCACATCAGGTTTATTATGAGGCACACCCCAATGATGGAGAGCGACTCTCATTACTAGAGGATCAAGGATATATAGAGGCGATGATTAGTGGTGAGAAGCCAGATGAAGTAGGGATCAATGAATGGCTGGAAAGAGAAGCTGCGATCAAGCACGATATAAAATGGCACGAAACATTGCCGGAGCAGAAGTATGCGAAAATATACTGTTTCGCAAAAGAACATAAAAAAATGCAAGCATGGATTGATTCTTTGGAACGTATCAAAAAAGAAAGTGATTTTACTACCTCTTCATCCTCTTATCATAATGTCGAAGTGATGGTAGCTGGTGTAAACAAAGCAACTGGCATTGAAGCATTGCTGAGGTATTATCAAATTAGTCCGAAGGATACAATGGCAATCGGGGACAGTAACAATGATATTCCAATGATGAAATATGTAGGCTTTCCAGTAGGGATGCTTAATGCCACGGATCAAATTAAAGGGTTGGTAAAGGACATAACCGAGTATACAAATGATGAAGAAGGTGTCTTCCACTATTTGGAGACTTACTATCGTGGTCTGACAGATAATTAAGTAAAGGAAGAAAAAAATTAAATTCCGAACAATTCTGATTTAGCGTTCGTTAACACATGCAGACGCCTCTAAGGCGGCTAGTAACGCTACACTTAATCACCGTGTCTACGGATAAGTATTTTGCCGTAGTGATGAAAGAGTTCAGACATGTTCGGATGTTCCTTTTTCTATTTATTCTTTTGACTAGCTTTTTTTCATTAGACGTCGAAAATATATTTTGTTTATGTTTGTTTAATTCTGTGTTAGAATATAAACAGACATAAGTAAAATAAAACAAAAATGAATGCGTTCTCAATGAGAGGGAGGATATCGATGGCACGGTATATATTTATGATGGAGTGCAAGGAAGGTTCGCAAGAGGAATATAAGAAAAGACATCAAGCAGTACATCCCGAATTATTGCAAGCATTAAAAGAAGTAGGCGTAAGCAATTATAGTATTTTTATGGATGGTACAAAGTTATATGCATACATGGAAGTAGATGATTATCATCGTGCAATGAAGGAACTAGAAACAAATCCCGCTAACCGTAAGTGGCAGGCATTTATGAGTGATATTTTGGCAATGGATGAAAAAGGCGATCCAAAAATGTATTTAATTGATCAAGAAGTCTTCCATCTTGACTAAACAGTTGAATTTTATGGTAGATTTCCCTATAGTCAGATAGTAGACAGTTTTCAAGAACGAGAAGGTAGGAGAAGCAGATGCTAGTTGCAGAAAGACATCAGCGAATCGTAGAAGTTGTCAATCAGAAGAAGAGTATTAGAGTTTCTGAGCTTGCGAACCTTTTTTCCGTGACGGATGAGACGATTCGCCGAGACTTAGAAAAGCTAGAAAAGGAAAAAAAATTAGCCCGTAGTCATGGAGGAGCAGTCAGTATCGCCTCGGCTCAGGATGGACCGGAAATTCCTTTTCAAGAACGAGAGGTAATGTATGTAGACGAGAAAAAAGAAATTGCTCAGGAAGCTGTCAAACATATTGTCGAAACCGATAAAATCTTGTTAGATGCCAGTACAACAGCTTGGTATGTTGCGAAGAATTTACCAAATATACCTGTTACGGTTTTGACTAATTCGGTGAATGTCGTGTTGGAATTAAGCAAAAAAAGTCAAGTTACGGTGATTTCGACTGGTGGTACACTGCTCGCAAGGTCTCTTTCTTATGTTGGACCGTTAGCAGAACGTTCACTTGATTTATATCATGTAAATAAAGCATTTTTGTCTTGTAAAGGACTTCATTTCCAACGAGGCATCAGTGAGTCGAATGAACAACAAGCACGTGTGAAGCAAAAGATGATAGAAATAGCGGACACCACTTATATATTGGCAGATCACCATAAGTTTCATTTGCAGGCATTTGCCCATGTTGCCCCGTTAACAAAAGTAGAACGAATAATGACTGACAGTAATGCTTCAGATCAAGATGTAGACAGTTTACAAGAAAATGGCTTAGAGGTTATAAAAGCACTTCGTTAATAACAGGATTAACGAAGTGCTTTTTCTATTTGATTAAGGGTAGATGTACATAATATAATGATTAAAGAACATAGGAAAATTGTCCCTGTCCACCGGTCCTGTTTCATAGTATAATGATTAAACAAAGTATTGTTTTTTGATGGAGTGGTTGTATGTGGAGCTATGTAAAGAGGTGGAATACGTTAAGAAATCAGTTATTAGTTGTGTATCTGCTTGTTATGTTCATTGTGTTACTTATTGTAAGCGCCATTACGTATGTTTTAGTCGAAGGTTTATTGCAAAGTAATGCAGAGGAGCAAATGAGGCAGACAGCAATTGAGTCATCTGGGAGATATGATTCATTGTTTGAACAATTAAATATGGTAACGAAACAAGTATTAACGAACGAAGAGCTCCAAGGAGTTTTATTACAGGAAGCTGAAGGAGAGATTACTTCCTTTAATGACAAACAGTCATTAATGAGTACAACTAATTTAATTCAGGCAAATACAGACGGTATTTATTCTATCGAAATATATAATAGAAATTTTCAGCGTATAATACCGATCGACTCCACCTTATTACATGACCGTATTGATTCTCGTTGGATTATTCGGGCAAATGAAGCTGGTGGGAGGTTAATATGGATTGGGGAAGACCCATTAGATCACAATTATTTCTTAGTCGGTCGGGAAATTAATTTAATGGATGCTAGTTTTCAATATGGGGGATACATTATAGCAAGGGTAAACCGAAACTATTTCCAGTTAAATTCCAATCAGCAGGAAAGTGAATCAAATGATTATTCTATTTTAGTCGATCAATGGAACAATCCGATTGTCACGAATTATGATGGAGACGCTTTAGAATCGATTATAAGTACTGACAGCGAGACGGTTACCATTGATGATCAAGCGTATATGCTGGTCAAGGACAAATCAGAGTTAACAGGATGGACAATCAATATTTTGACACCTGTTAACCAATTAACAGCAGGTATTACTACGGTACAAGCGGGTATTCTCATTGCAGGTTTGATTGGGTTAGTCATTTTTTTCCTATTTTCCTTCTTTTTATCCACATTTATTACAAGACCGATAACAAGATTAACGAAAACAATGAGACAAGCGGGAGAAGGAGTTTTGGCTCAAAACCCTGTCATAAATTCTACCAAAGAAATTAATGAGTTAAACCAAACGTATAATCAGCTTGCAGAAGAAACCAATTATTTAGTTCAGATGGTATATGAAAAAGAAATCATTAAAAATAGAACAGAATTAAAAGCCTTACAAGCGCAAATTCATCCACACTTTCTTTTTAATACATTAGATGCATTATATTGGTCGCTGGATGAAAAGGAAGAAGAAGATTTAGCAAATGTAGTCCTTGCCATGTCAGAGTTATTTCGTTATACGATTACGAAAGAAAATGAAGATGAGTGGGTTACCATCAAGGAAGAATTAGATCATATTGATCGATATATGCAAATCATGCGGATGCGCTTTGGAGAAAGGCTAAATTGGGCAAAAGAAGTGGACAGTGACTGGTTGGATATCAAAATACCTAAGTTAATGATCCAACCGCTCGTCGAGAATGCGATATTACATGGTGCCGGAAATGTAATGGGTGAGTGTAATATTACGGTTAAAATTGAAAAGATTCCAGAAAAACAACGGATTCGGATTGCAGTAAGTGATAATGGACCAGGTATGAGTGAAGAAAAAATAGCGGAAGTAAAGAAGCTAATAGATGGTGGAATCAGACAACAAAAACAAACAGGGATGGCATTGCATAATGTTCAACAGCGTTTACGAATGTTTTATGACGCAGATGCGAATCGTGATATTAACATTTTGAGTCAAGAAGGAAAAGGAACGATTGTAAGCTTTGAAATTCCGGTATAAGGGGGTTGAGGTAATATGGATAAGAAAGTGATTCTAATTGTCGATGATGAGCCAAGGAGTCGCCAAGGGATCAAAAAAACAATTGAGCGGACATATCCTGATCATTATGAGGTCCTTACTGCCGCAAATGCGGAAGAAGCGATTAACCGAATCAATCAAGAAAAAATTCACGTACTTATTACAGACATCCGAATGCCCGAGGTTACTGGTTTAGAATTGCTTAAAAAATTAAAAGAAAAAGCGAAGGACCCTGTTGTCATTGTTATTTCAGCATATTCCGAATTTGAATATGCTCATGAAGCACTGGAGTTAGGAGTTGTTAATTATTTGTTAAAGCCGATTGCTAAAGAGAAATTAATGCAGGCTATCGATAAAGCAATTGAACTGGAGAAGCAAAGAGAAAAAACGGGTATGTACAATAAAATAGTGGATGATAAATTGCTGGAGATGCAACAATTAAGCAAGTATAACCGTGCGGTAAAAGAAGCAATGGATTATATTGATCAGCATTATGATGAGGAATTAACATTGAAAAAAGTCGCCAATCAAGTTCATTTAAATCCCAGCTATTTAAGTGCCTTATTTAAGGAAGAATTAGAAGCTACGTTTAGCGAGTATGTGACGAGAAAGCGGATACAAGAGGCGAAAAAACTACTCTTATCTACGGATTTGCCGATTGCTGAAATAGCTGAAAAAAGCGGTTACCAGACGTCTAAGTACTTTATTAAGCTTTTTAAACAATATGAAAAGATGACACCAAATAGTTTTAGAAAACAAAATGTAACCGATTCCTAAAATATGTGGTATTTTATCTAATCACTGTTACCTTACGGAAGAAGCCCCGTGGTGCTACACTTATAACTGTAATGAATAATATTTATATTAGGGGGTTTCACAATGAAAAATAGAATACTACTTTCACTTGCTTTTGTTCTCATGATCGTCCTTGCAGCATGTGGTGGGGGAAATGACGAAGCAGCAGAAGAGAGCTCAAATTCTGACGGAAATGAAAGCGGTTCAAGTAAAACGATCGAGTTTATGCATTTATGGCCGGAAGGAAGTTCAAAGCAACATTACGAAATTGTTAATAACATTATTGATGAATTTGAAAGTGACCATCCAGATATAACAGTAGATGTGGAGATTCTAGGAAATGAACAATATAAAGAAAAATTAAAAGTTTTATCTACTTCTAATGAATTACCTGACGTAGGTATGACTTGGGCAGCAGGGTTCTTGGATCCTTATGTAAGCGGTAATATGTTTGCCTCACTTGATGATCTATTGGAAGGACCATTGAATGACAAATTTGTTGCCGGGACAGCTGAAGCATATGCAATTGACGATGTAACATATGGATTACCTTTAGAGTTAAATATTACACCTTTATATTACAACCAGAGAATTTTTGATGAAAATGGTGTAGAAGTACCAGAAACTTTTGATGAATTAAAAGAAGCAATTCAGACACTGGCAGACAACGGTGTAACTCCAGTTGCATTAGGTAACAAAGACCGTTGGACTGGTTCTATGTGGTATATGTATTTAGCTGACCGTATTGGCGGCCCTGAAGTACTTAATAGTGCCATTGACAGAACCGGAAGCTTTGAAGATCCAGCTCTTATCCAAGCTGCAGAAGAAATTCAAGATCTTGTTGATATGAATGCATTTGTTAACGGGTTTAACGGTTTAGGTAATGATGAAGCGAAAGGTTATTTTATTAATGAACAGGCAGCAATGTATTTAATGGCTACTTGGGATCTGCCTGAATGGACAACAAACGAAGACAATCCACAGGAATTTAGAGATGCAGTTCAGTATACAAAATTCCCAACTGTAGAAGGTGGAGAAGGGGATATCAACAGTTATGTAGGTGGACCTGGTGTTGGCTTATTCGTAGCAGAAAATTCTGATGTAAAAGAAGAGGCAAAAGAATTTGTTACCTTCTTTGTAGAGAAATGGGGCGAACGCTCCGTTACTGATGCTGGTGTAATTCCAGCAACTGTAGTAGATACAGAAGGTTTAGATTTACCACAAATGTATATTGATATCCTAAATGACTTAAACGAAGCGTCTAACTTAACGTTATACGCAGACGTTCAAATGAGCGCTGGTGTAGCGGATGTACACTTAGACAGTATTCAGGCATTATTCGGTGGAGCAATTACACCTGAAGAATTTGTAAAACAGCAAGAAGATGCGTTAGCCGCTGAGGAATAAAAACAAATGGAGAAAAGGGCATATTTAACGCTGAAATATGCCCTTTTTCTAACTTTACCTCTGATAGAATTTGAAATAAATACATGGATAGAATGGTGAATTCATGCATGTTTTAACCTAGACATAAAGGAGCAATAACCATGAACAAAGTGATGTCAAACAAAGCAGTCATTGCTTTATATGTGCTGCCTGCGTTCATATTAATTGTGGCATTAATCTATGGACCAATTCTGATAACTGGTTACTATGGGTTAATGGACTGGAATGGTATCGGTGCCATGACATTTATTGGTTTAGAAAACTATACACAATTAATTCAAGATGCACAATTCTGGCAAAGTGCGAAACATTCATTTTTATTAGCATTTTTCTCTACATTAAGCCTAGTGCCTTATTTAGCTATATCATTAATTCTGGCAGGAAAAATAAAAGGATCTGATTTGTTAAGAAAGATTTATTTAATCCCAATGCTCTTATCCTCTGTTGCCATTGCACAATTATGGGTGAAGATTTATGACCCAAACAATGGGATGCTAAACAGCTTATTAACAATTTTGGGAGTGGAAAATCCACCAGCATGGCTAGCAGATCCCAACTTAGTTTTATATGCAATTTTTGTTGCAATTCTTTGGCAGTATGCAGGCTTTTATATCATTATTTATTATGCTGCTCTGAAAGGAATTCCAGAATCACTCGTTGAGGCAGCAAAGATTGATGGAGCGAATCCTCTACAAATTGCTTATAAAATTAAGGTGCCATTAATTTCAGGTGTCATTAAAGTAACCATCGTTTTAGCAATTGTTGGTTCATTAAAATACTTTGATCTTATTTATGTCATGACTGGTGGAGGCCCGAATGGCGCTAGTGAAGTTATCGCCTCCTACATGTACAAAAAAGCGTTCGATACTTTTGACTTTGGCTATGGTAGTGCTATTGCCTTTTTCTTACTATTAATCACGCTGGTTGTTACATGGATCATACGTAAATTAACGGCATCTAAAGATGAAATTCAATATTAACGGAGGGAAGGAAGAGAAATGGCACAGACTCAACATACAGCAGGCAAAGAGAACAACATATTAGTCAAAATTGGCATGGCTATACTATATATTGGTTTAATCATTGTCGCTGTCTTTCAAATATATCCACTGGTTTGGTTATTTAAGTTTTCACTGAAAAGTAATGCGGAAGTTTTCGGTCTTTCTCCGTTTGCATTACCACAGGAACCAAGATGGGAAAACTATATAAGAGTATGGACGGAAGGTAATATCAACATGTACTTTTTTAACAGTGTATGGATTACAGCTGTATCGGTATTACTAACCATTCTATTGGCAAGTTTTGTAACCTTTGCGATCACAAGAATGAACTGGAAACTGAATAAGCTGGTATTAGGACTATTTATGGTAGGATTAATGGTTCCTATCCATTCAGCTATTATACCGTTGTTCGCCTTTTTCTTGGATTTAAATTTAATTGACCATCCGTTATCGATTATTCTGTCATATACAGCATTTAACTTACCTTTAACGATCATGATTTTATTAGGCTTCTATTACACATTACCACGTGAAATTGAAGAGGCAGCAGTAGTGGACGGTTGTTCCATTCACCGAATTTTTTTCCAGATTACGTTGCCGATGACGACACCCGTTTTGGCGACTACTGCTATCATTAATATGATTTACAATTGGAATGAATTTATTTTTGTCAATACCTTTATTAGTTCGGATAAATTTAAAACATTAACGGTTGGTATCCAGAACTTTATCGGCCAGTATTTGACAGATTGGGGGGCAATTGGTGCGACATTAATGATTAGTATTATTCCGATACTAATTGCATTCTTAATCTTGAGTAATCGTATTGTAGAAGGTATTGCTGCAGGCTCTGTTAAAGGATGATCAAGCAAACAAGCAAAAAATGTCGTTTTTACGGCATTTTTTTGCAATTATTTTAAAAAGTTGGTGATACTACTCCATGATGACTTAATACAAGGAGGTTTTCGGATTGAAAACAGTAAGAGATATTATGGAGCAGAATGTATCGTTTTGTAAACCAGATGATTCACTAGCAGAAGCAGCAGAATTAATGAAACAACGAAATGTAGGAGCCATTCCTGTTTGTGGTGATAATAAGGAATTACTAGGAATGGTAACAGACCGTGATATGGTTATCAGAGGCTATGCTGAAAACAAAGATGGTTCTGCAAAAGTACAAGAAGTGATGAGTGAACATCTATATTATGTGTCTCCAGATATTACCCTTCAAGAAGCAAGCCGTGAAATGGCTGAGCATCAAATTCGTCGTCTTCCTGTCGTAGTAAATGGGCAATTAGCAGGTATCGTATCTCTTGGAGACTTATCATTAGATGAGATGTCAGATGAGGCAGCTGGACAAGCATTAGAGGACATTTCAGAACATACAGAATTACAATAACTTAAATGAGATCGGTCATAAACGACCGGTCTTTTTTTATTTGTGAACAAGTGAAAATGAGGTCTAGCTTAGGATGTAATTCCTATGTCTCTATAAAAAACAATTGACCAAACGAAATGGTCAATTGTTTTCTGCTATTTGCTCTTTTTTTGCTGCCACCTTTTTGAAAGTATGATAGCATGTCCCCATAATAATATAACCAACTATACTTGCGCCAAAGAAGAATAAGGAGCCCGGTAGCAGCCACATCACATAAAGGACAGCGGCAGATCCAACAACCATGGAGATATTGTGGAGTGGATGGATCAGCATGATCAAAAATGCATTTTTCCAAACATCGGTAAATCGCAGTTCAAAGTGAACATAAGTAGGAAGGACATATAGTAATGTTAAGGATATAGCTAGCATAAAAATATATAATGGTATTTTTACAATCTCGTAAAAACCCTCCTGATTAATAGCAATAAATTGAAGATTAATATAGAATAGCAAACCGATTAGATAAAAACACAACCCGAATAGGTTACTTTTAAAAAATTCTTTTCTATAGGTATTCCAAAAGGTTGAAAAAACCGGTGTTTCGGTATTTCCCATAATCCATTGTCTTATCACGGTGAACATTGCAATAGTAGCAGGGAAAATACCAAAAAAAACGAGACCAAGCAGTGTGAATCCTATCCATAAAACGTTTACATAAGCGAATCTAGTAATCCATTCTGTTGCTGCGAATAATGAGTTACGCATAATTTCTCTCCTAGCATCATAGTATAAGTACATTTTAACATATTGCCATTATGTTAAAAATAAAAAATCATTGACTGTGAAGCGATTTCAATCGTAGTATAGTAAAAACATGTATAAGCTTAGGAATAGGGCATAAGCGTTTCTACTTAGCGACCGTAAATCGCTAAACTATGTGTAGGGTAACTCCTCCATATAGCATGTAAAATGATAGAGAGGAGAATCAATGATGAGTAGAGAACTACTGAGAAAAGTAGCGTTAGGAGAAGCACACGCTGATCTTGTGATTCAAAATGGGACATTAGTGAATGTATTAACAAGGGAAATGCAGCCAAATGTTGATGTGGCAATAAAAGGAGAACGCATTGCATCAATAGGAATGCTGGATCATTTAATCGGACCAGAAACAAAAGTAGTAGATGCTACAGGAAAGTATCTGGCACCAGGCTTAATGGATGGACATATGCATGTTGAAAGCACAATGCTATCTGTAACTGAATTTGCTAAAGCTGCCTTGAAAAAAGGGACTACGGCTATATTTATGGACCCGCATGAAATTGCGAATGTATTAGGTACAGAAGGTGTTAAATTGATGCATGAAGAAGGACAAAACCTACCTTTGAAGGTGTTTACAACTTTTCCTTCCTGTGTTCCCGCCACTAATGATCTTGAAGATGCAGGTGCTACTTTAAATGAGCAAGATATTGAAGAGGGATTAAAATGGGACGGTGTTATCGGTTTAGGTGAAGTAATGAACTTTCCGGGCGTCGTCTATAATGATGATAAGATGATCAATGAAATAGAAGCAACCATTGCAGCTGGCAAGGTTGTAACGGGTCATTTTCCAGACGGATCAAACGGTATGCTTCAGGCATATATTGCCTCTGGTGTTGATTCCTGTCATGAGACTGTTGCCAAAGAGCAGGCATTGGAAAAAGCTCGGTTAGGCATGCATGTGATGATTCGAGAAGGATCTGCTTGGCAGGATGTGAAGGAAGTCATTAAAATAATTACAGAAGACGGAATCGATTCCTCTAATGTATCGCTAGTTACGGATGATATTTATCCAGAGACATTAGTAGAAAAGGGTCAGCTCAATCATGTTGTTCGTCGTGCAATAGAAGAAGGGGTTGATCCAATTGTAGCTATCCAAATGGCTACCATTAATGTCGCACGTTATTATCAAATAGATAAACAATTCGGAAGTATTTCCCCGGGGAAAATAGCCGACATTATTTTGCTTGATGATTTGTCAAAGGTAGAGGCATCTACGGTCGTCACGAATGGTGAAGTGGTCGTTGCCAATCAGGAGCTCGTAAAAGAAATGCCTCGATATGAATACCCTGATCATGTCAAGGACACAGTAAAGTTACACCGAGAATTAAAGCCTGATGATTTTACTATCGCTACAGAGCAACAAGATAAAGTAGCGATTAATGGGATTAGCATTATTGAAAATAGCGCTCGAACAGCCAAAATGACCTCAACTTTACCTATAAAAGATAATCGAATCCAAATAGACTTGGAACAGGATATTATCCAACTAGCATGTATTGAACGTCATAAAGGTACTGGTCAGATTTCGCTGGGGTTTGCCCAAGGCTTTGGGCTGAAAGCTGGTGCCGTTGCCTCCACAGTAGCCCATGATAGTCACAATTTATTAGTAATGGGTGTCAATCAGGAGGATATGGCAATCGCAGCTAATAAACTAGCCAAATCTGGTGGTGGTATGATTGTCGTGGAAGATGGCGAAGTACTGGCACATGTTCCGATGCCAATCGCAGGCTTGATGTCTGATCAGCCAATAGAAACGGTAGTCAAACAAGTAAGAGCATTAGAAAAAGCATGGCAACAATTAGGTTGTACAATTCATGCTCCATTCATGACTTTTTCCCTGATTG
The DNA here is from genome assembly GCF_052063305.1 of Gracilibacillus sp. HCP3S3_G5_2. Classification (NCBI taxonomy): domain Bacteria; kingdom Bacillati; phylum Bacillota; class Bacilli; order Caryophanales; family Bacillaceae; genus Gracilibacillus; species Gracilibacillus sp. HCP3S3_G5_2. Next base: position 75,709 of record NZ_JBQHXU010000004.1, on the reverse strand, counting down.
CTTTACCAGTAATTCCGGAAGTTAGAATCTCCAACCGTGGATTAGTAGATGTTACGAAATTTGAGCTAATCGATGTGGTGATGGAATAAATAAAAAGTAGCGAGCAATATAACAGCTCGCTACTTTATTCGTATATGAAAACAATATATGTGATAATCAACAAATCTATCTATCACACAAGAAGATTTGTTTAATAAAACGAGATAATCAACAAATCTATCCAGCACGCTCGAAGATTTGTTTGATAAATGGAGATAATCAACAAATCTCCATGTTTATCTCAAAGATTTGTATAAAAACTATTCATAACAAACCTTATAGGCAATCAAAGTGTCTTTTAGGTATTATTACCCTTTCACAGACCCCATCATACCAGCAACAAAATGTCTTTGCATAAGGAAGAACACTAAGGCTGTTGGGAGCGTTGCAATAACGATCGCTGTCATGATTACTCCATAGTCAGGTGTGTACCCTGCTCCAAGGTTGGAGATTAACAATGGTATCGTTTGCTTATTCGGAGATTGAAGCACAACTAATGGCCAAAGATAGTTATTCCAGCTGTTCATAAATGCGATAATCGCTGCCGCCGCATACGTTGTTTTCATTGTCGGCATATAAATCCGGAAAAAGATACCCCATTCACTTAAACCATCAATTCTTCCAGCCTCTACCAACTCTCTCGCAAACATTTTCGTATTCTGCCTGAAAAAGAAGATGAAAAAGGCGGTAATAATAGTTGGTAAGAAGGCTGCTGCTAACGTATCCAAACCAATAAGTGGTGCATCATCAGAGATTCGTCCGAATAAGCGGTATAACGGAATCATAATCGCAGCGAACGGAATCATCATCGACAAAATCAATATATTAAAGACGATATCTTTACCTTTTGATCGGTAAATTTCAAAACCATAACCAGCTAAAGAACCGATTAAGAGCGTCAGTACGGTGGTAATAATCGCAATGACAAAAGAGTTCCACAATGCAATACCTATTTGCGTCTGATCAAGAAGGTTGTTTATGTTCTCGATCAAATGAGTACCAGGAATCAAGCGTCCCTGTGTTACATCAACGGATTTGTTTGTCATACTTACTAACATCCATAAGAAAGGAAAAATGGACACTAGTGCTGCAACACTTAAAAATAGATAAATAAACACTCGTTTTAATTTTTTCAATCTCGATCACCTGCCACTCTGAATTGAATAAAGGATAAAATGACAACTAAAATCAAAATAACGTAAGATACGGTAGCTGCATATCCAAAGTCTGGTGTATATTCAAATGATAAGTTGTAAATATACATGGAAATCGTCATAGTGGCGTTACCAGGTCCACCACTTGTAATATTCATTACTTCATCGAACAATTGCAAAGTACCAATGGTTGATACAATGGAAGTAAATAAAATAATCGGCTTTAATAACGGAATGGTTATATAGAAAAACTGTTGTATCGCTGAAGCGCCATCAATTCTTGCAGCTTCATACATCGATTTGTCTACGTTCTGGAGAGCCGATAAATAGAAAATCATATTATAACCGGTCCATCTCCATGTGATGGCGATAATGATCGTAATTTTGGCTAAGACTGGGTCAGAAAGCCAATTGAGTGGTTGTGAAATCAAATTCATACTTAGCAGAAATTCATTGACTAAACCATCACCACTAAATAAATATTTGAAAATAACGGCATAGGCTACAAGAGAAGTTACAGCTGGTAAAAAGATAGCAGTACGGAAGAAGCCTCTGAATTTTAATGTAGGATCATTTAATAATACGGAAAATATCAGTGCTAGTACAATCATCACGGGTACTTGCACAAGCAGATAAAGTACTGTATTAGATAATGCAGTAATAAAAGTCGGGTCATTAAATAATCTTACATAGTTATCAAAACCAATGTACTCGAGATTTGAACCCATCCCTGTTTGTAAAGATAATAAAAAGGCTTGAACCATAGGATAGAAATAGAAAAGAGAAATGCCTAGTACAGATAGAATGATAAAAAGCCAACCAATATAATTTTTTCTTAACCGTTGTTTTAGTGTTTTTTGATATGTTAGATTAGAAGTTTGACTCACCATAATCCCTCCTCAATTAATGAGACTTTTCAAGCTAGCTTTTCATAAGAAAAGAAAGCAAAGCCCTGGGGGTTAGGGTTTACTCAAAAAGAGCGCTCTCCCAAGGGCTTTGTATGTTTATTTAAATTGGTTTTCCGCTTGTACTTGCGCATCTGCTAGTACATCATCTATGCTTTTACCATTCAAGTATTGTTGTATTTCTGCTGATAAGATGTCTTCAATTCCATACGTGTTCATACCATAGTCAACTTGAGGTATTTCTTCCATCCATTGAGAGAAATCATATACTACTTGTTGATTATTAAAGAATTCATTCTCAAATTGGTAGGCATCACCTTCAGATGCTGGAATGTAGGTACCAATCGCTCCGACTTGTTCAACTAAGTCTTGATAAAATTCAACATTAGAGCCAAACGTTTCACCTAAGAATTCAGCGGCTTCTTCTTTTCCATCAATATTTAGCACATAAAATGAACTACCACCTTGGTTGGATGCATTTACTGCACCTTCCATATCTAAACGAGGTATTGGTGCTACACGCCAAAGCCCTGCTTGTGATTCTTCTGCTTCAACACTAGGAGCAATCCAGTTACCAGCAGGAACTGATGCAACATCGCCGCTGTTAAATGCAGCCAAGTATTGACTCCAGTCAGAGTTTAATTTAACAAGATCATTATCCATTAATTCTTTATAGTTTTCTAAAGCCATTTGTAATGGTTCATTTCCTTCTAATTGAATAGTACCGTCTTCTTCTGTGTACCAAGCACCGGTTGTTTGCATCATCACGCGAAGAATACCTAAATCATTAGGATCAAGTGAAAGCATTGCTTGACCTGTTTGTTCTTTTACATCTTTGGCGATGTCAATATATTCACGCCATGTTATATCAACTAAATCATCATGTGTGTATCCCGCTTCTTCTAAATAGTCAGTGCGATAAAAGAAACCAGTTACTCCAGTGTCAAATGGAAGGCCGTATTGCTCTCCTTCAAAACTGGTTGGTGCTAACTTATAATCTGCAAAATCTTCTGTATTAAAATAATCACCAATTGGATAGAAAGCATCTGGATAAGATTGCAAAAAGCTTTGTGCACGTTGGTCTTCGATTAGGACAATGTTTGGCATACCAGTCATTGTTCCTGAACTTAAGCCAGTATTAAGTCGTTGTACAATATCGTCTTGTGCATTTTCAATAATCTCCATATCGAAATCTTCATTATCATAATGTTCTACAGCAAGCTCTAAAGCTGCGATATTAAAATGCGGATCCCACGCCCATGCTGTAATTCCATCAGCATTTCCTTCCGTTGTTTCTTCACCGTCATCTTCGCCACCAGAACATGCAGCTAATACCATGGTTGTTAAAAGCGCTATCATTAACAACCAAAATTTTGTGGATAGTTTTTCTCTCATTTTATATACCCCCCTAAAAGTATGGTAAGTGGTGAAATCGCTTTCAACACTGTAATATAAGTTTACCAAAAAAAGACTAAAGACCTCTTGGACGATCTTTAGTAAAAAATAAAACTATTTTTAGAATCAGGTTATGGATCATAACTTTTTTTTGATCTTGTAATATTTTTAGGTGTCGATGCTAAGACTCGATAACAGGGAGCTTTAATTTGACTTTTGTACCTTTTGACAGCTCACTCTCGATTTCTACACCATATTTTTTTCCGTACAATAGTTGGATTCTTTCGTGAACATTTTTAACACCAATTCCACTGAATAGCTGTCTTTTTTCTTTTGCTTTAATTATTTTATTTTCTAGTCGTTCTCCTACCATTCCATCACCGTTATCAATCACTTCACAGATGAGATAGTCATCCTTTTGAGCAATTAGTATTTGAATGAAACCCGTTTTTCTCTTTGTGAATCCGTGAAAAAAAGCATTTTCGATAAAGGGCTGAATAACCAGCTTCGGCAAATAAAGCTGTAGGCAGTCAGGTGCGACCAAATAATTAACCTGAATGCTATCACCATACCTTGCTTGATTAATCTGTACATAGTGTTTAAGGTTTTCTAATTCTTGTTCAACTGTTATCGTTTCGTCAATATTACTTAAGGAATTTTGCAGTAATCCAATAAACGAATCAATCGTTTCTGATGCTTTTTCTTTTTTCTCCTGCCGAATCATAAATTTAATGGAAGCTAATGTATTATAGATAAAATGTGGGTTGATTTGGTGTTGCAATGTTTCTAATTCTGCTTTTCTTTGCTTTTCTTGTGTCTTCATCAAAATTTGCACGTAATCCTGCAGTTCATTCAACATATAATTAAATGCTTTGGCAATTTTTCTTGTTTCATATCCTCCTGTTTCTTTCAATGGCTTATTAAATTGATATCTTGCCATGTCGGAAATTTGGTGAACAAGCTTACTGATGGATACGGTCATCTTTCGTAATATCAAGAAAGCGATGAGAACAGCTAAACTGACAACAGCGATACTGATTAGCACTATTTGATTGGTATCAATGAGGCTGTCAGCGATGATCTCCCGGTTGATTAAATTTACAAGGTAGACGTCAAGACTGGATATATATTCGGAAAGGAAGATATAGTTTTGTCCAAATAGATGAACATTCTTATATTCTACGTTCTCATCCTCGAAACTTTCTGCGTAGTTTAATAATTCAGGAGATGTTTCTCCGACCATTTCCTCTTGATTGCTGGAAATAATTTGACCATTTGGTGTGACTAACAACACGTTATTACCTGCCGTCGTATAACTTTCATAAAATTTCTTTAAATCTTTTTCAGCCAGTGAAAAAAATAAGTAGCCATATATATAGTCTGATTGCAGTCTCAATGCCTTCGAAGCAATGATCATCGGTACGCCATTGGTGACCTCTGACTCTTCAAATTGATAGACGATATCCTTAGGACTTTCTTCCACACGTTCGATCATTTCATGATTAGCTAATTTTTCTCCGTCGACTGGCCACTTGACATAATTCATATTAAAGATATCTTGATTATTGCTCAAAATAATCATCGTCGCATCTTTAGGGTCAATTTCCGCATATATCCCTTCCATTTCATTCGTTAAATGATAATAAAAATGCGATTGTTCAATAGCATTTTCATGCTCTTCCTGCAGTAATTGCTTGATTGTACCATTTGTATCGACCTCTAAAGAGATGGACACAACGGAATCTGTGAACGAGTTAAATCGATCTGTAATTTGATTGAGGATTTTTGAGTTAGTGATACTAAACGTTTCGATAAATAAATTACTAGACATCCGTATACTGCTATAAGTAATGGACAACGACACGATGATGATGCTGATTACCATTACTAAGAAGATCTTAATAAAAAGGTTATTAGCTTGAATGATTCGGAGTAACTTCTTCATTAGATCTGCCTCAATTCGTCGGTTTGTTTTTCTTGCGATAGGTACTAGGTGACATAGTTGTCAGCTTTTTAAATACTTTTGTAAAATAGCTTGGATCGGAATAACCGACAGCTTCACTAATAGCGGAGATAGACATATTTGTTTCCTCTAACATTTTTCGCGCATTTTTAATACGAACATGATTCAAATATTCACTGAATCCTTCCTGATGATGCTTGCTAAAATAACTAGATAAATAGGAGGGATTAAAATGGAAATGATCAGCTAACTTACCCAATGTTAAATGGGTGTTATAGTGCTCCTCCATATAATCTAATAATAACTGGATATTGGAAGTTGTATCGGCATTAGCTGGAAGTAGCATTTTTTCTACTTTCGCTAAAAATGTATCAAATATTGAAACCGCCTCACGTACATCAAAGGCTTCATTGATTGCAGAAAAATAATGATACTTTTCTGCTTCAAGCTCTTCGATATCATATTTCATATTACCAAGTAGCACAACGATATTAAAAATAATATTTTCAAGCCATGATTTAAATTCGAACACATCTGTTTCATACTGATTGGAAAGTACGCCTATATGTTCATTCAGATAGATGAAAGCTTCCTGAAATTGCCTTCGTTTAAATAAATAGATCATATGATTCAAGTCAAACTCTGCCTTTTTATCGGGTGCTTGTGGTAAGGTATCATAGAAAAGAACAGTACGATCCGGTAAATAAAAATGGAACTGTTGCATAGTTAAATGATTGGTTTCATATATCATTTTAAGTTGTTCAATAGAATGAAAAGGTGTACTAAAGATCCACTTGATCTTAGAAGTATTTGTTTGTTTATCGCATTCATATACAGCTTCCTTTAAAGTGGACAGCTCATTTGAATGGAGATTCGTTAAAAGTAAAATACTTTGATCTCGTATTGGGATTTCATGACATTTTATATGGGATATATGTTTTTGTAATCGATTTTTTATTTCATTGGTCGTTAAATTGACTTTTTCCTTTTTACTCCAATATGCCTCAATTAAAACAAATGTATTATTGGTGAGTTGTTGACGTGCGAAATTCATTTCACGTATCGATTGGTAACCTTCTATTATTTTTTTGCATACTTCTGTTAAGGATGCATTGTTTCCGTTTGCATTTTCTGTCTTATTCTGTTTGATGGTGACACGATTTAATGTTTGTAACAATTCCTGTGTATGTAATTTGGGTTTCAGAATATAGTCGGCTACCCCGTTTTGAAACGTCTGTCTCACGTAATCAAAATCTTCAAAGCTGCTTAATACAATCACTTCTGTGTCAGGATACTTTTCTTTCACATTTTTTACTAGTTCTATCCCATCCATACCTGGCATCACGATATCGGTAATGATGATGTGGGGATGGTGTAATTCCATCAGTTGGAGAGCCTCCTCACCATTTGACGCTTCGCCAATAATTTTGTAGCCTTCGCTTTCCCATTCAATATAGTTAATAATTCCTTGTCTTATCAGCATTTCATCGTCTACAATCAGCACTTTATAAAAATCTTTCATTAACGTTAAAGTCCTCCTTTTGTAAGGATTTTTGAAGCTTAACACGATTTACTTAACTAATATGTTGTTTCTATCATATCAAACAATCAGCTATTGTTCGATGACCAAAGATAGGAAGAGAGCATTTTGCTTTTATCGAAATAGTTGATCAGTAGATTTGTTTCTTCAGTTTTTTCGCTATACGTCAGGCTAATTCGCAAGAAATTTCCACTGATGTGCAGCTGCTATTTACTAGAACAGATAAGGTAGGTGGCAGATGAGCGAAATCTTTTCCTTCTTTATGAAAAGTACGTATAATAAATATGTGAAAACGCAAACAAATAAGAGGAAGGCGACATCGGTATGGCAAAAGTAGTAATTACTGGCGGAAGTGGCTTATTGGGTCCATCAGTTATTCAAGAATTTGTAGATCATGGTTATCAAGTAGTAAATGTCGATCAAAAGTATCCGGATGATCCGAAGTGTAAGACGATTATTACCGATTTAACCAATCTTGGGGAAGTATATGGGGTGCTAGAAGGTGCAGACGCTGTGGTACACTTAGCAGCAATACCGGTAGCATATTCCCATCCGAACGAGGTAACATTTCAAAATAATGTGATGTCAACCTATCATATTTTAGAAGCAGCTGGTACATTAGGAATCAAAAAGGCAGTGATTACGTCTAGTGAATCATCCTATGGGCTTGTGTTCAGTAAGCAAAATGCCCAACCTTTATACGTACCTGTTGATGAAGAGCATCCACAGATGCCAGAAGATAGTTATGGTTTATCCAAAATCGTCAATGAAAAAACGGCTGACATGATTCATCAGCGTACAGGTATGCAAGTTGTATCGATGCGGGTTGGGAATGTCATTGCTCCACACATGTATGAGAATTTCCCATCGTTTATACATAAACCAGTATTGCGTACATCGATTTTATGGAGCTACATTGATGCACGTGATGTCGCTACAGCCTATCGATTGGCGGTCGAAAAAGATGGACTGGGTACAGTAGCATTAAATCTTGCTGCGGATAATACTAGTATGGATATAACAAGTAAAGAATTGCTGGCAACTTGTTTTCCGGATGTCACCGATTTTCGCGAGCCAATTGAAGGATATCAAACTTTACTAAGTAATAAAAAGGCAAAAGAGGTATTAGAGTGGCAGCCTGTTCACAATTGGCGTCATTATGTAAAAACAAATAATTAATAAGAGGAGAGATACTATGCAATATCGACAATTTGGTAAAACAGATATGAGAATTAGTGAGTTAAGCTTTGGTACTTGGGCAATAGGTGGCGCATGGGGGCAGACAAATGACCAAGAGGCATTAAATGGGCTGGCGCGTGCCATGGATGCTGGGGTAAATTTTTTTGATACGGCTGATGTCTATGGTGATGGCCATAGTGAGGAGTTACTTGCGAAAGCAACAAAAGGAAAAGAAGATAAAATATATATCGCAACAAAATTTTGTCGTGCCGGAGACATTCATGATCCTGCTACCTACTCTGAAGTATCCGTCACTAATTATGTGGAAAACAGTTTAAGAAGACTACAACGCGAACAGTTAGATTTAATTCAAATTCATTGTCCGCCAATTGAAATTATTCGGGATGGAGCGGTATTTGAGGTATTAGATAAATTGCAGCAACAAGGTAAAATTCGTCACTATGGTGTTAGTGTGGAGACTGTTGAAGAAGGACTTCTTGCCATGGAAAACCCCAACGTAGCAGCTTTACAAGTGATCTTTAATATTTTTCGACAGAAACCAATCACAGAATTATTTCCGGTAGCGCAAGAGAAAAATGTTGGTATTTTGGCAAGGGTACCATTAGCAAGTGGATTATTAACAGGTAAATTTTCTGCTAATCATCAGTTCGAAGCAGATGACCACCGGAAATTTAATCAAAATGGGGAAGCATTTAATGTAGGTGAGACTTTTGCTGGTTTGCCTTTTGCTAAAGGGGTAGCGTTAAGTAAGCAATTGGAATGGATAGCGGAAGGAAGAGGCAATATGACAAGAGCAGCACTACAATGGATTTTAAGCCATGAAGCCGTTTCTTCGGTAATCCCTGGTTTTAAAACGGTAAAACAGGTCGAAGATAACCTGGCAGCAATTAGTGTTCCGGCATTTTCAGAAAAAGAGTTAGAAAAGCTAAGAAGCTTTTATGAAAATGAAGTGCATGATCATATTCGTGGTCCATATTAATACACAAAGGGTGTCTTTCTAAGGTCTATCACCAATGTGTTTGATAGGATGGAGGGGGAAGATTGGCTGATATCGCTTCAGTTATTTTATTGACGATCGTATTGGTAATTTTGATTATTCCAGGGATACTGATGATTCTATGGTTTCTAAAGGATAGAACCCAAAAAAGACATGCTGTTCTACGAAATTATCCTTTAATAGGAAGAGTCCGTTATTTTCTGGAGAATATCGGTCCGGAATTAAGACAGTATCTATTCACAGAAGATGATACAGGTAAACCTTTTTCAAGAAAGGATTATTTAAATATCGTAATGCCGGCAAAGTATAAAAACAGATTAGAAGGGTTTGGTTCCAAACGAGATTTTGATCAACCAGGCTATTATATTAAAAACACCATGTTTCCAAAATTGAAAGAAGAACTTTCTATCGAACATGAACCAAAAGTAGATACAAAAGTATATCACGTTGATAAGGAAACCCTCTTTTTCAGAAAAGAACATCGAGTGAAACAGAAAGTATCTCCTTATTTACTACAAAAGGAGCATAGAATAGTTATTGGTCCTGAAACGGAAAATCCTTTTCATGTTCAAGGATTAATTGGTATGGCTGGAATGAGTTATGGTGCACTTGGTGAAAGAGCGATAACGGCACTCTCGATCGGATTAGGTCGAGCAGGTGGCACATGGATGAATACGGGAGAAGGCGGATTATCTGCTTATCATTTAAAAGGTAATGTAGATCTTATCATGCAAATTGGCCCAGGTTTATATGGTGTCCGTACCCCAGAGGGAGAAATGTCCTGGGAAGAGTTGAAAAAGAAAGCTTCCATTGACCAGATAAAAGCCTTTGAATTGAAACTTGCTCAAGGTGCGAAGACACGTGGAGGACATCTTGAAGCAGAGAAAGTAACAGAGGAAGTAGCGCGAGACAGAGGAATTGCAGCTTTTCAATCAAATGATAGTCCAAATCGATTTTATCAATTCTCAGATGTGTATGGTTTGCTAGATTTTGTCGAACAAATACGCGAGATTGCCGAAAAGCCGGTCGGTATCAAAATAGTGGTAGGCCAAGAAAATGATGTGTACCAATTAGCTAAAGCAATCAAAGAAACAGGGAAGAAACCGGATTTTATCTCCGTTGATGGTGGGGAGGGTGGAACCGGTGCTACGTATCAAGAGTTAACAGATAGTGTTGGGCTGCCAATTAAATCTGCCATTCCGATATTGCACAACGCATTGGTGCAGGAAGGTGTTCGTGAACAAGTAAAAATTATTGCATCAGGAAAACTGTTCACTCCGGATCGGATTGCATTTGCTTTAGCACTCGGAGCGGATTTAGTACAGGTTGCTAGAGCGTTTATGATTACCACGGGCTGTATAATGGCACAAGTATGTCATACCAATCATTGCCCTGTAGGTGTAGCAACAACAGATCCAAAACTGCAAAGAGGTTTGGATATTGAAGAGAAATCTTATCGAGTGACTAATTATGTCATATCGATTAGAGAAGGGCTATATAATATAGCTGCCGCCGCCGGCTTGGAATCCCCGACACAATTAAAAGAGAAACATGTTGCATATAAAGATCTTTATGATGTAGTTTACGACAATCATTTAATGACGAATAATTAATATGGTATACTTATTAAAGTATATTAAGAAAGTTGGGGAAAAAGATGCAACGTGGAAGTTTTCAATGGATGAAATCATTAAATAAATCAATTATTTTAAATAAAATCCGTACAGCAGGTTCGATTTCGCGTGCGCAAATCGCTAAAGAAACACAGTTAACGCCACCAACTGTAGGTAGTATTGTAAGAGAATTGTTAGAACAAGGGCTAATAAAAGAAAGTCAACTCGGTATTTCGCAAGGTGGAAGAAAGCCAACAATGTTAGTGCTTAATACAAAGGGGTTTCATATTATCGGAATTGATGCGGGTCCTGCTGATGTTCGCTTTATTATTTCAGATCTTTCTGGGGCAATAGTAGATGAAATCGAGCAAGAGATTACACAGCAGCTACATAAAGATAGCTTTTTAAACATGCTTACGACTGGTGTGGAACAATTAATCATCAAGCATCCATCGTTACAATTTATCGGCATTGGTGTGGCGATGCATGGTGTAGTGGATGCTGAACAAGGTTTATCGATATTTGCGCCTAACCTTAACTTGCGTAATATACCGATTAAAGCTCATTTAGAGAAGACATTTGATATGGATGTAAAAGTAGAAAATGATGCGAAAACATTAGCTTTAGGTGAAGCATGGTTTGAAAATAAGATGGCTAATAAAAGTATGATTGCAGTGAACGTAGGACGAGGTATTGGTGCTGGTCTTGTTATTGATGGCAAATTATATAGTGGCGAGCATGGCATCGCTGGTGAAATTGGCCACATGACCGTAGATTTGCACGGTAAAAAATGTTCATGCGGAAATGAAGGATGCTTACAAACTGTTGCTTCTGGACCTGCCATTGCAGAGAGAGCAATCGAATTATTAGAGCAAGGTAATCCTAGCAGTCTATCGGAGAATGATGAAACACTAACAGCGGAAGCAGTACATCAAGCAGCCTTAGCAGGAGATTCGTTAGCAAAAGAGGTATTAAAGGAAGCAGGAACTTATTTAGGTATTGCACTCACCAATTTAATTCATGTATGCAACCCTAGTACCATTATGATTGGTGGTGGTGTTTCAAAAGCGGAGTCCTTTATTCTAGATCCTATTATTGAAACGATTCAGACAAGGACAATCTCGGAGCGTGCACAAGAAACACCTGTCTATTTATCTAATCTAGGAGAATATGGCTCTTCACTTGGGGCAGTGGCATTAATTTTGAGTGATTTGTTTGATCCAGTAATAGAATAGTCATGTAATAAGTATTAAGAATAGGTATTTTCGATTAGATGTTTTTACTATATAATGGCAGATAGAAAGAACTTTATAAGTAGAAAGTTGTGATAAAGTGTCTGAGAAAAAAAGATTTACTTTTTCCGTTTCTGAAAATCCTCTACCATTATATATTGAGAGTATTGGCTATAATCCGTATGAATTGGATTTCGATCGGCCGGAAGGTTACCCTTATTATCACTGGTTACAAACAGTGAAGGGAGAAGGAATAATCGAATTAGCAAATCAATCTTTTTCCTTACCACCAGGGAAAGCAATCATGCTGACTCCGTATACACCACATAAATATTATTCTGATCACGAAGCAAGAGATCATTGGGAAACATACTATATCACCTTTACAGGGGCAGCAATAGACCCGATTTTAAATGCGTTAGATATGAATTATTCTGCGTTCTATGAGGAAAATGAAAATATTTCCTTTAAGAGACATATGGAAAAAATTATAGAGAAGTTAGAAGAATTTCAGGATCCGCATCATTTAGCACATGAAATTTCTGCAGATCTATATCAATTTCTCATGCGTCTGAAAAAATATGGTCAAATGAATAATAAGCTATCTGTCTTACAATCTTTTGAAAAAATAAGAGGTATTGTGGAATGGTTGGAACAAGTTTATCCGCAAGATATTGGGCTATTAGAAATGTCTGAAAAAGCACAGGTAAGCTCTCAACATTTAAACACGATGTTTCATGATACATTCGGAATAAGTCCGTATTCCTTCCTTGTACAGTTACGGATTCGGGAAGCAAAGCGTATCCTGATAACTACACCAGATTTATCTTTAAAGGAGATTGCCAGACAAGTAGGCTTCAATGGTGTAAGCCACTTTGTTACAACATTTAAAAAACGTGAAGGTATTACACCGAGTACGTATCGAAACCTGCACCAATAACGCAGGTTTATTTTTTTGGTAGAAGGTGCGGTTTGATAGGGGGGAATTTCATTATTTGAAAGTAATCTAGAATAATTTGATATATAAATCATTGTGAAATCGCTTTATAATTAAAATTGAGAAAGATAATTAAATTAATTTATTAAGGAGGTCTTTTAGTTGTTTAAAAAGAAAAATGTATGGTCTTTGTTATTAATGGTATTCTTCATTCTTATATTAGTAGCTTGTGCTCCCGAACGTGAAGGTGCAGAGGAAGCTAATGAGAATAGTGAAGGTGCAGGGGAAACAGGTGCTACTGAAGAGGCACAAGAAGCAGATAAGCCAGAAGAACTAGTTGTATGGATTAACGATGAAGATATTGCGGAAGATATTTCAGTGGAATTGTTTGATAAGTATACGGAAGAAACAGGGATTGAAATCTCTTACCGAAGAGTTCCAATGCCTGATCAGGTAGATGAATTAGCTTTAGCTGGTCCTACTGGTGACGGCCCGGATTTATACTTCCAACCTCAGGATCGATTAGGGGATGTTATTGCGCAAGGTTTAGCATTACCTATTGATTACTCTGAAGAAGAAGAAAATAGTTTTACACAAGTAGCAATTGACGCTTTTACGTATGATGGCGAGATTTATGGTGCACCAGTAGCAGTAGAAACATATTTTGCTTATTACAACAAAAATCTTGTTGATAGTGTACCAGAAACAATTGACGAAGTGTTGGAGATGTCAAGAGAAGTAACAGATGCTAGCAACGACCAATATGGTTTCCTAGTGTCACCGGAATTTTATTACTTGTACACCTTTATCAATGCTTACGGTGGTTATGTATTTGGTGAAGAAGATGGTGTATATGATCCAAGTGATATCGGATTAGATAATGAGGGTGCAATTGAAGGGTTAAGCAAATATCAAGAATTTATTAACGAAGGTTTAATGCCAAAAACATTAACTGTAGACGTATTAGATGGTCTTTTCTCTGAAGGAAAAGTTGGTATGGTATTTAGTGGTCCTTGGAATATGCCAATCTATAAAGAAGCACTTGGCGATGATGTCGCTACTGCACCGTTACCAGCAATGAACGGTGAGATAGCTCCATCCTTTATCGGGGTGAAATCATGGTTAGTATCATACTATAGTGATCATCCTGAATGGGCGGAAGACCTAGCGAAGTTTATGACGAATGATGAGAACTCTCAGCTTTACTATGATGTAACAGGTGAATTACCACCGAGACCAGAAATTCTTGATGCAGTAGATGATCCAATGTATGCAGGATATACAGAACAAGTACCACATGGTACACCAATGCCTAATATTCCTCAAATGGCACAAGTTTGGGATATGGATATTGCGATTGAATTGATTAATAATGGTGCAGATGTAGAAGAAGCAGTAACGGAAACGGTTCAAAATATTAAAGATAATATTGAAGTTTCTGGTGCGTCTTCAGGTGAATAGACTTGATAGAGTGGAAAAGTTTAGCTTTTCCACTCTCCATTTAGTACTTATTTTTAGAAAGAGGTGGTTTTTATGCCCCAACATCAAGAACATAAGCAACTAACTAAAGATCAAAAAAAGTTGAATCCAAATGTAGCAATGGTACTTTCCATTATACTTGCAGGTTTAGGGCAAATATATAACAAGCGCTATATGAAGGGAATTTCTTTTATTATATTGGAAATTGCCTTTATCCTAGCGACTTTTGATTTCCTTTGGTTAGGGCTGTGGGGAATTATTACATTAGGAACGATTCCTGGTGTCGATCATTCAATTTATTTACTCGTTTACGGGATTGTTTCATTAATTTTAATCGCCTTTGCCGTAACGTTATACGTTTTTAACGTGTTGGATGCGAGAAAGCAAGCTAAATTACTAAACAATGGATGGCAGCCGCCATCGTTTAAACAGGCTATCAAAAATGGATATGATAAAGCTTTTCCATATATCATGACTGCACCTGGTTTAGTATTATTAATTTTTACAGTTGTCTTTCCACTTCTATTTGCAATTGCTTTAGCATTTACTAATTACGATCTTTATAATTCTCCACCTCGAAATTTGGTAGAGTGGATTGGCTTAAATAATTTCAAAGATTTAGTAACCGTACCGATTTGGCAAAATACATTTATCAGTGTATTTAGTTGGACCATCATATGGACAGTAGTAGCTACTTCTTTTCAAATAGTTGTCGGCTTGATCTTAGCAGTTTTAGTAAATGATAAACGCGTGAAATTTAAAAGGACGATACGTACAATCTTGATTTTACCATGGGCTGTACCAGGTTTTGTGTCTATTTTAATTTTTGCTGCAATGTTTAATGATGAATTTGGTGCAATTAACCGTGACATTATCATACCGTTATTTGGTGGAAGTGGATTGCCGTGGTTAACAGATCCTACTTATACCAAGATTGTTTTGATCATGATCCAGACATGGCTAGGGTACCCGTTCGTATTCGCATTGTTTTCTGGAGTACTTCAAAGTATCTCCTCTGAATGGTATGAAGCAGCAGATGTAGATGGTGCAACACGTTGGCAGAAATTTAGAAATATTACTTTGCCGCACGTATTATTTGCTACTGCACCATTGTTAATTATTCAGTATACAACGAATTTTAATAACTTCAATATTATTTATCTCTTTAATGAGGGTGGACCAGCTGTCCAAGGACAAAATGCAGGTGGTACCGACATTTTAATCTCATGGGTATATAAGTTAACTTTTGATACAAGCAATTACAGCATGGCTGCCGCGATTTCGTTAATCATCGGTTTAATTGTGTCGATATTCGCCTTTTTCCAATTCAGACGAACAAGTGCATTTAAAGAGGAGGGGAACATCTAATGAGTCCAAAGTTAAAGTCAGCACTAGAGTTAACAGGTATATATGCGATTTTTGCGTTTATGACAGTAATTATCCTCTATCCAATTGTTTGGGCTATAGGAATGTCATTAAACCCTGGACAAAGTCTCTACTCCTCGTCCATTATCCCGGAAAATTGGTCCTTAGAACACTATAAGTGGTTGTTTACAGATCCGAGAAGTAATTATTTAACATGGTATAAGAACAGTATGATCGTTTCAGGCTGTGCTGCTTTATTCTCAGTCATTATCACATCCATTGTAGCATTTACATTTTCTAGATATAAATTCGTTGGGAGAACATCTGCATTATACACCTTTCTTATATTGCAAATGTTCCCTGTAATGATGGCGATGGTCGCTTTATATATTTTCTTACACTTAGTAGGATTACTTGATTCACTATCAGGCTTAATCTTGATTTATGTCGGAAGTCAAATTCCTTTTAATGCTTGGCTAGTAAAAGGCTATTTAGACACGATTCCAAGAGAATTAGATGAAGCAGCTCGGATTGACGGAGCTGGTCACTTTACGGTGTTTTGGCGGATTGTACTCCCGCTTGCAAAACCGATTCTTGCCGTGGTGGCATTATTCAATTTCATGACTCCTTTATTTGATTTTATTTTACCGTCAATCGTATTGAACAGTCCGGAGAATTACACGATTGCATTAGGTTTATTTAATTTTATTAATGATCAGTTTTCTAATAACTTTACCAGATTTACGGCTGGTGCTATTTTGATTGCAATACCAGTAGCGATTGTATATTTATTCTTACAACGTTACCTAATATCAGGCTTAACAGCAGGTGGAACAAAAGGTTAATGATCAAGTATGGGGGACTTATATATGACACAGAAGGTATTTATAAAGGGTGTTGATTTGTCATTTGTCGATGAAATAGAGACAGAAGGCGGCAAGTATTATGAGCGTGGAAAAGCAGATGATGTAATGAAAATTTTGGAGCGCTCTGGTGTTAATGCGGTCCGTTTACGACTATGGCACACACCCGAAGGGGGATATTGTAATTTAGATAGAACGATCAACATGGCCAAAAGAATAAAAGCCTGCAATATGGAATTCCTGTTAGATTTTCATTACTCGGACTATTGGGCAGATCCAGGCAAACAGACAAAGCCAAAAGCATGGCAAGATTTAAGCTATGACGAACTGGTAGAGGCTGTTTACAGTTATACGAAAGAAGTAATAGAAGCCTTTAAAAAAGAAAAGGTATTACCAGATATGGTACAGATCGGTAATGAAATTACGAATGGCATGTTGTGGGAAGAAGGCAAGATTTATAAAGAAGAGAATCAAGAGAAAATGGAGAATTGGGATGGTATTATTCCACTTATTAAGGCAGGACTAAATGGTGTGCAAGCGGCCACCACAGAAGAAGACGAAATACAAACAATGATCCATATTGACCGAGGTGGAGATAATGCAGGGGCACGTAAATTTTATGATCAAATGAAACAGTATCAGCTTGATTATGATGTGATTGGTCTTTCCTATTACCCTTGGTGGCATGGTCCTTATGAAGACTTTGAAGCAAATATGGAAGATATCGCCATTCGTTATCAGAAAGAGATAATCGTGGTCGAGGTTGCCTATCCGTGGACTGTGCCAGATCAGATTCCGGAAGTGGATGATGCACCAGATTTTCGTGATCATCTTGTACCTGGCTATCCGGCAACAGCCGAAGGACAAAAAGCTTATTTAGAAAAGTTGATAAACACAGTAAAGCAAGTACCTGGTAATCTTGGAAAAGGTATTTATTATTGGGAACCTTGCTGGATTCCCTCCAAACAGCAATGGTCTGTAGGCCATGAAAATAACTGGTCACATTTAACCTTATTTGATTATGAAGGGAATAAATTAATGGGACTGGATGCATTTTTAGAGAAAAATTCAAAAGAAGGATAGGTGATACGATGAAATTTAAGCCAGTAAGTGATAAAATCCCTAAAATGTTGCATGGTGCTGATTATAACCCAGAGCAATGGGAGAAATATCCAGAAGTATTAGAAGAAGACATCCGATTAATGAAGCTTGCG
This sequence comes from Gracilibacillus sp. HCP3S3_G5_2, assembly GCF_052063305.1. NCBI lineage: Bacteria > Bacillati > Bacillota > Bacilli > Caryophanales > Bacillaceae > Gracilibacillus > Gracilibacillus sp. HCP3S3_G5_2. The sequence continues at coordinate 57,813 of NZ_JBQHXU010000004.1, read as the reverse complement.
AATTGTAATGTGATGTCAATCGGCATCTTTTCTTGGGCAAAATTAGAGCCGGAAGAAGGAAGGTTTACATTTGAGTGGATGGATAGATTACTAGATACGTTTCATGAGAATGGCATTTATGCATTTTTGGCAACACCAAGTGGTGCAAGACCGGCGTGGATGTCTGAGAAATATCCAGAAGTATTACGTGTTGGAGCTAACCGTGTCCGCAATCTACATGGAATGCGTCACAATCACTGTTTTACGTCACCTGTATACCGTGAAAAAGTGCAGATTATCAATAGTAAATTAGCTGAACGATATGCGGATCATCCGGCAGTAATTGGATGGCATGTCTCCAATGAATATGGCGGAGAGTGCCATTGTAATTACTGTCAGGATGCGTTCCGTGCATGGTTAAAGCGAAAGTATAAAACGCTAGACGCACTAAATGATGCATGGTGGACAACGTTCTGGAGTCATACGTATTCAAGCTGGTCTCAAGTAGAATCACCTGCCCCTCATGGAGAAGTAATGGTTCATGGCCAGAACCTTGATTGGAAACGCTTTGTTACGGATCAAACATTAGATTTTTATCGCCATGAGGTAAAACCATTAAAAGAGGTTAAGCCAGAGATGCCTGCAACAGCCAATTTTATGGAAACTTTTGAAGGATTAAACTATGCAAAATTTGCGAATGATATCGATGTGATTTCATGGGATTCTTATCCGACCTGGCATGATCAGCAAGATGAGTCCTACCTTGCTGCCTATACAGCGATGAATCATGACTGGTTCCGTTCATTAAAAGATGGTAAGCCATTTTTATTAATGGAAAGTACACCAAGTTTAACGAATTGGCAGCCGATCAGCAAATTGAAAAAACCAGGCATGCATGTATTATCATCACTACAGGCGGTTGCACATGGATCTGATTCTGTACAGTATTTTCAATGGCGTAAAAGTCGAGGATCTAGTGAGAAGTTTCATGGGGCGGTCGTTGATCATGCCGGCCATGAATATACACGCGTCTTCCAAGAGGTCAAAGAACTTGGGGAAGGTTTAGCGAAGTTAGATGAAGTAGTAGGCACAACTGTTGACGCACAAGTCGCCATTATCTTTGATACCGAAAATCGCTGGGCAGTAAAGGATGCTCAAGGACCACGTAATGCAGGTGTTCATTATGAACGTACAGTAACAGAGCATTACCAAGCATTCTGGGAACAAGGTATCGCCGTTGATGTTATAGATTCGGAAAAAGACCTTTCTAAATATAAACTAGTCGTTGCGCCGATGCTTTATATGGTGAGACCTGGAGTTGGTGAAAATATTGAAAAATTTGTCCGCAATGGTGGGACATTTGTGACAACATACTGGTCAGGAATTGTTGATGAAAATGATCTTTGTTTCTTAGGAGGATTTCCGGGGCCATTGCGTAAAACATTAGGAATCTGGTCAGAGGAAATCGATGGTCTGTATGATGGAGAATCAAATCGGGTTAAAGTAGTTGGCAATAATGAATTAGGCTTGCGTGGAGAGTTTAAAGCAAAAGAATTGTGTGATTTGATCCATTTAGAAGGTGCAGAAGCCTTAGCACAATATGGTAGTGACTTTTATGCAGGCAGACCTGCATTAACTGTCAATCATTATGGTGAAGGTAAAGCCTATTATATTGCTTCGAGAAATGACGAGGCATTCCATCAAGCCTTTTTCGAAAAGTTAGCAGATCAACTAGCTCTAAAACGGGCAACAGGCGGCTTATTACCAAAAGACGTCAGTGCTCAAGTTCGTACGGATGGGGAAAATGAATTTCTATTCTTAATGAATTTTTCAAACGAGACAAAAGACATTGATTTGAACGAACAAACGTACCAAGATTTGATAACAGGCAATGAAGTAGCAGGGATCGTGTCATTAGCAGGATTCGGTGTGAAAGTATTAAAAAAATAGTATGCTAAAGGGTATTCCTAGACAAGGAATACCCTTTTTAACATGTAACGAAAAAGTTTGTTCCTTTTTGGCAGATCTTAGAAGAACGTTCTGCTTTATCAGACAAATGACAGCGCGAGGAAGATCCATCTTCATTAAGTTTCTTTGGGTCATTCACATTCAAATAATAAGGAAAAGTGCCATCTTCCATTCTAAGCATGATATGATCACCACTTCAAATTCTAAGCCTTTTGAGACTTCCATAGTGATTCCAGTGCCAAAACATTATATTCTATAGAATTATATTTACTACTAATTCGGGAGGATACTTCTTTAAAAATATCAATGGGAAGTTTTGATCTCAATTTGACCAATATTCATCCACCCGTTCTCTTCCTGTTCCTCATTAGCGAAACGGAATGCCTTAGCGTTAGAGGTCAACTTCGATAAAGGATTAACAACTCTAACTAAAATCTGATAGCTACCTTTAAAAATTCATGCTGCCTTTCTGTTTTCATTCCTTTCAATCGGCTAGAGCGACCTAATGAAGAGAGAAGAGACATCTTGAATATTCAACCACGGTTTATAATCTGAGCCAGTCCCGGCTCCACGGCCTTCTTTAATCCATTTGTCGATTTTAGATGTTCTTGTTCTTTTAGACATAAAAAAAAACACCCCTTTAGACAATAATATCCAAAGAGGTATTCCTTTCCAACTTTATTTCAAAACCACATATGTCCCAGCCTCTTCCTATAAGCCACATTTAAGCTGGGCACCACAGTTTGTACATGTATTACAGCCACCGATATCTTCAACACTACCCTTACGGCAGACAGGGCAAGTGTCGCCAACTTCTGAGCCGATCGACATGTCAGTTTTGTCTAATTCGTTCACTGTATCGACAATAACTACTTTCTTTTCCTCGTCTTCAAATAGCTCTGTTTGTTCGGAGAAAGTATTTTCCTCTGCTTTGAGCGTTAAGACTTGAGAATCACGGCTTCCGTCTACATAAACCGTACCACCTTTGGCACCACCACGATATAGACGACGGTAGACTTGCTCTACTTGTTCGACTTTATATCCTTTTGGTGCATTCACAGTCTTAGAAATAGAACTGTCTACCCAACGCTGGATCACACATTGCGTATCTGCGTGTGCTTCTGGTGATAAGCTCATCGCTGTTACGAACCATTTAGGTAAATGATCGGGATCCTGTTCTGGATTGTTGTCTAAATATTCCTGTACAATATCAGCTTTTACTTCAATAAATTTACCTAATCTTCCACTTCGATAGTAGGTAAAGGAGAAGTAAGGTTCCAGCCCAGTTGAAACACCTACCATTGTACCAGTTGAACCTGTTGGCGCAACGGTTAATAAATGTGAGTTGCGAATGCCATATTTTAAGACACCTTCACGAATGTCTTCTGGCATACCTTTCATATAACCGGTAGAGATAAAGTTTTTACGTAATTGCTGTGTTTCTTCTTCTGTTTCCCCAACTAAGAATGGGAAGCTACCTTTTTCTTTTGCTAATTCGATTGATGTCCGATAAGCAGTAGTCGCAATCGTTTCGAATATTTTATCTACTAATTCATTACCTTCTTTTGAACCATACTCAGATTCACAGTAAATGAGTAAGTCATGAAGACCCATTACACCTAAACCGACACGACGCTCACCTAGAGCTTGTACACGGTTTTCTTCTAGAAAGTATGGTGTAGAATCAATAACATTATCTTGCATGCGTACACCGATTTCGACCGTTTGTTTTAACTTCTCAAAGTCTGGGACTTTCTTTTCTTTATCCGCTACATTCGCTAAGTTAACAGCTGCTAAATTACAGACAGAAAACGGAGCGAGGGGTTGTTCTCCACATGGATTTGTCGCTACTACTTTTTGTCCGTAAGCAGTTGCGTTTGTTTTCTTATTTGCATTATCAATGAAGAAAATACCTGGTTCAGCAGAGTATGTGGCGCAAACGTTAATTAGATCCCATAACTCTTTAGCTTTGATGCGTTTATAAACTTTTACACCGAACCCTAATTTCTCCCATTCTCTAACGTCGCCAATTTCATGCCAATGCTTGTTGTAGTAATCCATTTCCTCTTCATCATAATTTTCTACATCAGGGAAGCGTAATTCGTATTCAAGGTCTTTCTCAACTGCTTCCATAAATTCATCGGTAATACAAACGGAAATGTTTGCACCGGTTAAAAAGTCAGGATTATGAACAGAATAGGAACCACCATCACGTAATTCTGCTTCTGCTTTCTCGATATTGGCATCCGTGAATCCACCTTGACCAGGCATGTTTTTAAAATTGACAATACCTTGGTAAAGTTGTACATCGTCACCAGAAAGTGGGGTGAATTTTAACTTATCATTCGCTAATTGCTGAATCGTTTCATCTTTCGTATTTTCAATTAAATAACGTAAAATTCGTGGATTTTGCATTTTGGAAATAATGAATTCAATGACATCAGGATGCCAATCGTTGAGCATGATCATTTGAGCCGAATAGAATGTTGCGTTGATTCGTGATATCAACTCTCTAGGTCACCCTAGAGTTCAGACCATATCTTGTATCTAATTTTTAAATTAGATACCCTCGCGCTTCGGAAGCACTTGCTTCCTACTCTACTCCCTTTCACGAAAATTGTGTGGTTTCGATGGTCGTTGAACCTTCTCCATTTTACAGGAGCTTGGCTGCTGATTGTCTTTCTCGACTTGTTGTTTTTGAGCTTTCACGCTTACCGTTTCCGGTTACGTTGTAGCCAGCAAGTCATGTAGAATGCTTTTTATATAATCAAAGTTGTTTATTATATCGTCTTCCCAAAAACGAACAATTTGATATCCATGATTTTTAGCTATCACATTTTTTTCTCTATCCATGTGTATTCTTTCAATCTGCCAATTTTCAGGATTAGGATAATATTTAGGATTAGCATGCCAATAATCTCCATCGCATTCGATTATTAGATTGAAATCCATCAAACAAAAATCATATTGTCTTTTCTCTAATATAAAGGAATATTTATAGTTAACATTGATTTCAATTAAATAACTTTCCATTATTTTTTCAATTCTAGTTTTCTGAAATTTCTCGTTTTCCATTTGTTTTAGTGTGGATGCTCTAATCTTTTCAATTGTCTCCTTACTATAGACTCCTGTTTTACCGCTATTCCATGAGGGGGTGTTGTTTCTTTTTCTTGTTTTTGCTGTTTTAGTAATAATTTTTCTAAAATGTTTTTCTTTTTCCTCTGGATGCATTGATTTATGCCATTGTTTTATTTTCGCGGATTTCAGTTTCTTTGCACAGGATTTGCTACAAGTCTTAGTTGCTCTATTAGGTCTTGTTGATGTATCAAACTTATTACCGCAAATGATACAAGTAAGTGGTTTTCCTTTGCTACGGCCGGAGCATATAGCGCTGCAATATTTTTTTGGCTTGCCTCTATAGAGCCCCACAGTATTTTGACAAAGTATATAAGAGCATTTCAAATCTTCTGGAAAGTAATAATATCGTAATAAGTATTCCTCTAAAGATAAGTTGTGGTAGTTTTTTAAATGTAGTGTAAACCATCCTTGTTTATTATGGGATGTTTTGTATTCACACAGTTTACAACTTTGATTATTCTTAGCATCATATATTTTCATGATAATCTCCCTTGTATAAACTGACAAATTTATAAGGTGGGATTTCAATTACCATTTATTCTTTAAAGAGTTCCCAGCAATTCACGAGGTTTTTTTATAGACGAGGCACTCAAATTTACCACGTCTTGATCCACCTTGCTCAACTAAATGAGTCAATTTAGCAATATCGTCTAGCCATGAGACAGAACCAGAAGACTTACCATTAACACCTCTAGCTAAAGCATTTCGAGGACGAAGAGTTGATCCGTTTGTACCAACACCGCCACCGCGTGACATAATTTCCATGACCTGCTTACGATGATCACTAATTCCTTCGCGGGAATCTTTTACAAAAGGCATAACATAGCAGTTGAAATAGGTTACATCTGTATGAGAACCTGCTCCGTAAAGGACACGTCCTGCTGGCACGAAATTCAAGCTGGATAGTTCCTGATAAAAATGCTCAAACCATTCATCCTGCTTCTCTTTTGTAGTTTCCACTTCCGCAAGCCCTGTTGCGTTACGTTTAGCAATTTGTTCATAAAAGACCTCTAACGGTTTGTCAATAATGCTTAAAGGACGCTCGATTACACCTGTTTCACGCTCTTCATCCTTTTCTAATACATGAACATATTCTTCCTCTACCTGGATCTTCGCTTTACGGCTAGTTTCATCGATCTCTAAAATGAAACCAGTACCTCTAGCAGGGAATTTAGGGTCTTCCTTAATGGTTAAAACAACAAAGTCACCTTTTTTTAATGTCTTTTTTTCTGTATCTTTGAATGCATATCGGTCTAGCATAACAAGTCGCGATACACCTTTATGTGTTGTCTCCATATCAGGTGTAATCGGGTGAACTTGAGGGAACTCTTTAATATCTTCATTTAACTGTTCCACATTGATTGCTAATGACCGTTTTTTCGTCAAATGCATTGAGTAGTAGCCTCCTTTATCTCTATAGGTGAAAAGATGATAACTAAATTAATCTATTCTAGCGTATCAAAATTAACGCATTTCATCAATATATTGTGCTCTTTTTACAAAAATAGACACTATATATTGATAGAAGCCAAAAAAGACACTCTTTCAGGTAAAAGAGTGTCTTTTTCCTTACTCTATTATATCAAAAATAAAAGTAGTTTTGCCAAAATATTTTTCGTCTTTATCTAACCAGACCGATGGAAAACCTTCATGATGAATGGATGCAGGTGAAGCTTGTGTTTCAAGACAAAGTCCTAAATATCTAACTGATTCCCGTTCACGTAACGCTAGTCCTTCAGGCAGATTATTAGATGTATACATGACAACACCTGGTTGATCAGTAATAACCGTTAATTGGCGGCCACTTTCTTGCTCGCGAACAACAACACTTTCTTGTTTAGAATGATCAAAGATGAAATAATGATCATATCCATGATTTGCTACAAGATTTTGTTTATAATCAGATGTTACACCATCCTTCATCAAGCGCCCTTTACGGAAATCATACACTGTATTATCCACATCTAAAATGTTACCAGTAGGTATTAATTCCTCATCTAATTCAAGAAATTTACTACTGTCTAACGTAATCTCATGATGTTGGATGTCTGATTTTAGATTACCACTAAGGTTAAAGTAGGAATGATTAGTACTTGTTAAAACGGTTTTTTGATCAGCGATACCTTCATACGTAATCGTAAACGCATTATCATTAGTTAAAGTGTAGGTTACCGTCATTCGTAAGTTTCCAGGATAGCCATTCTCACCATCTTCACTTTGTAATGTCAGTGTTAATCCTACTTCCTTCTTATTTTCAAAAGGAACGACCTTCCATATCGATTTATGAAATCCTGGCTCACCACCATGTAAGTGATGCATTCCTTCATTTTTTGGAAGTGTAAAGGTCTTGCCATCAATCTCAAACTGCGCATTTTCAATACGTCCTGCGACACGACCGATCAAAGCACCCAAAAATCCAGGGTTATCAAGATAATCTTCGTAATTCTCAAAACCAATGACAACATTTTCTAGCTGTCCGTTACGATCGGGCGCAAGAATCTTGGTGATAATTCCACCAAAATCCAGAATCGATATAGCCATCTCGTTATCATTGATTAATGTAAATTCCTTCCATTCTTGACCTTGCACGTTGACTACATTTGTTTTGATTTCCATCGCTTTCGTTTCCCCCTACATTATTCTTCGTTTAAGTATGACAAAAATCGCTTGAATGCATCTCTTCCAGTTTTATCTGTTTTGTATACACCTGCATCTTCTAAGACACGAGCGAATTTTTGGCCTAATGCATCTTCTACAATTTTGTTAACGTTGTCTTTTGTGATAGTGGAATGCTTATCTTTTATTGATTGTACCCAATCCTGATGGTATTCTGCAACCGGTACCTCTTCCCCTAATAGGTCTTTCTTGATCATCTCAAGCTCATCCTTTAATCGAGGAGGAAGTACTGCAAGCCCCATTACTTCGATAAGTCCAATATTCTCTTTCTTGATATGGTGGACATCTTCATGTGGATGGAAGATCCCCATCGGATATTCATCTGTTGTTCGATTGTTACGTAAAACTAGGTCCATTTCGTATAATTCACCACGTTTACGAGCGATTGGTGTAATGGTATTGTGTGGTGTATCACCTGTATATGCAAGGATATCTGCTTTAGGATCACTGTATACTTGCCATTTCTGTAAAATATAATCACAAGTATCTACTAGTTGCTGACGATCGCTTGATCGAAGGCGAATGACCGATAATGGCCACTTAACGACAACTGCTTCAACATTAGCAAAAGGATTCAGTGTAAACGGGAATTCCTCTTTCGCATTTGTCATCGCAAACGTATAATTACCTCCTTGATAGTGATCATGTGATAAAATACTGCCACCAACAATCGGTAAGTCTGCATTAGATCCAATGAAGTAGTGTGGGAACTTTTCAACAAATGCTGTGAGACGTGCAAAAGCATCCCGGTTTATTTTCATAGGACGATGCTCTCCTGAAAACAGAATAGAGTGCTCATTGTAATATACATACGGAGAATATTGTAAAAACCAATTTTCCCCTTCTAATGGGACTGCAATAATCCGGTGATTAGATCGTGCTGGATGACCGATGCGACCGACATATCCTTCATTTTCTGCACATAATAAATTCTTCGGATAGGCGAGATCCTGCTTCATTTCTTTTTCACGTTTAATCTGTTCCGGATCCTTCTCAGGTTTTGACAGATTGATCGTAATGTCTAACTCTCCATAGTCTGATGCGGTTTTAAAATGAATGTTCTGAGCGATTCGTTTTGTTTGGATATAGTTACTATCTTTACTTAATTGATAGAAATAGTCTGTCGCTTTTTCGGGTGACTCCTGATAATGTTGATAAAAGGTTTCGTTTACTTCTGAAGGCTTGGAGATGAAAACATCCATGATTTTGGCTGTTAATTGCTCTTTCTCATCAAGTAGTCCTTCGATCAAACCTTTGTTTATAGCTTGTTCTGCTAATTTTTCCAAAATATCCGGGATATCAAGATGAAGCAGTGTTGCGTCTTCTTGGTAACTTGCTTCATTGAGTAGCCCTAACACTTGGTTACGTGTGTAGATCTGGTCACTTTCCTTGATCAAATCTTTCTCAATGGCTTTGTTAACTAGTGTTTTTACTAAGCTTGAGATATTCGTCATGCTTAATCCTCCTTATAACCTGATGGATTTGCTTGATGCCAATTCCAAGCATCGGATATGATTCGATCAATATCAGTTCTTGTCGGGTTCCAGCCAAGAATCCGCTTCGCTTTATCAGATGCTGCAATTAACGTGCTAGGGTCACCTGCTCTTCTTGGTGCTACTTTTGCTGGAATCTCATGGTTTGTGACTTTCCGTGCGGTATCGATAATCTCTTTTACGGAGAAGCCTTGGCTGCTGCCGAGGTTAAAGATATTACTCTCTCCACCTTCTTTTAAATAGTTGAGGGCCAATAGATGAGCATCAATCAAATCTTCGACATGGATGTAGTCTCGAATACATGTTCCATCTGGTGTGTCATAATCCTCACCAAAAATCGATATATGCTCTCTCTGACCTAACGCTACTTGTAAAACAATTGGAATCAAGTGTGTTTCAGGACGGTGATCTTCTCCAATTTCCCCTGTGCTTCGAGCACCAGCAACATTAAAGTAACGAAGGGAAACAAAACGGATACCATGTGCCGCCTCGGTCCATTTCATCATTTTTTCCATTGTTAATTTTGTTTCTCCGTACGTATTGGTAGGTTTTGTCGGCATTGTTTCGGTAATCGGTACTTGCTCTGGTTCACCATATGTTGCGGCTGTAGAAGAAAAGACGATATGTTTGATGTCGAATTCTGTCATTGCCTGCAGTAATACTTGTGTTCCATAAACATTGTTATCGAAATATTTCAGTGGATCCTCCATGGATTCTCCCACTAGAGAGTTCGCTGAAAAGTGGAGCACTCCATCGATTTTTTCGTGTGTAAATACTTCCCGCAGGAATTCAATATCACGGATATCACCATTATAAAAAGTAGCATCAGGATGAATAGCTTCCCTGTTACCAGTCAATAAATTATCAATCACCACTACCTCATACCCTTGGTCAATTAACTGATAGACAGCATGTGAACCAATATATCCTGCTCCGCCTAAAACTAAAATACGCATCTCACATCATCCCTTCTATTATTATAAGATTATTAAAATCTGTAACTATTACTATCCCGTTTCGGCAGAATACTGTGCTTTCCGAGGAAGCTGAGGGCGTGCCCGGGGAAAGCGAAGTATTTTCCCGGAACGTATGCATACCTCACCAAAATTCAAAAAATTATACTTGGCTATTTTTTATGGAAATTTCCTTGGCGCCATCACCAATTGCCGCTACATAAAAGGTTGGTGCATAACCTGTTTTTTCACGATAGACTTTGTCAATTGCTGCTTTTACATTTTCTACTTCTGTTTTCTCCACAATTGCAATTGCACACCCACCAAACCCAGCACCTGTCATACGGGCACCGAGGACTCCCTTTTGTTGCCAAGCTGTTTCAGCAATGGTATCAAGCTCTATACCTGTGACCTCATAGTCATCACGTAAAGAAATATGGGATTGGTTAATTAATTTGCCAAACTGTTCAAGTTCACCAGTGTTTAATTTTTTCAAGGCATCAATTGTTCGGGCATTTTCATATACAGCATGTTTAGCGCGCTTCTGATTAATTTCATCTTTTATGAAAGATCGAGTTTCTTCAAATTGTTCTGGTGTTAATTCACCAAGGCTATTAATCGTTAACTCTTTTTGCAGATCAGCTAGTGCGGTTTCACATTGGCTGCGTCGTTCGTTGTATTTTGAATCAGCGAGTTCTCTTCTTTTGTTCGTATTAATGATGATAATATCATGATTTTCTAATTTAATAGGAGCATATTGATAGTTTAGCGTATCACAATCTAATAACATGGCATGATCTTCTTTTCCCATACCGATTGCAAATTGATCCATGATACCACTGTTAACCCCGATATATTGATTTTCTACTTTTTGCCCGATTTGGACCATGCGAATACGGTCAATATCCAGTTGAAAGAGATTTTCTATTAAAACGCCTGTTACTAATTCAATGGAAGCGGAGGAGGAGAGGCCTGCACCGTTTGGAATATTTCCATAGAATAACACATCAAACCCTGTATCAATGTGCCATCCTTCTTCCCGAAAGTATAAAACCATTCCTTTAGGAAAATTTGTCCAATCGTCTTCTTTTTTGTACGATAGGTCATCAAGCGTGACTTCGATTACACCTTTATCAGGGAAATTATCCGAATAAAGACGTATTAAGTTATCGTGTCGCGGTACTGCTAATGCATAAGTACCAAACGATATAGCGGCAGGGAAGACATGCCCGCCATTATAATCGGTATGTTCACCGATGAGGTTAATTCTCCCTGGTGCAAAGAATATTCTTGGTTGTTCTTTTGTCTGGAAAATATCATGGAACTTGGTAACTAACTTGGTTAAATCCATCGTTTTTATCATCCTTTGAAGTATTTTGTCGACTTAATTAATTTAATTTACTAACTATATTGTACGCGATTTCGTGATCAGATACAAGACTAAAAATGTAATTAATGTGAGAACTATAGGGGGGGTTAAATGGGAGGTGCTGTCCGCGAAATAATTGATGCTGCTCACGAGATATTCTTACTTATCTCGTGAACAGCAGTACTTATCTTGCCAATAGAGGGAAATTCTTTATTCTTACTGAAAAACATCAGAGCTATTTGCTTCTTTTACCCATTGATCTCGTGCTTTTTTCGCTGCAGCTACCATATTCTCAAGGGAATCAATTGCTTCAGCTTCGTTTCTTGTCTTCAGTCCGCAGTCTGGATTGATCCAAAATTGCTCGACGTCAATCGTCTCCAAAGCACGTTTGATGTTGGTTTCGAGCTCTTGAAGTGTGGGAATTCGTGGACTGTGAATATCATAGACGCCAAGCCCGATATCCTTCTTATAGTCATTTCTTTCAAAGGTTTTGACCATTTCGCCGTGACTTCTGGATGTTTCAATCGAGATAACATCTGCGTCTAATCTATCGATCGCTTCATAAATTGCTCCGAATTCAGAGTAGCACATATGTGTATGAATTTGTGTTTCAGGTTTTACGGTTGAGGTTGTAAGTTGAAAAGCATTAACTGCCGCGTCAAAGTAAGCTGGCCATTTTAAACGATCCAGTGGTAACCCTTCGCGCAAGGCAGGCTCATCTACTTGGATGATGCTAATGCCGGCTTTTTCAAGCGCCAATACTTCTTTTTCTAATGCTAAGGCAATTTGATCTTGTACGGTAAATCGCGGTAATTGCTCATGAACAAACGACCAGTTGAAGATAGTAACAGGTCCGGTTAACATTCCTTTTACTGGTTTATCGGTTAAGGATTGCGCATAGGCGATTTCTTTTACGGTGATCGCTCTTTCCCATTCAACATTACCAACCAATAATGGCGGTTTGACACAGCGTGAGCCATAGGATTGTACCCAGCCAAATTCGGTTACTGCAAAACCTTTTAACTTTTCTCCAAAATATTCCACCATATCTGTTCGTTCAAATTCTCCATGAACAAGCACATCTAAATCTAAATCCTCTTGAATGTGAATCCATCTTCTCGTTTCTGACTCAATAAAATCATTGTACACTTGATCAGAAATCTCACCTTTACGCCATTTCGTTCTGGTTTGTTTTACTTTGCGACTTTGTGGCAAGCTTCCTATTGTAGTAGTAGGCAATAATGGGAGCTTTAATTTCTGCTGTTGGTATTGTTTTCTTTCTGAAAAAGGGATTTCTCGTTTCACGTTTTTTCTTGCCGCTTCCGGTAGATGGCTGCGGTAATCGGATTGATTTAAATGGGTAATTGCTTGTTTACTTGCGGAAAAGGCATCCTCGACAGACTGTTTTCCTTTCTGTAAAGCGGTTGATAAGATTTGCAGCTCTGCTAATTTCTCATCGGCAAAGCTTAATCCGTCCTTCACTACCGGGTCTAATATTGTCTCCCATTCTTTCGTTATAGGCACATGCAATAAAGAACAAGAAGGTTGTACAATCAATGTTTCAACGTTTGCTAATTGTTGGATATCTTCTAACAGCTGATACTTTTCCTCTAAATTTGCCCGCCAGACATTCCGTCCATTAATAATACCCGCACCTAAAGCTTTATCAGAAGGGTAGCCAAATTTTTTGATTAAGTTGAAATGATCACCATGAACAAAGTCTAAGCCGATCCCTTTGACTGGAAGAGCTGTAATTCTGTGATAATGCTGAACAGTTTCGAAATAAGTTTGTAGGAGGATCTGAATACCTGAAACATTGTTATGAATGGTTTGATAGACCTGCTCTACAAGCTGTATTTCCTTTTCCGAAAGGTTCGTACCTAAGATAGGTTCATCTATTTGTACCCAGCTTGCGCCAGCTGTTGCCAATTCGTTAAGCACTTGTTCATATAACGGCAGTAATTTGTTAACCCAGCTCTCCAGTTCACTTTCATGATAGCCTTTAGCAAGTTTTACAAATGTAACTGGTCCGATCATGACAGGCTTCCCGTCAATATTTAATTCTTCTTTTGCTTCTTCATAATAATATAATGCCCGGTTTTCCAATAAAGCTGGTTTTGTTCCTTGTAATTCCGGTACAATATAGTGGTAATTGGTGTTAAACCATTTTGTCATTTCAGCTGCTACAGCATTTGTTTCTCCTCGGGCAATAGCGAAATAACAAGACAAATCTGTCGGATCATGATGCGTAAATCGTTCCGGTATAATGTTGAAAGAAACAGCGGTATCTAAAAGGTGATCATACAAGGAAAAATCTCCTATAGGAATGAGATCTATTCCTTGTTCTTTTTGTTTCTGTAGATTTTCTAGACGTAATTTTTTTGTTTTATCTTTAAGTGATTGGGCAGTAATCTCTCCACGCCAAAATGCTTCAATCGCTTTTTTCCATTCTCGCTTTTTCCCTATACGCGGGTATCCTAGATTACTACTAAGAATTGTTGTCATTGGATGAAAACTCCTTTTATTTTATATTTTTTTTATTAATTGTGCTTGCTGATGAACATACTTTGTTAGCTCGACTGTTATCGGGTAATGCATGAATGGTGTAATAAGATAAACGCCGTTAAAATAGTTCATAGCTGTCTGGATTAATTCTTTAGCAATTTCTTTCCCTTCTCGTAAACTATCTTCACGGTTATCATGCTGCTGCATTCTTGCTCGTACCTGATCAGATAGCTTCATGCCTGGTACTTCATGATGAAGGAATTCTGCATTCCGATGGGAGGTTAGCGGCATGATTCCAATAAAGATTGGATGATCAATGTGCTTCGTGAGTCGATGTAGTTGAATAATTTGTTCATGTTTGAAAATTGGTTGGGTTAAAAAGTAGTCGGCGCCATGCTTGATTTTCTGTTCCATTCTTTTTATTGCTTTTTCTAGGTTGGCAACATTCGGGTTTAATGCGGCAGCTACTTGAAAGCGCGTATTTGTTTTTAAAGAGTTGCCGGAAAAAGACAGACCCTGGTTGCATTGTTGTTTAATCAATCGTGTTAATTCGGTAGAGGTTACATCAAAAACAGATGACGAACCAGGAAAACCGCCAATTCGTGTCGGATCTCCTGTAATAGCCAAAATCTCATGAAAGCCTAGAGTGTGAAGACCTAGTAAATGGGACTGAAGTCCGATTAAATTGCGGTCTCGACATGTCAAATGGATAAGTGGTGCTACTTGACAACCTGCTTGCTTCATTTTTACTGCCATTGCAACATTACTAATACGTGGTGAAGCTAAGGAATTATCAGCTAATGTAATTGCATCTACCCCGACACTTTCCAGTGCAAATACGCCATCTAGAAATGCGTCTGTGTCTAAATGTTTAGGTGTATCTAATTCAACAATGACAGTGTGTCGTTTTCGAGCTTTTTCCGCTAATGTTGTTTGCAGGGGAGGTTGTGGTTTCTTAGCAGTATGAGTGAACGTAATTTGTTTAACCTTCTTTTGTTTAATCGGTTTTAACCCACTAATACCATCTTTCAAAGCTCGAATGTGTTCAGGTGTTGTACCACAGCACCCACCAATTAAACGCACACCTTGATCACGGAATTCCTTCGCACATTGTTCAAAGTAGTGGCTGTACTGGCTGTATACTAATTTTCCGTTTTGATAGGAAGGTAGACTCGCATTTGGATAGGCAGCTAAGTAAGCCTTCTCAAGAAGTGGAACGGATTCTAATGCTTTGATCATATAGTGAGGACCGAGATGACAATTTACGCCAACAACATCTGCACCAATTTCTTCTAATGCTTTTAAAGCAATGGCAAGTGGAATCCCATTTTCCATGATACCTGGCTCATGCATCGAGACATTGGCGATAATCGGTAAATCTGTTTCTTGCCTAGCAATCTTTAATACTTGTTTTATTTCTTCAAAGTCATAGTATGTTTCAAGTAATAAGCCATTGACCCCTTCCAATAACAGTGAAAATAGTTGTTCTTTAAAGCTACGGACAATGTCTTTCTTCGAAGCGACTAATTTTTGTATCCCTCTAATTCCCCCGATTGTTCCTAAAACAAATGCTTCATTTCCAGCTGCTATCTTGGCAAGTTGAACCGCCTTTGTATTTAACTCATGTACTTGGTCCTCCAAACCATAACGTGACAATTTAATATAATTGGCTCCATATGTGTTGGTTTGAATAACTTCTGCTCCGGCATCCATATAGGTTTGATGAACTTGGAGGATTTGATTAGGATGAGTAGTGTTGTAGGACTCGAAACATCGATCAACACCATGAGCGTACAGTAGAGTACCCATTGCTCCATCTGCAATCATTATTCTTTTCTGTAATGTATGGAGGAAATCCGCCATTTTTTCACCTCTTTTCCATGATAATTTTTAAACATAAAAAATCTCCGGCTATAGAAAGACGGAGATTAATTAGAATAATAAACATCTCATCTTTCAAGCACTTATTGCTTGCTGGAATTAGCACCTTGTCAGTACAGACGGTTGCTGAGGTATCATCGGGCCAGTCCCTCCACCTCTCTGGATAAGAAAAACTATTTAATTAGTAACATTCTTTAGCATTTTACAATAAAAGGAAATTTATTTCAACTACAAATTGGAAATTGATGGTATAAAACTTCACCTTGACTTGACTCTATCCCCGATTATGGTATGATGAACCTAGTTGAAAATGATTATCAATAAGAAAGAAGGCGTGTTCATGAATTTACAACAACTTATTATAGAACGTCGCTCAATATCTGCATATCAGGATAAAGAGGTACGAGTAGATTTAATAGAAGAATTGCTTGAAACAGCTATATGGGTGCCAAATCATAAAATGACAGAACCATGGCGTTTTGTTTTTATACAAGGTGAAGCAAAAGAAAAATTGGCGGAAATCAACCGTCAAGTCGCCCTTTCCAAAACGAACAGCAATTCAGACGAAGAATTAAAAATAGTAAGTGATAATGCCTACCACAAAATAATGAATGTGCCGTTTATCTTTTTTGTTATTAATAGCTTGCACCCACAGGAAAAATTAAGAGAAGAGGATTATGCTTCTTCCAGTTGTTTAATTCAGAACTTCAGTTTACTGGCATGGGAAAAAGGGTTAAGTGTTTTTTGGAAGACAGGAAAGCTTGCTTTCTGTCAAGAAACTGCAGAATTGATCGGCTTACAAGAGAATGAAAGAGTAGTAGGACAAATACAGGTAGGCTACCCAGCCAAAAACCTATCTCCAATTCCAAGAAGATCAGCTAAAGAAAGAATCACCGTTATAGAGTAAACGCATCGGACTGCTTGAATCCCGATGCGTTTTTTTGCTGTAAAGAACAGAACAGATAAACGGTGCAATTAGAACATATTTCCAATGTTACAAAAATGATTGTCATTTTCCTATAAGGAATACTACCGGTACCCCTTAGCATCTGCAGGCTTGATTGTACTCTGAGGGGCTCATCCGTGTTGTACGGCCAGTCACGTAGACGGTTGCTCCTGCTGCTCCTAACTCAATTGCGATGCCTCTGCCTGCGCCTCGGGTTCCTCCAGCAACTAACGCTACTTTCCCTGATAAAGATTTCATCATTAGCTACCTCTCTTCCTCTAATGGTCGATTTCATCATAGTGCTAACTCTTCTTTAAATTTAAGTAGTAGTCCTTTGTACTTTTATCAAACTTCTCTATAGCGTATCTTAATGTGACTCTAGACATGGTGCGAGCGTGCTTATTCAGGAAAGATTTTAGCTTGTCTTCGTCTTTTTTACCTGCTTCACGAATGAAACTGCCAACTGCCTTATTGATCAATTCCTCCGGATCGTTTACTAGTATTTCAGCGATGGCAAAGGTGTCCTCGAGGTTTCCTTTTTTGATAAAGCTATAGGTACTTACAATCGCTGTTCTTCGCTCCCAAATATTAGAGGAGTGTGCCATCTCGTACAGCTTATCCTTTGGTTTATCGAGCAAATAGTTTCCAACGACAGAAGGAGCGGCACGATCGACGAAGTCCCAGTTGTTGATTCGATCATGCCTTCCAACGTAAAGTTCGTATAATGCTTGTCTATGGTCGTCGGGGAGTTTCTTCGTCTTAGCCTGAAAATCCATAATGCTCACGGCACCCATTCTCACTTCATAATAATCACTTTCCAAAAGCAACTCGATTTCTTTTAAAGGCATATTCATAAATTGTTTTGCAATTTGGAATACAGTACGCATGTTTAGACCTAAGGCCTTCGTGTTTTTATCAGAACCTTTAAAAAACTTCTTCATTTTTTCGATTTCCGCTTCGTTTTGGTGTTGCTGTAACGCATGTATAAAGCGTTCAGCAGTATGATTGTCCATGATTTCAAAACTCCTTTCGGTTGGTGAATAGTAGTATAGCATATTAACGATCTCCATATTTCTTTTAGGTTGCTGTAAATCAGGAAATCCTTCTTTAAAATAAATGTGGACAATGATCCATCAACTGCTGCTTGATTTGCTCAGGTTGGTCCGTTTCCACAACAATACACTCGTACAAAGACGAAGGAGCCAATTCGAGGATCACTATCGAATGTCGTTTCGAGTAAGTCATGAATGTCGGTTTTCCGTTATGAAAGAAGCGTCCTGTCCGGTAAAGGTTAGTGAGACACTCCATCTGGAACTGCTGTGACGCGCTCTTGGGTCGATCCAACCCGTACAGTAGGAACTGCTCTGTCGACATCAAGTCGAGCCCACGGAAAGCGAAGTATTCTGCCAAAGCGTATTATACCACTTACCAAAAAATAGAATGGAAGAAGGCTATACTAATGAGATTTTTCATAGTTCGCTGTATCTATCTACTGCCAACCAGATCATTAGAATGGACAAGTGATTGGTGTGGGTAGGGTAAATCTATCGATTAAACCAAAAAAAAGCCGATGAAATATTTCATCGGCCAAAAGAAAAAGGGGCTATCATTTTGAGAAAGCAATCTTTGCAGCATTGCTCAATTTGAAACACTTATAATATAACAAATAAATGAAAAGATGGTGTTAAAGCTTAGTTAAGATTATGTAAACTTTTTCCTGATTCTATTAGAGAACGTTATAATGTTAGATAAATAGAGTTTAGGAGGGTCAATATGAAGAGAGTTTCGATTTGTGTAACTAGTGATGTACACGGTTATATCATGCCGACGAATTATCGTAACGATCAGGAAGTTCCTATAGGGTTAGCAAAAACGGCGACTATTATAAAAAAAATTCAGGAGAAAACCGATACCATCCTAATTGATAACGGCGATTTTATACAAGGAAGTCCCTTTACCTATTACTTTGCCAAAAAGCAACCTGATCAACCAAGTCCAGTGATAAAGGTTGCCAATCAATTAAACTATGACCTTGCCGTTATAGGGAATCATGAGTTTAATTATGGAATGGACTACTTGCGAAAAACAATCAAAGCCGCTAATTTTCCTTGGCTATCTGCTAACATCATCGATAAAAGAACAAAGGAGCCTTTTTTAGGAAAACCTTACCTAATAAAAGAAATCGCAGGCATACGATTTGCGATTTTAGGGCTAACTACACACTACATACCGAATTGGGAGGATCCGAACCATATTGCAAATCTTTATTTTGAAGATGCTTGCCAGTCAGCAAAACAATGGGTAGCAAAAATTCGTGAAACCGAAACGCCTGATGTGATGGTTGTTAGTTATCATGGTGGATTAGAGCGTGACCCTGTAACAGGCGAACCAACGGAAGATATCACAGGTGAAAATCAGGGTTATCAAATCTGCCAAGAAGTAGAAGGTATCGATATTTTAATTACTGGTCATCAACACCGCTATTTAACGGAAAAAATTAACGGTGTAACCGTTGTGCAAGCAGGTAACAATGGCCAAGCAATTGCGGAAATAGCATTAATGTTTGATCAATCGATTCAATCTATTACTGCTACTTTACATTATGTAGATGAGCAGACTCTAGTAGATCAGCAAGTGGCAACTAGTATAAGAGAGGACGAAAGAGCTGTACAAGCCTTTTTAGATCAAACTATCACGACTGTAAAAGGTGATATGGTGATAAGTGACCCAATGGACGTCCGCTTACATGGTCATCCTTTTATCAACTATATCAACCAATTGCAGCTAAATGTATCTCAAGCAGATATTTCCTGCACGGCATTATTTCACGATCAGTCACCAGGGTTTCCTAAGCACGTAACAATGAGAGATATTGTAGCTAATTATATTTATCCTAATACACTCAAGGTTCTTACACTCACCGGAAGTGATATAAAAGAAGCGTTAGAAAAATCGGCCAGTTATTTTCAAGTGAAAAATAATCAGATCGTTATTAATCCAACTTATTTGAAGCCGAAACCTCAACCTTATAACTATGATATGTGGCAAGGAATTTACTATGAAGTGAACCTATCGAATCCACTTGGTCAACGAGTAATTACGTTGGAATATCAAGGCGAACCACTAGATGTAAGACAAGAATTTCACGTAGTCATGAATAATTATCGTGCTAGTGGTGGTGGGGACTATCATATGTTTAAAAAGAAAGAAGTAGTGAAAGATATACCAATAGATATGACAGAATTGATTGCTAATGACCTACTGAAAAGAGAAGAACTGATTCCAGATACAAGTAGCTACTTTCGTATATTTACATAATGATAGATTTAAAAATTAGTATAAAAATAGAAAATATTACGAAATAGACGTATAAAACGCATCATTATTGCCCCATAATGACAAATGTGACAAGCAATTGTAAAATCGTAAACTTTGTTACAGACTCTTAAATTAGCTGTAACCACAAAGTATATTCACTATGATATAGTGGTGCTTGTCAACATTGAAAGGAGGCAACAATGATGCGAAGATTTTTAGTGTCAGTAGGTTTTGTTGCAACTAGTTTTTTGGTTGTACTACCAATTTCAGCAGCAGAATATGAAGTAGAAAAAGGAGATAGTTTGTGGGCAATTGCACAAGAACATAGTACAACAGTTGAAGATTTAAAGGAGATTAACAATCTAGATTCAGACTTGATTTTTCCAAAACAAATGTTAGAGATAGATAGAGAAATTACTTATAATGTAGAAAAAGGAGATACATTAAGCGAAATCGCTTTGGACAACAGCGTAACAGTTAGCGATTTGAAAGAATGGAATAACCTCGAGACTGATTTAATTATTATTGGGGAAAAATTAACAATTAAAGTAGACGAGGCAAAGTCTGAAGCGAATCAAACAGAGGAAGAAGTACAGCAAGAAAATAACATTGAAGAAACACCAGAAGCCTCTGAGCCTGTAGTGGAAACACAGGCTGATGCATCTGATGCGTCTGAAGAAGAAACAGCTGATAGCGAAGAATCCTCTGAGCAAAGTGGTGAAACCATTTCGATGACAGCAACGGCATACACAGCAGAATGTGATGGTTGTTCAGGCGTAACTGCTACAGGAATTGACCTGTTGGAAAACCGTAATATGAAAGTTATTGCGGTAGATCCTAGTGTTATTCCACTAGGAACTAGAGTACATGTGGAAGGTTACGGAGAAGCAATCGCAGCTGACACTGGTGGAGCAATCAAAGGGAACAAAATTGATATTCACGTTCCTACAAAAGATGAAGCCTACGACTGGGGCGTCCGTACTGTCGACGTCACTATATTAGACTAGTAAAGTCATCAGAAAACTCTCTCGTATTACTACGAGAGAGTTTTTTTGTACTAAGACAAGAACGTATAAAATTTGGGTAAATGATGAGCGCCCGGAAACTATTGACTTCACGAATTGCCCTACGATAAGTCATCATCGTTCGTACCTTAGCCGAGAGACAGCTATCATGGCTATAATAAAGCTTAGTATATGAATTGAACCCCATTTGTCAACACCAAAACGACCAAAATGGATGATGAAGTTGGAAGAATTTGCTGATCTATTCCGATTTAGTCGAATCCATGCCATGATTATGGGTAATTGTTATCTCATAAGACATTAAAACAAATAAAATCAAAAACAATTAAAAAAAATCACAGATTAAGAGTTGCTATTTCAGAGTAAATATCTTATAATTTTAACAACGTTGTTATTAAAGCGATTACAAAATAACATTGGGAGTGTTCAGAGTGAAGAAAAAATATGTATTAGTTGGAACCGGTGGTCGTGCAGAGTTTTTCTATGGGGCAATGGTGCGTGATTTTCAGGAAACATGTGAACTAGTAGCTTTTTGTGATACCAATCAAACACGTTTGAATTATGCTAACAAACTATTAAAAGACAAATATGGAGTCTCAGAAATTAATACGTATCAAGCAGATCGGTTTGATGAAATGGTAGAAACGGAAAAACCAGACATTGTGATTGTAACGTCCATGGACAGAACACACCATCGTTACATTATACGTGCAATGGAATTAGGCTGCGATGTCATTACGGAAAAACCAATGACGGTTGATGCCGAAAAAACACAAGCGATTATTGATGCAATTGAACGCACAGGTCAAAATGTTCGCGTCACATTTAATTACCGTTATGCACCACATAATACGAAGATCCGTGAGTTAATTCGTGATGGAGTAATTGGTCAAGTTAATTCGGTTCACTTTGAGTGGGCTTTGGATACACAGCATGGAGCGGATTATTTCCGTCGTTGGCATCGTGATAAACGTAATAGTGGCGGGTTACTCGTTCATAAGTCAACACATCATTTTGATCTAGTTAATTTCTGGCTCAATACGGAACCAGATGTCGTGTATGCAACAGGTGGACTTCGTTTTTACGGAAAAGAAAATGCGGAAGAACGTGGTGTGACGAAATTCTATGAACGAGCACATGGCAGTGAGTATGCTAAAGATGATCCATTTGCAATTGATTTAGAATCTAATGAACATTTGAAATCGATGTATTTAGATGCTGAAAAAGAAGACGGATATCACCGTGATCAGAGTGTGTTTGGTGATGGAATTAACATTGAAGACACATTAGGCGTAAATGTGACGTATAAAAACAAAGCGATTCTAACTTATTCCTTAAATGCATACTTACCGTGGGAAGGCTTCCAGATTGCCTTTAATGGTACAGGTGGACGAATTGAAGTACAAGTACGTGAGCAATCTTATATTAATTCAGGTGGTAACAAGAGTGATGAAGGAAAACTAAGCGGTAAATTAATCCGAGTGTTACCGATGTTTGGTGAACCATACGAAGTAGAAGTGGAAGAGAAAGAAGGTGGCCACGGTGGTGGTGATCCGGAATTATTAAATGACTTATTTGGCGTACCGAAAGAGGATGAATTTAACCGTGCTGCATCACATATTGATGGTGCCATTTCGATTTTAACTGGAATTGCCGGAAATAAATCATTAGCAACAGGGCAAGCAGTAAAAGTGGATGACCTGGTAGATTTGAAAAGAAACGAATAGATAAAAGGCTGTTGACAATGTCTGGTCAACAGCCTTTTATTACGTTAAGAATTAGCATTAGACTCCCCTAAGGAAAGTCGCACTTGACATTTCTTCTATTGATCTTGCTCCACTTCTAATACTTCATCATTTACAGACTGCTCGTCAGTTGAAAACCCAATCACACTGAAGCCTGTGATTAATAGAAGAAATAACACTATTAATAGTTTTCTCATATGTTATCCCTCCTAAATTTGTAAATCTACTATATATTCTATATGATAATCGCTAGAATAACTATGTAATTTCTGTGGAAAAACGCACAAAATTATGAATGGGGGCTAAAAAGTGGTAAATAACCTACAAGAGGCTGAAGTAGTCGAAATAGAGCGGATAGGTGAAGGGGCAAGAGTATGTTTAGATCTAGTTGATCATCTTTCACCAACCGAAGGGATATTGTTGGGCAATACTGGTCATGGCTACTTTTTGGTATTAGCAGAAAATCGCACAACTGATACATATCCAGCCAGACCTTTTCGGATAAACAGTGGGGCGATTCATCACTACGTTAGGAAAGAAGATGAAACGACAGCCTATTTAGCAGAACTGAAGCCGGGAGATACGCTGACGGTCTATAATGAAAAAGGTGAAGCCCGCAAAATTGCAATTGGGCGAGTGAAAATAGAGAAGCGGTCACTGGTGCGGATCGTAACAAAAGTAGGCGATACGGAAATCTCGGCGACACTGCAAGAGTCAGACAGTGTGCACGTATTAACTTCAGAACAAAAGGAAAAACAAGCAATTCTACTCCAAGAAGGTGACCGGATTTTGGTTAAGGTCGATCAACCAGGTCGGCATCTAGGTGAGAGAATAGACGAAGAGATAATCGAGTTTTAATATTGTATAAATTTTCTGAACATTTTAATTGAAGTGGTTGACAAATGAAAAAGAGCGTACTATGATAGTATCAACATTTAAAAACGTGATGGCATTGACGAAGAGAAGTAGCTTAACTTTTAGCACTAAAGAGAGCTGATGGATGGTGTGAATCAGTGTGCAAGGTAAGTGAATGGACTTCTGAGCCCCAAACCGAACGATTTTCTAGTAGGCTTTGGCGAGATACCCACTCGTTGCAAAGGGGTAGCGTTCATGAGACGTAATGAGTGAGCTGTTTTATGCAGCTAATAAAGGTGGTACCACGGGTTTCCTCGTCCTTTTTGGATGGGGAAACCCTTTTTGTTTTACTTAAAAAAGCAAATGAAAAAAGTGTCAGAATAAAACAAATCAATGAGAAGGAAGAGTACAATTTTTTCGCTGTATTACAGAGAGCCGGCGATGGTGAGAATCCGGTATACACGGAAATTGGAATGGACCTTCGAGAGTGCCCTGGAAATAACAGTATAGGGCAACGGTTAATCTCCGTTAACGGATAATGAGTGGTGGGCTATGAGATAGCCTTCAACAAAAGGTGGCACCGCGGTAACCAAACCGTCCTTATGCAGACTTATAACGTTTGTGTAAGGGCGGTTTTTTATTTTTCTAAGAAGGAGTCGAACGAAATGGTGAATTATAAAAGTACAGATGTAAATGGAGATACCATCACACCAATCTCGATATTCAATAGAATCAAGGGTAAGAAAAAATTCTTGCTGGAAAGCTCCGGCAGCCACGATGATAAAGGACGATTCTCTTTCATCGGGCTTAATCCATACAAGGAAATTATCGGATCAGCAACGGAGACGACCGTCACGAATTATACCAAAGGAACCACCGAATCGATTCAGCAAAAGCCATTAGAAGTAATCAAGACACACATTCCAAACGAGAAGCTGCCATTACCATACGCTTTTTACGGTGGAGCAATTGGATATATCGGCTATGACGCGATTAGACAATATGAATACATTGGCGAACTTTTAGAAGATGAAATTGACATGCCCGATGTCCACATGATGTTTTACCAGGATGTTATCGTATTTGACCATATGAAACAAAAGGTTACAGTGATGACGGTTGATCTAGATGGTACAAGAAGTGATGACCAGCTGGAAGCAGGCTTATATCAGCTACAGGATCAGATCCTGACACCTGAACCATTCGTGTCAGATGAAGAGTTACTTGTTAGATTCGAACCATCCCTTGGCAAAGAAACCTTCCTGCACATGGTGGAAACGGCAAAACAACACATTATGGATGGTGACATATTTCAAGTAGTCCTATCTCAGCGAATGAAAGCAAGCTTTGATGCCGATCCATTTACCTTTTATCGCAGGTTAAGAGTAGCTAACCCGTCGCCTTATATGTATTTTATCGATTTTGGCGAGTATATCGTACTTGGAGCATCACCAGAGAGTTTAATTAAAACAATTGGACGAAAGGTTGTCACAAACCCGATTGCAGGTACAAGACCAAGAGGGAAATCAGATACAGAAGATCAACAGTTGGCAACAGAACTACTAGCAGATGAAAAAGAATTAGCAGAACACAAAATGTTAGTTGATTTAAGCCGAAATGACCTTGGGCGTGTTTGTGAAGTTGGTTCGATCACGATACCAAAATATATGACGATTGAACGTTATCAACATGTTATGCACATTGTGTCTGAAGTTCATGGAGAATTAACACCAAACTATACCGGGTTGGATGCATTGATATCCACACTTCCGGCTGGAACGGTATCAGGAGCACCCAAAATCCGCGCTATGCAAATCATTAATGAACTAGAAAACAAAAAACGTGGTGTCTATGCAGGAGCTGTCGGCTATATCAATATGAGCGGTGATCTAGATTTAGCGTTAGCGATTCGCACGATGGTTATTAAGGGAAGTCATGCATATGTGCAAGCAGGTGCAGGTATTGTTTATGATTCTAATCCGCAATCGGAATACCAGGAAACATTAAATAAGGCGAAGTCGTTATTGGAGGTTAGTAAAAAATGATTCTATTAATTGATAACTATGATTCCTTTACTTATAACTTGTTTCAATATATCTCGGAACTAGGGAAGAAAGTTGAGGTTGTCCGCAATGACAAAATTACTTTAGAAGAAATCAGAACGTTAAAGCCGGAAGCAATTATTTTATCACCTGGACCCGGGACGCCCGAACAAGCTGGAATTTGTATCGATGTTGTCAAGAGTCTTTCGAATGAGTTTCCGATTTTAGGTATCTGTTTAGGGCATCAGGCCATCGGTGCTGCATATGGAGCAACCGTTACTCATGCAGGGCAGATAAAGCATGGCAAAACATCGATGATTCACCACCAAAATGATGAAATATTTGATTATTTGGAACAGCCGTTAGAAGTGATGCGGTATCACTCACTTGTAATTGAAAAAGAAACAGTCCCTGATCAGTTATTAGTCACCGCAACAGCAATGGACGACAAGGAGATTATGGCGGTAAAACATACCTATTTACCTGTTTATGGCTTACAATTCCATCCTGAATCGATTGGTACGGAAAAAGGGAAGAAAATCTTAAATAATTTCTTTAATGCAATTAGAAAGGAGAAGGTAGGATGAAAGAATTTATCAATAAAGCGATGGCAAGAGAGAACTTTACGATTGCAGAAATGGAAGCAGCTGCACGTGTTATGTTTGCGGAAGATACAAGTGATATAGCTATCGGAGGCTTTCTCACTGCACTGAAGACAAAAGGAGAGACATCAGATGAAGTAACAGGGCTGGTTAATATTATTCGCGAGAAATCTACCTTAAAGTTACCTGCTGAATTTACTAGTGCAATGGACAATTGTGGTACTGGTGGGGATGGCTCGCAAAGCTTTAACATTAGTACGACTTCTGCTTTCGTGATTGCGGGTGCTGGCATTACGGTTGCCAAACATGGTAATCGCAGTATTTCAAGCAAAACAGGAAGTGCAGATGTGTTAGAGCATCTTGGTGTGTCATTAGCTTTATCACCAGAACAAACATACGAAATTTTGAAGGATAACGGCATTGCCTTTTTGTTCGCGCCAAATGTTCATCCAGCAATGAAGCGAGTCATGAAAGCACGTAAGGAATTAGCAGTGCCGACAATCTTCAATTTGATCGGTCCATTGACGAATCCGGTTGAATTAACCACACAATTACTCGGAACATACCGTCGTGATTCGCTTGAGATATTAGCAAATGTATTACACAAATTAGGCAGAAAACGTGCCTTGGTTTTAAATGGTGCAGGCTATATGGATGAAGCTTCTTTAGCAGGTGAAAATCATTTGGTATTATTAGAACGAGGAGAAATTATGCAATTCACGTTAAATCCGGAAGAAGTAGGCTTACCTGTAATAGAAAATAAACGGATTCGAGGTGGCGATGCCAAAGATAATGCGGTGATATTACGCGAAGTATTAGAAGGGAAAAAAGGTCCGTACCGTGATACGGTATTATTGAATGCTGGTCTAGCAATATTTGCCGATGGTAAAGCAGAAACTGTTCAGCAAGGTGTGGAACTAGCACGTCAATCGATTGACTCTGGGGCAGCATTAGCAAAACTGGAAAACTTAATTAAATACAGTAATTCAGTAAAGCAAGAGGTGTAATATGACGATTTTAGAAAAAATTATAGCAGAAAAAGAAAAAGAAGTGGTAGAACTAAAAGCAAGCTATCAGCCGGGCCAGATCAAAGGAAAACGTGTCAATGTTTCCTTGTATGACACTTTTATGCAAGCAGAAAAAATGAATATAATAGCAGAAATGAAACGTGCTTCCCCATCTAAAGGGTTAATTAACGATGGTGTGGAGCCTGCTACGCAAGGACGTATCTATGAAACATGTGGAGCAGGTGCAATCTCAGTATTAACCGATACCCCTTTTTTTCAAGGAACTATCGAGGATATGCAGGAAGTAAGGGAAGTTGTCGATATTCCGGTGTTAAACAAGGATTTTATCATTGCTGAAATTCAAATAGATCGTGCTTTTGATGCCGGTGCGAATGTCATTTTATTAATTGCAGCTGCTCTCCCTGAACAAAGACTAACCGAATTATATCAATATGCAAGTGATAAAGGCTTGGAAATATTATTCGAGGTGCACAATGAAGAGGAATTAGCTGTTGCAAATAGAATCGGTGCACAGATTATCGGCATTAATAACCGCGATTTAAAAACATTTGAAGTCGATCTCGCGACAACAGAGCGACTTGCCGAGCAAATTGACACAACGAGAACACTATTAATCAGTGAAAGTGGTATGAAGGAAAGGGCTGATGTAGAACGCGTGAAGCGAGCCGGAGCTAAAGGGATTTTAGTCGGTGAAACAATGATGCGTTCTGTCAATTTAAAAGAAACGTTTGAAAGCTTAAGAGTACCGTTAGGAGAATAGAGCAATGGTTCAAGTAAAAATTTGCGGATTACAAAACAAAGAGGCAATGGAAGCTGCTATAGAAGCAGGTACAGATTTCATTGGATTGGTGTTTGCCAGGAGTAAACGGAGAGTAACAAAGGAGCAGGCAGCAACCTTAGCTAAGTTTGTTCCAGCTCATGTGAAGAAAGTCGGTGTTTTTGTCAATGAGCGCATCGAGGTAATCCGGGAAATCGCCCAAGATGTTGGTTTGGACTATGTGCAGCTACATGGGGATGAGTCACCAATCTTTTGTAAAGAAGTGGGCTTACCGGTAATAAAAGCATTCGAGATCCGAGAGGCGAGTGATTTGGCGAAGATTAGAGCCTATGATTGTGCATATTATTTGTTAGACAGTCCAGCTGGTAAATACCGTGGTGGCTCAGGTCAAACATTCGACTGGCAGCTAGCAAAGGAATATGATTTTTTAAATAAAAAGATATTACTTGCAGGTGGTTTAAACGCCGATAACATTGAAGAAGCGATCACAGAAGTGGCTCCTTTTGGTGTCGATGTCTCCAGTGGGGTAGAAACAGATGGCAAAAAGGATGTAGATAAAATAAAAGCATTTATAGATGCAGTAAAGAAAGGTGATGGAAATGGCAGAATATCAAGCTCCCAATGAAACGGGACATTTTGGGGAATATGGTGGCCGTTTTGTACCAGAAACGTTAATGCCAGCAGTATTAGAACTGGAAAAGGCATATAAAGAAGCAGTGAATGATGAGACGTTCTTAGACGAATTTGATTATTATTTAAAAGAATATGTAGGAAGAGAAACACCGCTCTATTATGCAGAACGCTTTTCCAAAAAATTAGGAGGACCGAAGATTTATTTGAAACGGGAAGATTTGAACCATACAGGTGCCCACAAAATAAATAATGCACTTGGTCAAGCACTTTTAACATTAAGAATGGGTAAGAAAAAGGTTGTAGCAGAGACAGGGGCAGGTCAACACGGTGTAGCAACCGCGACAGTCTGTGCATTGCTCGGGTTAGAGTGTGTCATTTTCATGGGAAAGGAAGATGTGCGACGTCAAAAGCTTAACGTTTTTCGGATGGAGTTATTAGGTGCCCGTGTTGAAAGTGTTGATCAAGGTAGCGGAACCTTAAAGGATGCCGTAAATGAAGCATTGCGTTATTGGGTAAGTCATGTGGAGGATACACACTATATTATTGGCTCTGTGGTAGGTCCGCATCCGTTCCCACAAATCGTTCGTGACTTTCAAAGTATGATTGGTTCTGAGACGAAAAAACAAATAAAAGAAAAGGAAAATCGTTTACCAGATGCAGTTGTTGCGTGTATCGGCGGCGGTAGTAACTCTATGGGAATGTTCTATCCGTTCGTGGAGGACGCGGAAGTGAAGCTTTATGGAGTGGAAGCAGGTGGAAAAGGTGTGGACACCGATCAGCATGCTGTTACACTGAATTATGGAAAAAAAGGGATTCTCCATGGTACCATGACTTATTTATTACAAGATGAAGACGGACAGATTCAAGAAGCACATTCGATATCAGCAGGACTTGATTATCCTGGAGTGGGACCAGAGCATAGTTATCTAAGGGATATCGGACGGGTCAATTATGTGGATATTACAGATGAGGAGGCATTGGAAGGATTACAAGAATTATCGAAAACCGAGGGTATTATACCAGCATTGGAAAGTTCTCATGCCGTGGCATATGCAATGAAACTGGCTAAAGAGATGAACGAAGAGGAAGTGATGGTGATTTGTTTATCTGGCCGTGGTGATAAAGATGTCGAAACAGTAAGAGATGCATTAGGTGGTGAACAAAATGGGTAAAGCAAAGATAGAGAAGGCATTTCAAGATGTCCTTGAACGAGGCGATAAAGCATTCGTACCGTATATTATGGCTGGTGACGGTAGTTTGGATCAACTGGATGAACAGTTAGCCTTTTTAGAAGAGGCAGGAGCAACAGTCGTTGAATTAGGGATCGCCTTTTCAGATCCGGTTGCAGATGGCCCTGTCATTCAGGAGGCAGGTTTGCGTGCATTAGCAAATGGTGTATCACTTAGTGTGGTACTGGAGAAATTATCAAAAGGAAAGAATCAGCGGAATATTCCGATTGTGCTGATGACCTATATGAACCCGATTCATGCATATGGTATGGATAACTTTGCTAAATCTTGTAGCGATGCAGGAGTTGACGGATTAATTATTCCTGATTTGCCTTTAGAAGAAGAGGGAATCATCGCTCCTGCTTTACAGGAGAATGACATTGCGCTTATTCGATTAGCAGCCATAACAAGTACAGAAGAACGTTTGACAGAAATCGGAAAGCGGACAGAAGGTTTTCTATATGCAGTCACCGTTACAGGAACTACCGGAATACGCTCGTCCTTTAAGGAAAATCTCGGTATTTACCTAGAAGCATTAAGAGAAAAAAGTGATGTACCTGTACTCGCGGGATTTGGTGTTTCAAGCCCAGAGCATGTTCACTCATTAACTGAGTATTGTGATGGCGTAGTAGTCGGAAGTAAAATCGTTGATTTATTATATAAAAATGATCGTGAAACCATACGTGAATTAATCGCATCGGCACAAGTATCAAAACGGAAGTAAAATCAAAATGGCTGTCCTAACACTGTGGACAGCCATTTTGATTTCTCCATTTCTGCAGCGGAATTTATCCTCCTGTTTTATTGCTTCTTAACAGCTTTCTCCTTTTCCTAATAAATGGACACTAGAATCAGTTATTACTGATATGGTTAAATAGGTAATTCATTCAATGAAAATATGTAAGCACAAATTCAAAAAAATAACCAATATCGTATTGCACCTGTTCACATTCACAGAGAAACAAGAGTAAATAATTACTTGGCTCCAGTTATCCACATTATTAACCAAAATGGGGGTATGTGGATAAATTTCTCTCACTAAATGAAATCTAAAAAAAAGATATGTATTCATAAAAAAGTGAATTCACACAATCTGTTTATGGTGGCATACTGTTAATAAGTTCTATTGCAATAGTTCTAAAATATGTACGAACAAGAAGTTGATTAACTGGTTACTTTTATTGGAAATTTGTAAGCGATATCATAACTTTTGTTGTCAATGAAGGAGGCGGTGGATTGAAATTGACAAGGTGATTGATCACCTGCAGATTGCTGCCGAACCGTAACCTTACACTTTTTTTGACAATCATAAATGCTTTCAACACTTTGTTTTTAGTTGCTGCAATTGATGATTAGTTCTTAAAGTATGCGTGCCAATTTGTTTACTAGCAAAGTATAAAACGAATTAGGGGGAATTAGGTGTGAAAAGCAAAGTATTATTATTCATTACCATTTGTTTGACGGTATTGTTAGCAGCTTGTAGTAATGATGAGACAAGTAGTGAACCAGAAGAAACAGAAGATGGAAAGGTCGTTTTAACTGGGCTGATCACAAAGCATCCATTAACCAAAGAGCTTGAAAACATGGAATGGTTAGCAGAAGTAGAAGAAAGAGCAGGTGTGGAGATTAAATGGGAAGAGGTTACAGCTGATTGGGACCAAAAGAAAGGTGCGATGCTGGCAGGTGGTGATATTCCTGATATTATTATTGGTCCGAACGCGATTACAGATGCTGACTTTGCGCAATTCCCTGGGTTATTTGAAAATCTTGCTCCATTAATTGAAGAGCATGGGCCAAATATTCAGGCGATGTTTGAGGAACAACCTCAAACAGAAATACTTTCCACACAAACCGATGGGGAGATCTATGGGTTGTCCAAATATCAGCAGTTCTGGCCAGAAACAGCCACAATGCAATTCATTAATAAACAATGGCTCGATAATCTGGGGTTAGATGTACCGACAAATTGGGAGGAATTGTTTGATGTATTAATGGTGTTTAAAGAAGAGGATGCCAATGGTAATGGTGATCCAAACGATGAAATACCAATGGATTTTGCGCCAGTAGGGGAAGGTGGCTTTGGATACTTCCATCCAACAGTATTACTTGGCGGCCTTGGAATGACGGTAACTGGTGGTGGTGGTCAAGGTTATTTTCTGGAAGATGGTGAAGTGAAGAACTTTTTTATCGATGAGCGATATAAAGAATTTGTAACATTTTTAAATAAATTATATGAAAACGGTTTAATAAATGATGAAGCATTTACACAGGATTATTCACAGTACCAAGCATTAGCTCGCGGTGAAGGCGATACAGCAAAAATAGGTTATACATTTGGTTGGGAAAGAACGGACAGGTTTGGTTTAGGTGTTGCAGATCAATACGTATCGTTTGATCCGATGAAGGCTTCTGCTGACTACGATGGGGAAGTAAGCTGGTCTTATGACTATAACGAACTGAATTTTGGTGTTAACTTTGTTCAAATGTCATCAATGACAAGCAATAAAGAAGCGGCAATGAAGTTTATCAATGAGCTTTATGACCCTGAAGTCAGTTTGCAAATTTTATTTGGTTCAATCGGACCTAATATTGAAAAGACTGGTGATAACTCCTACAAAATCCTTGAACCAGAAGATGAAGAAATGGATCCGGGAACATGGAAGTGGACCTCTACTTGGGCGGATAACGGACCAATGTTTATATCAGATGAATTAGATGTTGAATTACCTGTCGATATGCAGGCAGTAGATGAACAACAGGCACCGTATAATGCTGTGTTCGAATCGCTTGACCGTGAGAATGATGTATTTCCGGGAATGATGCTGAAATATTCAGAAGAGGATCATAATCAAATGACACTTGTTAACACAGACTTTATGAACATTGCGATGTCTAAGTTTGGCGAATGGATAACGACAGGTGGTATTGAAAATGAATGGGACAGCTATGTACAACAGGTTGAGCAGATAGGCTTACCGTCAAATATTGAGATTATTCAACGTTACTATGATGATTATAAAGAACAGTTAAACTAGTAAATCAGAAGGAGGGATATCGGTTGAAAGCTGATATCTCTCTAACAAAAGGAGCGTCATATCATGTCCTTTTCCCAAGGAACGAATACTGAAGCTTTGCCTAAAGTAAAAAAAGCTACTGTTTTTAATACGTTAAGAAGAGACTATCAATTATGGATTATGATTCTACCTGCAGTCATCTGTGTAATTATATTTAACTATATACCAATGTACGGTATTCAGTTAGCATTTCGGGAATATGATTTCACTGCTGGTTTGACAGGTGGGGAATGGGCGGGGTTTAAATATTTTGAACAATTCATTAATAGTCACCTTTTTTGGGATCTGATCCGTAACACATTACTAATCAGTATCACGACGATTGTTGTTGGTTTTCCGGCACCAATTGCCCTCGCATTATTAGTAAACCAAATCAGGTGGAAAAGAGGAAAACGAATATTACAAACAACTGTTTATTTGCCACATTTTATTTCTATCGTGGTTTTGGTAGGTTTATTGAATGTTATGTTATCTCCTAATACTGGGGTTATTGGCTTGCTGCTAGCAAAGCTCGGTGTGGAAGGCAATTTGTTGGCGTCTGTTTCCGCCTTTATTCCCATATATGTATTATCAGACGTGTGGCAACATGTCGGTTGGAACAGTATTATTTATCTGGCAGCCTTGTCTGCTGTTGATCCGCAGCTTTATGATGCAGCAAAAATTGATGGTGCGAATAAGTGGCAAATTATTAGAAATGTGGAAATACCAGCAATTGTTCCGACCATTATCATTTTATTAATACTTAATATGGGTGCGATTATTAGTACTGGCTTTGAAAAAATATTCTTAATGCAAAACTCTCTCAATTTACCTATATCAGAAGTAATTGAAACCTACGTTTATAAAACCGGTATTGTTTCCAATCAATTTAGCTATGCCGCCGCTATTGGTTTATTCAATACATTAATTAATTTCACGATGCTGGTTATTGTCAATACGATCGCGAAGAAAGTTGCCCGTATTAGTTTGTGGTAAGTATAGCTCCAATTAATTTGAAGGAGGAAGCGTAATGCCTTCTATCACAATGAATAGAATTAGAAATAAAAAGCCGACAGATCTACTCTTTGATGTTACCGTTGTCGCAATATGCTTGTTAATATTTTTTATTGTGGCCTATCCAATTTATTTTATTGTGATTGCATCAATTAGTGATCCCACTTATGTATCAACTGGAAGAGTACTTTTTGCTCCAAAAGGGTTTAGTTTATTTGGATACGAACAAATTTTTGCTGATTCAAGGGTTTGGATCGGTTATCGGAATACATTGTTCTATGCTATTGTCGGAACAACTGTTAGTTTACTGTTAACATTACCTGCAGCATATGTTTTGTCTCGACAAGAATTCAGAGCAAGAAGGTTCTTAATGTTTTTCTTTATTTTCACCATGTTTTTTAATGGTG
The DNA here is from genome assembly GCF_052063305.1 of Gracilibacillus sp. HCP3S3_G5_2. Classification (NCBI taxonomy): domain Bacteria; kingdom Bacillati; phylum Bacillota; class Bacilli; order Caryophanales; family Bacillaceae; genus Gracilibacillus; species Gracilibacillus sp. HCP3S3_G5_2. The sequence continues at coordinate 23,176 of NZ_JBQHXU010000004.1, read as the reverse complement.
GGTTAATACCAACTTATATGTTAATGAGAGATTTAAGTTTAATAGACACACCATGGGTATTTATCTTTAATCCCGTTACCGTGAATATCTTTAATTTAATTATTACGAGAACATTCTTTGAGAACAACATTCCACATGAAATGTTTGAAGCGGCAACAATGGATGGCTGTTCACATTTTAAATTTTTCTCAACGATTGTATTGCCATTGTCTAAAGCTGTTACAGCTGTCATCGGGCTCTATTATCTAGTACATCATTGGAACGACTTTTTTACAGGGTTAATCTATATCCGTGATTACAATTTACAGCCACTGCAAATTGTGTTGAGGGATATCCTGTTATCTAACCAAGTATTTGCGGAAGGTGCCGGAAGTGGGGGAACTGGCGGAGGTTATGCTCAGCGCTATGCCGATCAGGTTAAATACGGAATTATTATCGTATCCTCACTACCTGTATTAATTCTATATCCATTTATTCAGAAATACTTTGAAAAAGGTGTATTAATTGGCTCAGTTAAAGGATAAAACTAGTCTACTTACGAGATAAAGTTAATCTGTTGGCGAGATAAGTTTAGATATCTCGCCAATAAATGCCATCATATATTTCATTATAAAAATCGTTAAAATAATCAATAACATAATCTCGAAATGTACAAGCTGCCTTGGTTAGATAACGATCTTCAAGCCATGCGATTTGATAGGTTCGCTGACATACGGGTTCATCGATATGCACCAAGTCGAATGGTGGATTATTATCGTCAAAGATTGAATCACGCAGCAGCAGGGGGAGTTGGCACCTTCGCAGTACAAATGGCTCAAGCATGGGGAGCAACCGTCATCGGCCCCGCAAGTGAATACAAGCATGATTACCTGCGATCACTCGGGGTAGTCCCTGTCACTTATGGAGATGGACTTGTTAACAGAGTGCGTTCTCTCACCGGATGGAATAGATGTAGCTCTTGATACCGCGGTTCTTACGATTGCTTAAGCATATTCTATTGTTCAGGTGTTGCAAAAAAGGAATAAGCCGTCCGCATAATAATATAAGCTAGTAAACTAACACCCAAAGCAGGTATAAAACCTGGCACTAAATAATACAGGTAAATAGTCGCTGCAATTAACGCGAGCATTGCTATGGCATGTAGCGGCTTGCCAATAACCAATATAGCAGAATATTTAATATACCCAAGCACGGAAAATTGGTAATGTACATAGATCGGGAAAATGAACACAGCCACAAGCGCAATAATGGCTAACAAGATATATGTCATCACCATTAATGTAGAGTTTAATAGTGAACTGTCTAACCGACCTAAGATTTGGATGTTAAACAGTAAAATAGCAGCTGCAATTGTCAGTATATAGCCAAGGATATTAGATTGGATAAACGCTTGTTTGTAATAGTGAATAAATTCGTGAAACAGCTTGATATCATTTTCTGATTTAATATCTTGCCTAATTGTTGCGAACAAGGCTGCGGTAGCTGGAAAAATTCCTGCTACAAATAATCCTAGTATCGAAAAGATAAACCAATATAAATTTAATAGCAAGATCTTAAAAATCCACTCACCAATTGTTATATAAACAGAAATACCCTTATTCATAAAAGCGCCTCCAAAACTTTTGTATCTATTTAATAAGCATACACAAAAATAATAGATTGGTAAATTTAATAAGGGAAATATAAAAGAAAAGATAGGAATTCTAAAAATAGGATAAGAATGCTGTTTTTTATTAAAAAGGCTACCTCTTTATGAGATAGCCTTGATTTTATGCATACATCGCACGGATTTCTTTTTGTAATTTCTGATCAGCTACATACTCATCGTAACTGATTTCTTTATCGACAATTCCTTTAGGTGTAATCTCGATAAGGCGATTGGCGATACTGTTAATGAATTGATGGTCATGAGATGTGAACAGAATCGAACCTTTAAACTTAATTAAACCATTGTTCAATGCAGTGATTGATTCTAAGTCCAAGTGGTTGGTCGGTTCATCTAATACCAGCACATTGGCATTCGATAACATCATTTTTGATAACATACAACGTACTTTTTCCCCACCAGATAATACATTTGCTTTTTTCAGTGCTTCTTCTCCAGAGAATAACATACGACCAAGGAATCCACGTAAGAAAGTTTCGGTTTGATCTTCTGGTGAATATTGACGCAGCCATTCTACTAATGTCATGTCATTACCTTCAAAGAATTCCGAGTTATCTTTAGGGAAGTATGATTGGGAAGTGGTAACCCCCCATGTATAGTTTCCTTCATCTGGTTCCATTTCACCCATCAGGATATCGAATAACACTGATTTCGCTTGTTCATTTGGTCCGATAAATGCGACTTTGTCATAAGGTTTTAATGTAAAACTTACATTATCTAAAACTTTTACCCCGTCAATTGTTTTGGAAATCCCCTCTACACGTAATAAATCGTTTCCTATATCACGTCCAGGTTGGAAGGCTACATACGGATAACGACGAGAAGAGGGTTTAATATCATCCAGTGTAATGTTATCGAGCATTTTTTTACGAGAAGTTGCCTGCTTTGATTTCGATGCATTGGCACTAAATCGAGCAATAAAGTTTTGTAATTCTTTTATTTTCTCTTCTTTTTTCTTGTTTTGATCTTTAGCCATTTGTAAGGCTAGTTGACTTGATTCATACCAGAAGTCATAGTTACCTACGTACAATTCAATTTTTCCATAATCGACATCGGCAATATGTGTACACACTTTATTTAAAAAGTGACGGTCGTGTGAAACAACGATAACGGTATTTTCAAAGTTGATTAAAAATTCTTCCAGCCATTGAATAGCTTGAATATCCAAGTGGTTGGTCGGCTCATCTAATAATAAAATATCAGGATTACCAAACAAGGCTTGAGCAAGTAATACTTTTACCTTTTCAGAACCTGATAAATCAGCCATTTTTTTCGTATGAAGTTCTTCACCAATTCCAAGACCTTTTAGAAGGATAGCAGCATCAGATTCTGCTTCCCAGCCGTTCATTTCGGCGAATTCACCTTCTAATTCAGCTGCACGCATGCCATCTTCTTCTGTGAATTCCCCTTTAGCATAAATAGCATCCTTTTCCTGCATTACTTCATATAGACGAGAGTGCCCCATGATAACCGTCTTTAATACTTCCTGTTCTTCGTAGGCAAAGTGATCCTGTTTTAATACGGCAAGGCGCTCATCTTTCCCAAGTGAAACATGACCAGTTTGTGGTTCGATTTCACCAGACAATATTTTAAGAAACGTAGATTTACCAGCACCGTTGGCACCGATCAAACCATAACAATTTCCTGCGGTAAATTTAATATTAACGTCTTCGAATAACTTTTTGTCACCGTAACGTAAACTAACATTGGTTGCTTGTAGCATACTCCATAATTCCTCCATTATCTCATATCTTAAAGCAAGCTTAAGCGATTTGGGTTAGGAAGTCAATCATTGAGATATTAATGAACATAAAAAAACTTCTCTCATAATGAAATATAAGAGAAGTTAAGCAACATATTATGCTTCTTTAGTTTCTGTAGCTTCTTTATCTTTATTTTTTACATTGGCAATCCCGTCAACAAGCAGACAAATGAAGGCAGCCCAATGTAACACCATACCAAGCCCTGGAATAAATCCAAGCACGCTTGCCACAATACCTATTACGGGTCCCCATATTGTAGCGTTGTTACTTTTTGATAGAATTAATGTTACGATATGATAGACTAACATAATAAAAAGAGGCGTCCAATATAATGAAAGAATAATAGCGCCGCCGAATACAGGTATTCCTAATAAAAACTCTAAACCTGCACCAACTAATTTAAGTATACCAGCTAATAACATATGTAATTCCTCCTTTCTTCATAGTTCTAAAGTTTTGAAACAAATTCAATTTTACCATATATTATGAATTAATCAACTGAATAATGATTGGAGAAATGCTAAAATGAAACACTATTCTCGCCACCATTCATATGGTTTTCGCTTAAAAGGAGACTATCAGGAACGTGTCGCCGGTCTTCATGCTATTGGAAAGGAATCCCGTACAGAGCATACGTATAGATGGAATGGACTAGAAAGAGGAGAAGAAGGACGTCTTGTATTTCAATATACACTAGATGGTAAAGGAGCGATCAAGATCGGGGAAAAGACTCACCTATTAGCAAAAGGAGATGCTTTTTTCGTCCAGATCCCCAGTGATCATTGTTATTACTTACCAGAAGAGTCGACTCATTGGGACTTTATCTATATTACGCTTTATGGCAGAGAAGCGTTACACCATTTTCACATGATAAAAGAAAAATATGGGCAAATTCTTCACCTTCATCAGCGTTCAAGGCCGATTAAACATATATTTCGAATGCTGGAGAAATTAGAAACGACTGGTATTAACCATGGATATGAGGCCTCTGGTTATGCATATTCTTTTTTAATGGAATGCCTTCATTTTCTTGAATATGAACAGCAACAAGCACATCATTTGCCTATGGCCATTGCCAAGGCAGTATCTTTTATAGAAGAAAACTATGCAGAAGATATTTCATTAGATGATATTGTAGCGATCTCTGAATTATCTAAATATCACTTCACTCGGCTCTTTGCTAATACTGTCAAGCAAACGCCGATCCAGTATTTAACCAAAGTGCGTATCCAGCACGCTTTAGAGCTACTACAAGATAATGAGAAGACAATTGAAGAAATAGCGAAAGAAGTAGGTTATACATCTAGTAATTATTTCAGTAAAGTATTTAAAAATTTACTTAACGAGAGTCCAAGTAATTATCGCCAAAACAAATATGTGATGCCTGTAGATCGTTTAATTATGGATTGACGAAAGCAATATTTTACCTATTTCAAAAATATTTACGATTGTAAACGGTATCTATCCTTTATATCATAATATCAAGTGATAGCAATTTAATGCGAATTATGAGGAGGATAAAGATGTCTAAGATTACGTTTTTAGGAGCAGGAAGTACGGTTTTTGCCAAAAATCTTTTAGGAGATTGTATGACAGTTGATGCCTTACAGCATTTTGAATTTGCTTTGTTTGATATTGATCACGAGCGTTTGCGAGATTCAGAAATGATGTTGAACAATTTAAAGAAAAGCTTAAATTCGAAGATAAAAGTACAAGCTTACCATGACCGTAAAGAAGCATTAAGAGAGGCGAAATATGTAATTAATGCTATTCAAGTTGGAGGCTATGATCCGTGTACCATTACTGATTTTGAAGTTCCGAAAAAATACGGATTACGCCAAACAATTGCAGACACACTTGGAATAGGGGGTATCTTTCGGAATTTACGAACAATTCCTGTTATGCAAGAATTTGCTCGTGATATGAAAGAAGTTTGTCCTGATGCATGGTTTTTAAACTACACTAATCCAATGGCTGTTTTAACTAATATTATGTTGAAAGAAGGAATCAAAACGGTAGGATTATGCCATAGTGTTCAGGTTTGTGCTAGTCATTTATTAGATTCTCTGGAAATGCCAAAAGACAATGTACAATGGAAGATTGCTGGTATTAACCATATGGCATGGTTGCTTGAAATTACAAGAAATGGAGAAGATCTTTATCCAGAAATTAAAAAGCGTGCCAAACAAAAACAACAGGAAAAGCATGATGATATGGTTCGCTATGAATTGATGGATAAGTTTGGTTACTATGTGACTGAATCATCAGAACATAATGCAGAATACCATCCATATTTTATTAAAAGCAGCTATCCTGAATTAATTGATAAATATAATATTCCGTTAGATGAGTATCCGCGCCGCTGTGTGAACCAAATTGAAGGCTGGAAAAAAATGCGTGATGACCTTGTTAATGATCAAAACCTGCAGCATGAACGTACACATGAATATGGTTCTTACATTATTGAAGCAATGGAAACAAATCAGCCATTTAAAATTGGTGGAAATGTACTGAATACAGGTGGGCTTATTAGCAATTTACCAGAAAATGCTGTAGTGGAGGTTCCTTGTTTAGTAGATGCCAACGGAGTAACACCTACCTATGTTGGAGCCTTACCAGAACAATTGGCTGCACTGAACAGAACCAATATTAATACACAGCTGTTAACAATAGAAGCGGCATTAACGAAGAAGAAAGAAAAGATTTATCAGGCAGCATTGCTTGATCCTCATACCGCAGCAGAGTTATCAATCGATGATATTATCGCTTTATGTGACGATTTGATTGAAGAGCATGGTGACTGGCTTCCGGAATATCAATAACAACATGAACCTCTATCATTACTGAACAAGGGTCTCTGTTTTTAACAGAGACCCTTGTTCAGTTATTTGTGTGGTGCAAGCGATACTGCAGTAGGTGTATTTCCCTGAGCGAGCATGGGCTCGGCTACACGTTTGCGGAAAAATTGAATAAATGGACCGGTGAAAAAAGCCAAAATAACGGTCGCTATACCGACAATTGCTCCAAATGAAAAGCCGATGACGACACATAAAATATCTGTTGTAATTCTCGCCACTGGAAAAGCAATTTTGTTATTGGACACCTTTACAATGACGAAGGCTAACGCATCATAAGGTGAGATTCCCAGATTAGGCGTAATATACAAAGCAACACCCAAACTAGTAAATATTACCGCGATTGCCATCATGGCAATGCGAATGGCAACGTTAGTCATATCATCAAAGAAGAAACTGTAGCCTAAGATGATAAAATCAGATATAAAGCCAATTCCTACCATGTTCACAATAGTTCCGATTCCGATTAAACTTCGATAATAAACGAATACCACTATTAGTAACAGTGGGTTAAATATCAATTGATAAACCCCGAATGATATCCCTAGGAACCCACTAATTCCCAGATTTAATGTTGAGTAAGGATCTGTTCCAAACGCGCTAAGTCTAAGTAGTGCAACGGCAATTCCGATACATAAGTTACCAATAAGCACCATATTAAACCCTTTCCAAGTTATCGCTTTCATATTTTGTCCCCTTTTATTTTCTATGTATGTATCCATTATTAATAATTCCTATTATATAGGAATTATTAAGCGATAGATAGATGTATCTGTTAGTTCAATCAAGTCATTTTTAGCGAAAAGTCTGTTCATCCAGCATAAGGAGTGTTGACAATTTGTCAACACTCCTTTATTTTTAATGATAGGTTTTTAATACTGAATGTATTAAATGGAAATGCCTAATCAAGCGTCAAGTAATTTATAATCGCGCTTTTTTAAGAGGGTGTACTAACATGTCAAGTAATTACTCAATGTTAATAAAGGCTATATTAAGGGAAAAAAATTTAAGTATGCGTCAATTGGCTAAAGAGACAGGGATTAACGTTTCAACGATTTCTAGAATTATTAATGGAAAGCGAAAAGCAACGTTAGAGCATTTAAAAGCTATTTCTTTTAGCTTAAACGTCCCTTTATCAGATTTAGTAAGTGACAAAAATAATGAGACTACAGAGCCAGTATCCTTTCAATCTGTTCTTGCTCTTTTAAAGGAAATGAAACTCACTGTAGAAGATTTTACACCTGATCAATTAAAGGAAAATATACAAAAATATCAGCAAGAAAGCAGTACAAAAGAAGGACGAGCAACTATTTTACATCAATTCCAAACAAAACTTTCGGAAATTGGTGGACAAGGTCCGTATATACAAGAGTTAGAGATTATGTATCAGACTTTTAAAGAAAAAAAATCATCAAAAAAAGAGCTTTTATTGATGGGAAGCGCACTGCTTTATTTTATTGCATCAATCGATATGATTCCGGATTATTTGTTTCCGGTAGGGTATTTAGACGATGCATTAGTGATACAGTATGTGATGCAATCTATAGCAATGAAGCAGTAAGACAAAGGAGAAGCAAATGGCGAAGAAACCTACACTAGACTATCTGATGATCATTATTTTAACTGGGCTATTAATTATAAGTCTGTTCGCTGTTTATAGTGGGACAGGGCAGTACACGGAGGGACAATCTCTTTATTTTGCCAGGAGACAATTTATTTGGTACATCATCAGTATTGCCATCATGATTGCTGTTGCTTACTTTGATTACGAATTGCTTGAAAAGTGGGCAGTTTATTTATATGTTTTAGGAATATTATTACTTATTTATGTCCGTTTTTTTGGTATCGAGCGGAATGGTTCACAAAGATGGATGGATCTTGGGTTTATGGATCTCCAGCCATCTGAATTAATGAAGCTTTTTTTAGTTATATATTTAGCAGCAATATATAAAAAATATGGCAAAGAAAAGTTAACGTTTGTCCAAAGTATCCCGCTTGTTTTAAAAACGGCCTTGCTTCTGGCCATTCCGTTTATTTTAATTCTTAGACAGCCTGATTTGGGTTCTGCCTTGTTAATTGCGGTGGCAGCACTTGTTTTATTACTTATGTCAAATATAAGTAATAAAATGATCACTTGTGTGATATCGGTGTTGACATCCGGTGCGATATTACTAATCTATTTATTTTCTCAACACGAGGAGTTGATAACTAAATTTTTTAAGCCACATCAATTAGGTCGAATCTATAGTTGGATTAACCCTTCGGAATACTCAATGGATTTTGGCTATCAATTAAGACAAGCGATGCTGGGTATTGGAGCGGGGCAGCTAACAGGATCAGGCTTTAATCAAGGTTTTCAGGTGCAAAGTGGTCGAGTGCCTGAAGCCCATACCGATTTTATTTTTGCAGTCATTGGTGAAGAATTCGGGTTTATTGGAGCAAGTGTGTTAATTGTTTTATATTTCTTATTGATTTACCGTATTATTACCATTGCGTTAAAAGCCAATGATTTATTCGGTGTTTATATATGTGTTGGTATTACGGCACTTATTGCATTTCAGGTCTTTCAAAATATTGGAATGACAATTGGCTTAATGCCTGTAACAGGAATTGCTTTACCGTTTATTAGTTACGGTGGAAGTGCACTAATTACGAATATGCTTGCATTAGGTCTCGTTCAAAGTATTTATGCAAGGTCAAAAGATTATATGTTTTCTTCAGAGAATGATCCAATTGTATAAGAGAAGAATCAAATATATATTTCTCGTTGTTGAGTGTACTTTTCTAGTCAAAAGACATGTTCCCCCTACTGGAGTGGCATGATCAAATCAGGACCGGGCAGGATTGCCCGGTTTTTCTTATCTAAGGGCCACTCTCTTTATCACGGTATAACCTTCTGTAAGACTCAATCTTTTCTTCTGTTTATCCTCTATTACAGTGATAAAAAATCACCATTCATCCATTGCTCATATTACTATGATCGGCTGGGCATTATTATAAATAATAACACAAGCTTCTATTTTCCAATTTTCACCGCATATTATCTTTTATATCATTTTAGTCATGATTGCTGTATTACTAGGATATATATATTACCGTAATGGGGGGTGGATAAAATGAAAAAATGGGTGATTAGTTTTGTGTTACTGGCAATGATCGGCTGGGCTGTTGTAGATGTTATAACAGCTAATAAGGAGAGTGAGGCCGTTAATATCGGTTTGGAAATAGGGGATATGGCACCAGATTTTGAATTGCAAACATTGGACGGAGAAACGGTAAAATTATCTGATTACCGCGGTGAGCCGGTAATGCTTAACTTTTGGGCTACATGGTGTCCACCGTGTCGAGCTGAAATGCCTGATATGCAACGGTTTTATCAAGACACTGGAATGAATATATTAGCGATTAATTTAACGAAGACTGAAACCAATTTGGAGGATATCAACCAGTATGTCGAAGAATACGGTTTAACCTTTACGATACCATTAGATCAAGAAAATCTAGTAGGTGATCGCTATCAAATCCGTCCGATTCCTACTACTTATATGATTGATTCTGCTGGCATTATTCAGTTTTACGTCTTTGGCCCACTTAACTATGAGCAGATGATGCTTGAATATAACAAAATAAGCTAGTCGACTTACTCAGATTGGTTTGTACCAAAATCGATAGTTAAGAGAATTAGAGAAAGGAAGCAGTGCCAATGCTTGAAAAAAGGACAATCTATGATAAAAAGCAAGCATCAATGGCTAACTGCTTCTATGGAAGGATGGAGTCTCTAGACGAGTGAGCGTTAGTTTTGATTTTTATTACTCATCCTCACTAGATAATGAGCTGTCATCGCAGAAGCGATCGGGATAACAAGGGCAACCCCCATTCCGGCTGTGAAAATCGTAATCATCTCGTCACTAAATACCTTGGAATTAATAATTTCTCCAAATGAATACGATAAATCTTTAAACCAAATCAGTAATCCCATATATCCTCCAAAAAAAGCGAAGAATAATGTGTTGGTGCTTGTATTCAATATATCCCTACCAATGCGTATGCCTGCCAGAAATAACTCTTTTCTGCTAATTGATGGGTTATGGTAATAAATTTCACGCATCGGTGAAGTAATAGAAATTGCTGTATCGACAATTGCTCCAATCGTACTCATAATGATAACGGAAACGGCGACTTTTACAAAATCAATTCCGATAAATAAAGAGAAGATCATTAATTCTTCCGACTCTTCTTCTCCAAAGCCTTGGATCATTGATCTTTCAGTGATAACGATGATAAAAAATAACAGGATGACAAGCGTTGCAATAGTTGAAAAGAAAGCCATCGTCGTTTTACTGTTAACTTCATTAATGTAAAAAAGACTGATTGCACTAATCAAAGAACAAGCCAGCAGAGTTAACCAAATTGGATTGGCGTTTGGATCGTTCATTATTAAAATCGTTATGATAAGGATACCGAAATTTAAAAATAATGCGATAAACGATTTTATTCCTTTTTTTCCCCCGACAATGGCCATTAACGCAAATAATATGACCGACAATAACATTAATACATTCATAATCTAGCCTTCTTTCTTTTAATGAAGAAAATAGACGTATAGATAGCAATTGGAATAGTGAGCACAATACCAATACCACCAGCTAAAGCCCGTGCCAATTCGATAGAAAGGTTCATGGATAAGGTGAAACCGAGTGGTGATGCATTTTTAAAATATAGGAGTAGCATCGGGATTGAACCACTTACATAGGCAAAAAATAAGATGTTAGTCATTGTTCCCATAATATCTTTGCCAATATCTATGCCAGAGGCTTTGAGTGCCTTTAACTTTATCTTGTTATTTTTTTCATATAGTTCAAAAATAGAAGCAGACATGGTGATGGCAACATCCATTACCGCCCCAAGAGAACCGATCAACAATCCTGCCATAAAGACAATTTGCGGATTTCTACTGAGAAACGACATTTCTTCATAACGTAACCCTTGTTCGCCCGTTACAAATAAAGCGAGGTAGGCAATCAACAACGAGCATAATGTGCCAAGTAGAGTCGCAATAATCGCTGTGTATGTTTTTTCATTGAAGCCATTGACCAGTAGTAACGATATGACAGTAAAAAGGACAATACTAATACCGCAAATGATCAGTAGACTGATATCGGAATTTTGCAGATATATATCTAGTGCGAATGACAAAATAGCTGCATTAACAGCTAAACTGACAACGGATAAGGCGCCTTGTTTCTTACCAACCGCTAATAATATAAGGACAAAAAACCATGCTACAAGGATGAGATATTTATCCCGTTTAACGTCTTCCATTGTTCCTGTAAATGTAGCTTCATCGATAGAAATAAATGCTTCATCTCCTGGTTCAAATGCTTGATCAAACGCTTGTGAACCAGAATATTCATTCGTTATCTCGATAGTTTCTCCTTTGTAGGTGCCGTTTTGTATTTCAGCCACTATTTGTTGGGTGACGATCAGATCATGATTGTCATATTGATCGACTACCTCATTTCTGTCTGTCTCAGTTGTTTCTGTCACTTTAGCAATTGGTCTGTCATAAAACTCGTGATTATGATGGACAAAAATAATGGAGCCGATAAAACCTACAGCTATCAGCAAATATATATATAGATGTTTTTTCGTTAATTTTTGCAAGCTATTCACTCCAACATATAATTAAGATAAGACTACCATATGATAACATATTTCATGTATAAGAGAATGCCAGAAGAAACAGGTCATTGGTTGGCAAACGGCTTCTTTTTACTTACGGTGTTTGATGCTGAGTAAAGGGAAGTCGAAATCCTTTAAACATTTCTGATAATTTCGGACAGTTGAGATAAACCATATTCTAAATCGTGAAGTGATGCAAAAGAATAGGATATCCGTAAATATTGATCTGATTGTTTGTGGTAAATGTTCCCTGGATTGAGTAATATTCCTCGTGATAAGCCATCTTCAAATAATTTCTTCATAGAGATAGAAGGCAGCAATTTAACCCATATGTAGAACCCACCTTTTGGAATTTCCCAAGTCGCGATATCTGAAAAATGAGCTTCCAGAATGTTTAAGGTAAGATCACGACGCTTCTTCAATTCACTCCGCACCAATGAAAGATTGTCTTGATATAATGTACTTGATAGCCATTCATATGCTGCCCATTGCGAGAGTGTACTAGAGCCATAGTCGGATTGCATCTTAATATCGGCTAAGCGATTAATAACTGCTTCTGGTCCAACTACCCAACCAATTCTTAATCCAGGACTCAAAGCTTTTGACATACTTCCTAAATATAATACCATTCCATTATTATCATACGCTTTTATTGGTTGTGCTGGCTTTTCATCTATCCAAAGATCACGATAAACATCATCTTCGATTAATGGTAATTGCTCATTTTGACAGATGGCAAGAAGCTGTTTGCGTCTCTCCTCACTCATTAATATACCGGTCGGGTTCTGAAAGGTTGGAATCGTGTATAGAAAAGAGGGCGTATATTGTTTTTTATATGAAGAGATCAAATCGGCACGAACGCCCTCACTATCTAATGGAATACCAAAAAGCTGCATTCCTGCAGATTGAAACACATGTAAAGAATGGAGATAGGATGGTTTTTCCGTTAGTATAATGGAACCTCTATGTAGCAAGCCGATGCTTATTAGCTGTAATGCTTGTAACGCACCTGAGACGATAAGGATGGAAGAAGGAGGAGCATTTATACCAATCTGATTTAGATGCTTACTAACCTGTTCTCTTAGCTCATACAAGCCTTTAGGCTCTTCATAGCCGAATGACTTTATTTTGCAAGGTAGTTTTTCGAGCACACGTTGCATCAAGTCGTTATTGATTAGTTCCGGTGACAATTCTCCTGTCCCTAGACGTATCATATTTGGTTTGAATTCCGCTTCATTAATTTCTTGAATAGTTGGAAGATTTGGCTGATAAAGACCAGCTTTTACATAGGAAATCCAATCAGGTGGGGGAGTTGACATTAACTGGCTCCATGCTGTATTTATTACTTTTGTGCCTCCTCCACTTTTCCCCTCAATAAATCCTTCTGCTGCCAATTCATTAAGCGCTGTAACAATGGTACTTCTATTTACATGGAATTGTCGTGCCAATTCTCTTTGGGATGGCAGTCTAGTTCCTACTGTCCATTCACCACTAGCAATTTGCTCCCTTATAAAAGCAGTTATTTGTTTATGTAAAGGTATCGTTGAATTTCTATCAGGCTTCCATTTTATCGTTAACACAATTTCTACATCCTTCCAGCCAATGATATTGGTTTTATTATAAGATTTGGTTGGCAAAATTTCCAACCAAATGGTTGGAGACAAGCTAGCAAAATTCCCCTTAAAATAGGATATGTTCAGCTGAACAATATCGAACAAAGGATGGTCTCGATGCTTGAACCAATCATACATGGACTCATTTTATCTTTTGGATTAATTCTACCAATTGGGGTACAGAATGTATTTATTTTTAATCAAGGGGTTCTCCAACCAACATTTTTGAGGATACTGCCAGCCATTATCACTGCATCGATTTGCGACACGGTTCTTATTATGGTAGCTGTATATGGAGTCTCCTTTATTTTGTTAGATTTAGTCTGGTTGATGAATGTGCTGATTGTTTTAGGGATAATATTTTTATTCTATATGGGGTCGGTTACTTGGAAAGCAGGTGTTGCTGCTAGTAAAGACAGTGAAAAGGCCTCATTATCGATAAGAAAGCAAATAGTATTTGCCTTATCAGTTTCTATGTTAAATCCACACGCAATGATAGATACGATTGGTGTGATAGGACCTAGTTCACTGAGATATGATGGAGAAGAACAATTTATCTTCGCCTTAACTTGTATCACGGTATCGTGGGTATGGTTTTTTGGGTTAGGACTGCTCGGTCGCTTTAGTAAAGAGTTGGATAAGTCTGGCCATTTTTTAACATGGTTAAATAAAATTTCAGCCGTTTTCATGTGGTTGGCTGCTATTTTGTTAGTGCTATCTTTTTTGTAATAGCATTAACTTATAGTGGCTGGATTAAAACAAGAATCACGCGCACTTATATTAAATTTGCATAAATGTGTCTCTATCAGCGAATAATGGATAGTAATCGGATTAGTAGTGGAGGTGGGGATATATGGAAAACTCAAGGATTTCATCAATCCAAGCTTTAATGCTAGGAATAGCTAGTATTACTGTGACAGGTCACCTATTATTTATACCCGTTATTATTAATCATGCTGGTAGAGATAGCTGGTTATCCGTAGTCCTCGCAATATTTCCGGCTGTTCTGATCGGTTTTGTTATTTCGTTATTAGCACAGCGATATCCTGAACATACATTAATAGAATATTGTCAAATTATTCTTGGTAAATGGATTGGTAAATTAATAGCAATTGTATTTCTTTTTTATTTTTTCCATGAGGCAAGCTTATCATTGAGAGGGTTTGGTGAGTTCTACACGTCTGCGATTACTCCTCGAACACCTATCTTGGTTTATTTTATCGCTATGCTAATTCTTGCTACATATGCGGTTCGAAATCGCTTGGAAATTCTGGCAAGAACGAATCAAACTTTCCTTGTGTTGATGATACCAATTGGAATTGTGGCATCGATCTTAACGCATAAAGATAAAGACTATGGAAATTTACTTCCTATGTTGGAAGAGGGATTTACACCAGTTATGTTCGGAGCATTTAATTTAACGTCGCTGTACAGTTCTTTCATTGTTTTAGGTATGATTTTTCCATACATTACAAATAAGAACAGATTAAAGAGATTAAGCATCATAACAATGATCATTTTAATTATTATGTTTATTGGCCCGGTTACTGGTGTAGTGACGATTTTTGGAGAAGAGCGAGCGATGGGGTTATATTTTCCGACTTTCCAATCATTACGAGATATAGAAATAGGAGAATTTCAAAGATTGGATATTATTGGTGTCTTACTATGGTCGATGGGGTCTTTCTCGAAAGTTACCTTGTTTTTTTATGCTATTGTGGTAGGTTTGGCGCAATTATTTCAGTTAGATGATTATCCGATTTTAGTCATTCCTACAGCTGCTTTGCTAGCAATTCTTTCGCTAATTACTAGTGAAGACTTAATCGGGATATATCGATTCCTTATGCATATATATCCATACTTTACGACATTTATTGGATTATTTATTCCAATACTCTTACTAATTATCAGTCAATTTAAGCAGACAAAAAGAGGTTGAGCCATCTATGTTGAGCAGAAAATCATCATTAAAAAAGAACCAGAAAAAGAAAATCGAGAATCAGCTCTTTCAAGGTAATTTAGCTAAGGATATTGCCATCATAAAAGAACTATTTGGATATAGTTCTGATTTAACTATTCGTTATATTGGCAGAGAGGAAGGTCCAATAGCTATTTTGTATATAGATAGTTTAGTGGAAAGAAATTCTCTTGAGGAAAATGTCATTAGTGAATTAAATGATATGTATCATCAACATCCTTCCAAACAATTAAACATAGAGGAAGTCAGTTTTTCTACTATAAAAAAACAAAAGGCATTTTCAACAAAGGATGCTTTTACCTACTTATTACAAGGATATTCACTTGTTTTAATCAACAATCAGAAAACGGGGATTGCACTTGATACTGCCGGGGGCGAGAGACGTCAAGTGACGGAGTCGGAAGTAGAAACGGTGGTCCGAGGACCAAGGGAAGCATTTAATGAATCATTGCAAACAAACATTGGATTAATCCGCAAACGACTCCATACGCATAAATTAAAGATTCATGAGTTGAAAATAGGTGAGTTATCCCAGACTTCGGTTGCAGTTATCGGAATTAATGGGGTGATGAAACCTAAAATGTTTAATGAAGTAAAAAAACGTTTGGAAAAGATAGAAATAGATGGAATTTTGGATTCTCTTTATTTAGAAGAAATTATTGAGGACCCGAATGGTTATACCCCATTCCCAACCATTTTCAACTCAGAAAGACCAGATCGTATTGCTGCTGGTTTGTTAGAGGGTAGAATTGCGATTTTAACCGAGGGTACACCTGGTGTTTTATTGGTACCAGCAACCATTGGATTGTTTTTAACTTCCAATGAAGATTATTATCAACGATACGATTTTGCCAGTTTCCTTAAAATACTAAGGGGATTTACATTTTTACTATCCATTATATTACCAGGTTTCTATGTAGCGCTTCTTACTTATCATCAGGAAATGATTCCCACTCCCTTAATCATCGCCTTAACAGGACAACGGGAAGGGGTACCGTTTGCTATTGCTATTGAGGTAATTATTATGGAGATAACGTTTGAAATATTAAGAGAGGCAGGTCTCCGGTTGCCTAAGACAATAGGTGCAGCGGTATCTATCGTTGGAGGATTGGTTCTAGGGCAGGCAGCAGTGGAAGCAGGTCTTGTTGGCGAAGCGACTGTTATAGTAGTTGCACTAACAGCCATTTCGTCATTTACGACGCCATCTTATAACTTGGCGATATCAGCAAGATTGTTAAGGTTTGCTCTTATATTATTATCTGCTTCTCTGGGGGCGTTTGGTCTAATTTTTGGATTGATATTTATCTATATCCACTTAACGACACTTCGCTCCTTTGGCGCACCATATTTAACGCCGATTGTACCGTTTAATCATGACAATTGGCGCGATTTATTTATTAGAACACCATGGTGGATGATGAAGGAAAGACCAGATCAGGTAGCAGGTGAAAATAAAAAAAGAATGTCAGAATCGCGAGATAATGATCATTTAAAGAGGAGACAAAAAAGTGAAAATAATTAGATTTGTTTTACTATTTATTTGTATCATTCTTTTAAGTGGTTGCTGGGATAAGAAAGAATTAAATAATATCGCGGTGGTAATAGGGGTAGGAATTGATAAAGTGGAGGCGGAAATCCCCATTTATGAAATAACAGCTCAAGTGATCAAACCACAAGAAAATGACGCACAGGGAACGGAATTACCAACATGGAGTGTAACTGCCCAAGGAGAAACGGTAATGAGTGCGATTAAAAATTTGAACAAGCTTTCGCCACGTCGGCTATATTGGTCACATCTTCAAATAATTATTTTGAGTGAGAGCTTAGCAAAAGAGGGTGTTTCCCCGATTATCACGTGGTTTGAACGTGATAGAGATAGCCGATCTGCTTCCTATATGGTGGTAACGCGTGGTAGTGCCCAAGATTTACTGAACCAGCAAGTAGAACTTGGAAGTATTCCGTCCAAAGCGATGAGTGATCTTTTAGATACTGCTGAACAACGGCAAATTATTGCACGGCAGGTAAAGCTTCGCGACTTTACTACTGTACTTACTACTCCGGGAATTGATGCTTCCCTTGATGTGATCGAGCCTAAAGAGATAAGAGGAGAAGTGGAAGCATATGAGGTAAATGAGATAGCTGTCTTTAAAGAGGATAAAGTAGTGGGTTATATTGAGGGACCAGAAATAGCGGGGACAGAACTACTGAAAAACAATTATAATTACTTCATTTTAGAAGGGACATGTCCTGGGCAGGAGGAAGAATATTTTGCTTTTCAGACTACTGACTTTGAGAGTGATGACGAGATTATTGTCGAGAATGAGGAAATAAGGTATAAAGTGAATATACTGATGGAAGGTAACCTTTCAGATCAGACATGTCCATCAGCTCTCATGGAAAGAGAAAGGTTAGAGCAGACGGAGGAGGAAATAGCTGAAGTAATTACCTCGTATATTGAGGATGAATTTGAGACAGCAAAAGAAATGAATGCTGATATTTATGGAATTGGCCAGAAATTAAGACGCAATTATCCTGAAGACTGGAATAAGTTGAAGGATCAACCAGAAGAGCTTCTTGCAAAAGTTCATTTTGAGATCCAAGTGACTTCCAACATACGAAGATCGGGATTAATTATTGAACCAACTAAAACGCAAATGGAATGAAAGGATAACCAATATGTGGATTGCCGTATTAACAGTGATATTTATCCTGCTTATAGGTATTGATGCCAAACGTTTATGGAAAAAACAAAATAAAAAAGAGTGGGTACTGTATTTCTCCCTATTAACAGTAGCTTACATTTTATTTATTGCGAACGAATATCACATTTTGCCACTGGAAAGGTTTAGCCTAATTGAAATAATCACGGATGCTGTTCAGTTATTTTTGCCACAGGATATCGATATTTAATGTTAGGACAATTTAAACAATAAGCGGTTCTCATTATAGCTTAAGTGAATGTTAAGTTTGTGAAAAAGGTGACTGATCCGAAAAAGGATGCAGCACCTTTTTTTCGAATGAAAGCTGCATGATTGATGCTATACGTCCCCTTTTAAGTATGATAAGATGTTTGTACCTCCTAACAGAGCTTACTTGACACAAAATGGTTAGGAATTTGTGAATTGAAAGGATGTTCCTTCATGAAAAAAACGGTAGTATTAGCCGAAAAACCATCTGTAGCTCGAGACATCGCACGAGTATTACAGTCTAATAAAAAGGGAAATGGATACTTAGAAGGTCCAAAATATATTGTTACATGGGCGTTAGGACATTTAGTAACACTAGCTGACCCCGAAGTTTATGATGATAAATATAAAACATGGAAACTGGAAGATTTACCAATGATCCCTAATAAGCTAAAAACGGTTGTGATGAAGCAAACAAGCAAACAATTCAATGCCGTAAAAAGCCAGTTGAATCGGGGAGACGTAGGGGAAGTAGTCATTGCTACTGATGCTGGAAGAGAAGGAGAATTAGTGGCGCGTTGGATTTTAGACAAAGCCCGTATCAACAAACCGGTAAAAAGATTGTGGATTTCTTCTGTAACAGATCAAGCTATTAAACAAGGGTTTCAACATTTAAAACCGGCCAAGCAATACGACAACCTTTATGCATCAGCTGTTGCCCGATCAGAAGCAGATTGGTATGTCGGCTTAAACGCAACACGAGCATTAACAACGAAATTTAATGCACAATTATCAAGTGGACGTGTACAAACGCCTACTCTTGCGATGATAGCCTCAAGAGAAGAAGAAATTAAGCAGTTCAAGCCGCAAGCATATTATCAACTAAAAGCACGAACACCGGAGGGCATCACGCTTACTTGGCAAAATCAAAAAGGAGAAACAAGAATTTTTGATCAATCCAAGGCTAAAGAGTTGCAATCCCGAATGCAAAACAAAGAATTAACTGTAACTAAAATTGATAAAAAGAATAAAAAACGTTATGCACCAACCCTTTATGATTTAACAGATCTGCAAAGGGACGCAAACCGTATTTTTGGTTTTTCTGGAAAACAAACATTATCGATTATGCAGAAGCTTTATGAACAGCATAAAATTTTGACCTACCCACGAACCGATTCTAAATATATATCCACAGATATTGTCCCTACGCTAAAGGAGAGGGTAGCAAGCTGTGGGATTGGTCCATATGCGAAAGCTGCAAACCAAATAAAAAAACGATCGATTAAAGCTCATCCATCATTTGTTGACAATGCCAAGGTTTCTGATCACCATG
Organism: Gracilibacillus sp. HCP3S3_G5_2; assembly: GCF_052063305.1. Classification (NCBI taxonomy): domain Bacteria; kingdom Bacillati; phylum Bacillota; class Bacilli; order Caryophanales; family Bacillaceae; genus Gracilibacillus; species Gracilibacillus sp. HCP3S3_G5_2. The sequence continues at coordinate 3,380 of NZ_JBQHXU010000004.1, read as the reverse complement.
CTATTATTCCGACAGAAGAACCGGTTTATTTATCGAAGCTATCTGATCAAGAATTAAAAATTTATGATTTAGTTATCAAACGTTTTTTAGCTGTGCTGCTACCACCTTTTCAATATCAACATATTCAGCTAACGGCAGAAATCGTAGGCGAGACATTCACTGCTACAGGTAAAGATGTAATCGATCAAGGCTTTAAAGCAGTTTACCATGATGAAGACGAAGAGAATGAGGAACAGAAAATCAGTAATATACATGATCAGCATGTGTGGAAGAACCCCATGGTAACATTGGTTGAAGGCGAAACGAAACCACCGGAGAGATTGACTGAAGGTACCTTATTGCAGGCAATGGAAAGTCCGGCGAAGTTTTTAACGAAAAAGGAAAAACACGCAACGAAGACATTACAAGTAACTGGTGGGCTAGGTACTGTTGCCACTAGAGCAGATATTATTGAGAAGTTATTTAATACTTTTTATATCGAGAAAAAAGGAAAATATCTATATCTTACCTCAAAAGGTAAACAATTGCTCGATCTCGTACCTGCTGATCTACGTTCTCCATTATTAACGGCAGAATGGGAGAAAAAGCTAACTCAGATTGCCAATGGTCAGTTGAAGAAGATAGAATTTATCAATGAAATTAAAGGCTATACAAAGGAAATTGTCGATCAAGTTAAATCAACGAAAGCAACCTATAAACACGATAATATGACTGGTACCAAATGTCCGAAATGTGGCAAGCTAATGTTGGAAGTAAACGGAAAAAAAGGTCGTATGTTGGTTTGTCAAGATCGTGAGTGTGGGGAAAGGAAACCAATTGCGAAGAAAACCAATGCTCGTTGTCCAAACTGCCATAAAAAAATGGAACTGCGTGGACAAGGAGAAGGGCAAACCTTTTCCTGTGTATGTGGATATCGCGAAAAATTATCCTCCTTCCAAAAGCGAAAAGAAAAACAAGGTAAAAATAAAGCAACGAAACGAGACGTAAATAAATATCTAAAACAGCAAGACGATGGATTTGCTAACACAGCCTTAGCAGATGCCCTTGCGAAATTGAAGAATAAGTAAAGTGGCAGTTTCAGACTGCCACTTTTTTTTCGAAAATAAAGCAATCAGAGGGCTCTATAATCCACTATTGCGCATTAATGGAAATTATACTATAGTTAAATTTATGTATCATTGTATTTTTTTATACATCTTGAGACCTATTTGGAAATATATCCACAGCCCATTACCCACTATATAAAAACAAGCTATCATATAGAAATGGAAGGAGGGGCAGGTGAAGATGAAAAATATTTATCTAGTTTTCACAGACACAGGAACTGTTTTATCTCGCCTCATTAACCTGTGTACCAAATCTACATTAAACCATGCTTCTATTGCATTTGATTTATCTTTAACGGAAGTATATAGCTTTGGGAGGAAAAATCCATATAATCCATGGATCGGTGGATTTGTTAGAGAAAATCTACGTACTCCTTTTTTCAGCCAGTCCCAATGTGCCATTTATCAATTAACAGTAACAGAGGATACATATTATCTGCTAAAGCAACGAATAAGAGAGATGGAAGCAGAAACAAACCGCTATCATTACAATTTATTGGGATTATTCGGTGTCCTCTTTAACATGGAACTACATCGGGAGCATGCTTATTTCTGTTCCGAGTTTGTAGTAACGATCTTGAAAGAAGCAGGTATTTATGTTGATGAGAGACCAGCGTGTCTAATAAAACCGCAAGATTTAAAAGAGTGGCAAGCATTGGAATTAATTTACCATGGTGATTTACCTGTTTACCTAAAACAGCATGGTGGTTATGAAGTAAAAAAAGTACCATTATGGAAGATTAGTTAACGGCAATTATATATTATATGTCATTTTTAAAGAGTCTGTAATAAGGCTCTTTTTTTGTGTGTAATAATGTAAAGACATATAGGGTCTGTGACATCGGGTGATACCCAGATAATAAACAAACCATAAGTGCGAGCAACAAGATTTGTTTAATAAACGGAGATAATCAACAAATCACGGGGGTGAGCAACAAGATTTGTTCTTTAAAATCGAGATTTACTAGTATCATTGACGACATCCAAGTTCTCCGAAGCTGATGGATAAAAAGCCTACTTCATTTTCTATTTGCACAACTTTAGCCTATGCTTTCATAGAATATCTTGAGTAAATGTTTAGGAGGAAAAATGATGCATCATTATTACCATTACGGTTATCCGTATTATCAACCGTATCCTAACGTTATCCGTCAGAATTTAATCAACGGGCAGGCAACTTGGACAGAAGGTGGGAATGTAACACAATGTAATATACCATGGTCTCATAATCAGTATATGACAGTAGCAGTCAGCAGCAATTCACCATATCAATGTGGTCAAACAATTAAAGTGAGAAACCCACAAAATTTGCGGGAAGTAATCGTGACAGTCGTTGATACAGTCCCTAATGCTCCAGAAACACGCTTGAATTTACATCGCAGAGCATTCGAAGCATTAGGCGTAAATCCATCTGTTGGTGTAATTTCCATCCAATTTGAACCATCTCCAGAATTAGAACAAGTTAAATGGGGCAAATATTTATTGGAAGTAACACAAGTAGCGTATCCCAACTATAATGTGACGGATTATAGCTTTGTAGAAAAAACACAGCTAGGCGAAAATCGGGTAAGAGAAGTATATGATTTTCACTTGCAAAATACGCAAGAGCGCATAACTGTACGAGGAACAGTAGTCTATAACCCGACAACAGAACGTGTTATTTCTTTTGATATAAAAGAAATATAGTCAGTCTAACCACCTTCCATTGCTGGAAGGTGGTTTTTTGAGGTAACAGCAACCAGTCCTATTCAATCATACGCCTCCAGACTTAGTCTAAAATATATCCGCAGCCCATTACCCAAATCAATGAGACAAGCTATCATAAAGACATGGAAGGAGGGAACGCATGTGAAAACATTTTTACTTATCAGTTTAGCAGTAATTGCCTCAATTGTTTTGTTAGCAAATCTCGGTCCGATGATTCTGCTCTTGATTAGTGTGGTGATTGCTTATTATGGTGTGAAACAGTTTATCTTAGCAGAAACTACCGGACAGAAAGTCGGATGGGGCATTGTCATCTTAATTGGTGTATCGATGTCATTGTCAAACATACCAGCGTTAATCGGTGTGGTCGCGCTAGTCGTATTGTATTACAGCTATAAAAAGTACCAAGAAGAAAAAGAACATGAAGATTACTTAGAGTGGGACAAGCTATAAAGATAAAATAGGAGCATTCCTGTAATGAAGAAATTTGAGGATTGAAACAAAAAGAGCCCTCTTGGTATCATACGAGGTGTCCAAAGCTTCGAAGCAAAAATGGACCCTTAATTTAAG